>JANPJV010000323.1:0-3435 GCA_031425695.1 Rhodanobacteraceae bacterium | reverse complement strand
GAGGGCGGCGCTCCCGCGCCGCCGCTCTTTCGTCGAGGGCCACGGTTTCGCCCCGGCCCAGATGCGGCGGCGCGGGAGCGCCGCCCTCCAATGGGCCCCCAGCCATCACATCGCCTGCATAGCCTTCACATGCGTCGCGCTGCTAGCCTTCACGCCATGGCAAAAATCACGAAAACGAAGGCGCCCGGCGCCGCACAGGTACTGGCTTTCATGCAAGCCAGCGGCAAGCTCATGAAGGCCGAGGAGATCGCCGACCAGTTGGCGTTCAAGTCAGCCGAAGGCATCGAGGCGGTACGTACGCTGCTCGATGTGTTGGTGGGCGAAGGCAAGCTGCTGATGAATCGGCGCGGTGGCTACGGCCTGGCCGACAAGATGGATCTCATCGCCGGCAGCATCATCGCCAACAGCGAGGGCTTCGGCTTCTTGCGCGCGGACGAGCCGGGCGAAGCGGATATATACCTGCCGCCTTACCAGATGAAGCAGGTCTTGCATGGCGACCGTGCCCTGGTCAGCGTGGTCGGACGCGACAAGAAGGATCGCCCGGAAGGCGCGATCGTCTCGATCCTCTCGCGCCGCTCGCCGCGCATCGTTGGCCGCTTTCTCGAGGAAGCCGGCTACGGCGTCGTCGCACCGGACGATCGCCGCATCACCCAGGATCTGCTGATCCCGATCGGGAGCGCCGGCGGTGCCAAGCCGGGCGATGTCGTGGTGGCGGAGATTGTCGAGCCGCCGAGTGCTCATCGACAGCCCGTGGCCCGGATCGTGCGCGTGCTCGGTGCCGAGGTAGGTACCGGGTTTGCGGTCGACATGGCGATTGAAAGCCACGGCATACCGCACGACTGGCCAGCTTCGGTGGTTGCCGAAGCCAAGAAGATCCCGGACAAGGTGCGGCCCAAGCAGCGCGAGGATCGCGAAGACCTGCGCGAAGTTCCGCTGGTCACCATCGACGGCGAGGACGCGCGCGATTTCGACGACGCGGTCTGGTGCGAACCGACCCGTGGCGGCGGCTTCAAGCTGATCGTCGCGATTGCCGACGTCGCCACCTATGTGCAGCCGGGCAGCGCGCTCGATGCACAGGCGCAGGAGCGCGGCACGTCGGTGTATTTCCCGAACCGCGTCGTGCCGATGCTGCCCGAATCCCTGTCGAACGGGATCTGTTCGTTGAAGCCGGAGGTCGAGCGGCTCGCGCTTTGCTGCGAGATGCGCATCGACGCCCAGGGCGAGACGACCAAGTCGCGCTTCTTCCCGGCGGTGATGCGCTCGGCCGCGCGCCTCACCTACAACCAGGTGTGGGAAGCCATCGGCGAGAACCAGCCGCAGATGCGCGAGCGCCTGGCGAAGGTGCTGCCGCAGCTCGAAAATCTGTACAAGCTCTACAAGATCCTCGCCAAGCGCCGCAGCGAGCGTGGTGCGCTCGACTTCGAGGGCCAGGAAGTCAAGTTCTCGTTCGACGAGAATGGCGCGATCGACGCGGTCAAGCCGTACGAGCGCAACGACGCCCACAAGTTGATCGAGGAATGCATGATCGCCGCGAACGTGGCGACTGCGAAATTCCTGAAGAAATCGAAGATCCCGACGCTCTACCGCGTGCATCCGCGTCCGCCGCTGCAGAAATACGAAGAGCTGGTCGACTTCATGGCAACCGTCGGCATCCCGCTGCCCGCGAATGAGGACCTGGTGCCGGCCGATCTCATGCGCGTGCTGCAGCAGGCCAAATTGCGGACCGATGCGGCCTTGATCGAGGCGGTCGTGCTGCGCTCGCAGAGCCTGGCGGTGTACTCCGCCGATTGCGATGGCCACTTCGGCCTGGCGCTCAGTACGTATGGCCACTTCACCTCGCCGATCCGCCGATATCCGGACCTGCTGGTGCACCGCGCGATCTATCACGCGCTGGCCGGCGGCAAGCCGACCAACCACACCTACAGCGCGGCGAACATGGTCGAGCTCGGGCGCCATTGCTCGATGACCGAGCGACGTGCCGACGAGGCCACGCGCGATGTCGCCGACCGCCTCAAGTGCGCTTACATGGAGCGCCATCTCGGCGACGAGTTCGACGGGATCATCACCGGTGTCGCTTCGTTCGGACTGTTCGTCGAGATCATCGGCACCAAGATCACCGGCATGGTCCACGTGACTCAGCTGCCCAACGATTACTACCATTTCGACGCGCGTGGCCGGCGTCTGGTCGGTGAGCGGCTGCGAGCGAGCTACACGCTGGCCGATAAGGTCCGCGTCAAGGTGATTCGGGTCGATCCGCTGGAGCGTCGCATCGATTTCCGGCTCGCTGGCGATGCGGAGACACGCGCCGACAAACAACAGGGTGGGTTTCGCGAAGGGCAGGGGGCGCGTCCGCCGAAGCCGGGCTTCCGCCGCCGCCGTCGATGAGCGGGCCGGCGCAGGCAGATTGGCTGTTGGGACCGAACGCAGTCGAGGCGCAACTCGACAGCGATCCCGGCCGTATCCTGGAAGTGATCGTGGAAGACGGGCGCCGCAATCCGCGCGTCGAGGCGCTGGTGCTGCGCTGCCGGGCGCTCGATCTCGCGGTGCAGCTGGTTTCGCGTGCAAGCCTCGACAAGCGTGTCGCCAGCGATCGCCATCAAGGGATTGCCGCGCGCTCGCGCCTGCCCGACGCGCTCGATGAAACCGATTTGCTGCGGATGATCGAAAACAGCCGGGAGCCGGCGCTGGTGTTGATTCTCGATGGCGTCCAGGACCCGCACAATCTGGGCGCCTGCATTCGCACCGCGGCGGCAGCCGGCGCGCTCGCCGTGGTCGTGCCGAAAGACCGTGCGGTGGGCCTGACCCCGACGGTGGTGCGCTCGTCCGCCGGCATGGCGTCGAAGCTGCCACTGGTGCGCGTGACCAACCTCGCCCGCGCGCTCGAGATTCTGAAGAAGGCGGGTGTCTGGATCGGTGGCGCTGCTGGCGAAGCCAAGGAAAGCGTGTATGCCGCCGACCTCACCGGTCCGATCGCCATCGTGCTCGGCAGCGAGGGTGAAGGCCTGCGCGAGCTCACTCGCAAAACCTGCGACTACCTCTGGAAGATCCCGATCGCGGAGGGCGTGGAAAGCTTGAACGTCAGCGTCGCGACGGGCGTGTTCTTGTTCGAGGCGCGGCGGCAGAGGATGGCGCCGAAGCGGAAGTAGTTTTGCTATTGCTCGGTGGGCTCGCGACGGTTCGCGGCGTAGTAGGTCTTTGGGTACATGCGAGCTCGCTTTTGATCTGCGTGGGTCCGGACCTTGACGCTCTTGTGCATGATCCGGGAAAAGCGTTCGGACAAGGTCCGAACCCACGTGGAGCGAAGCGATAAAGCGTTCGGACAAGGTCCGAACCCACGTGGAGCGAAGCGATTAAAGGTGGGGGGATTTGGTATGGCTGGGGCGGGTCGGGGAGGGAACGCTGGGGTGAAGGCGGGTGGGGATGCGGGGGGGCCGG
>JANPJV010000322.1:0-24289 GCA_031425695.1 Rhodanobacteraceae bacterium | reverse complement strand
ACGTGCTCGAGCGGCTACCCAGTACGCTCAATCGGGATATCGACAGCTTGATGCCGATGAACTGGGCACCAAAACCAGCTTGACACCGTGAACTAGCCCACTGCGCCGCTGAGCTCAATATGGTCGGTGTCGGACGCTTACGCTTCAACCTGACGCTCGCATTTGACCTGCTCCGCGCCGCGGGGCTTCACGAGACCTGATCACCGATGCGCAGATTGCCGCCTATGCGCTGGAAAACCGAGCCGTCGTGGATACGGCACATAGCGATTTTCGCGATTTCCACGCGTGTCCGCGATCGACCCCCTGCCTTAGTCGGTCCTGCCACTTGTCAGCGACCTGACCGCAGCACCTCGGCTTTCCTTGCGCGTCCGTGCTATTCGAGCCCGTCCAACTGCAGGCTCGTGGCTCGTGGTAGGAGTCCCTATCCCGATAGGATCTTGCTCCCCAGGCCGGTGAGATCCCCGCCGCGATCTACATGTCATCGTCGGCGGCGTACCAGGCTCGGAGCGACGTCGCTGGCGCCGCGCCATCCGCTTAAGCACCCATGTCTCACCATCGACGCAATGATGCCGCGCAATATTGGAGCGGGCTAAGTGCTGACCAGGCAAACCAAATTCCGTATAGCGGGTTCACTAGTCAGCTAGAGGACAGGATCGATGTTCGCGGCGCAGGGGTATTGGCCAAGCTGATCAGAAATACCAGCCAACTCGCCAACGCCGGCCAGAATACATAGCGCGTGTCTGCCGACGGGGCGATCACGAAATAGGGCAGGGTGTAGCACCATGCGCTCGCGGATATCGCCACCGCTGCTGTCCACCAATCTGCGACGAGCGGTTCTTTGACTGGCCTTTCTCGACGCCGTCTCTTCCACATTGCCCACAGGCCGAGCACGCCGAGCGCCAAGTAAAGGGCGGGGGCGTAAATGGGCCCGACACGAAACACGTCGGCGGCCGTTCGATAGTTCGCATTTGCGGTCGGGAATCGAGGTTGCAGCGGCGGATTGTCGCCAAAATGTTTGTTGCCCGGCATATCGGCTAGGTCGCGCAGCTCAGGCGTTGCATGTGGCCCCAACATCGCCGCGAATAGCCGTGAACGATGAGCCCACCAAGCCGGCTCGAACCAAAGCTGGCGCCAGGCGTGCAAAAGGTCGGCGCGCTGGACAGGAGAAAGTGCGGCGATGGTGGGATTCGCGACACCGGAGCGAGTGCCGCCGAAAAGCGTCGGCGAGGTGTACGGCGTAAACGCGGCTCGAAGTTGCTCTACATCCATCCCGGGCCCGGTCAGGCTGGCAGGAAAAAGCTGCCGATCGGTGGCGACCGAAACTGCCTGCAGGTCGAACATTGGCGCCACCGCCCAGGTGTCCAGTCGCTGTGTCACCAACGCGTTGGTCAACAGCGACTTGCACAACACCAGCACCGCCAGTACGGCGATCGCAACTAGGCTCTTGCGAAGGCGGGAATGCTCCCGCCAATCGGCGGAAATCCACCAGACGACCAAGGGGAGCACGGCAAATATGCCGTTGTGGCGCGCGCTGACGGCGATTAAGCACAGTCCCAGAAAGGCGAACTGGGAGATGGCCGACAGGCGGCGTCCAGCCAACAGGGCAACCGCCCCGAGCAAGGCGCCACTCAGCAACAAGTCGCTCCACACATGCGGAATCAGCAAGAGCAGCAAAGGGCAGGCAGGCCCAAGCACGGCATGTGTCAAGGCGAGGCGTGTTTCGCCGCGCGAGTAAGCCACCAGCGCCAGCCGCGCGAACGCAAACACATGCAGCCCAAGGATCAGGAGCAAGGGCCCGCTGCTTGCGGGGAAGCCGAGCCATAAAAAAATCCTCCACAGCGCTGGCAAGAGTGGCGGCGCGACCTCGGCAAACACGCCGGTGCGTGCCTGATGCCATTGGAAGGCCGCATCGTGGCTTAAGTAACCCGGCCAACTGATGAGAACGATGCTGCCGAGAATCAATAGCGGAATTGCCGCGAGGGCGAAGCAGCGTGCCATGGATGCGATCGTCGTACGTTCGGGTGGCAACGGGATGCTCATTTCGATGCCTCGAACGCCGAGCGTCCCCAGCTCAAAGCCGGCTTTTCGATCAGCCGCCACGAGACCCACGCGAGCACGCACGCCGTGGTCCCTCCGATGAGCAGCAGGGCCGGCAATGTATAGGGCGTCCAACTGTCGATCCACAGTTGCCGGGCAAGCCACATCAGGATCAACTGGTGCCAGAGGTAGAGGCTGTAGCTGACGGTACCAAGAAACACCAGCGGCCGGCTTCGCAGCACCCGCAGGTCCTTGGCGTGGTCCGAGCAGCCCGCAACGATCAGCGCGACCACGGCGATCGACGCCAGCAGGTGAAAAACGAACACCAGCGGATGGCCTTCCCAGTACGTCTCGAAATTGAGATGGGCCAGCACGAGGATGCCCATGAGCAGCGCCATCCCGAAAATCACCAGAAGCACACAGGCCCTGCGACTCAGGTTGCGGCCGAGATCCGCGTGATTTGCGATGAGGACAGCGGTCACAGCACCCAGGATGAATTGGTCAAGGCGCCCGGGAAGCTGCTCCAACAGCAAGATTTTTTCGCCGACACTGCGCTCGGCGACGTACGCGAACATGGCATGGCGGTAGACCAGAGTGGCAGCGATCCCGACCAGCAGCAACCAAATGACGCGCTTCGGCGTCAGCATTGGAGCCAGGAGCGGCAGCAGCAGATAAAAGCCGAATTCGATCGGCAGCGTCCACCAGACCCCGACCAGCGGAGCTACCGGTTGCGGGCCGATGTTGAGCCAGAGCACCAGGTGGGCGAGCAGCTGTGTCGCCGTCAACGGCAGGCTTCCGGTGAGCGCGGCAGCCGCTAGAAGCACGATCAGCAGCTGCACGTAATACGCCGGGAGAATGCGTAGGCAGCGGCGCCACAAGTAGTCGGGCATTGGCTGGCTAGGCAAGCCGCGCGCATTGGCGTGCGCAAATGGGAGCGCCAGCAGGAACGCACTCAGGGTAAAGAAGATATCGACACCCACCCAGCCACTACTGAAGATTGGCGTCAGGTCAACGTCAGTGCCCGCAACCGGGAGCAGCATTCGCCGCGGTTCAGCAGCAACCCAGGCGTGGTAGACGAGCACCCATCCTGCGGCCAGCCCGCGTAGTCCGGTGAGGGCCGGATACGAAGCGAGCCGGTCCGGTGCCAAGTCCTACTGCCAGGCCGCCACGCAAAGCGCCGTTAGCGAGCCGACGAAGAAGGTCAGGGCGATCTGCAGAAGGCCGTTGGCGGCGAGCACGACGCGCAGGTCTTTCGGGGTCTGGATGGCGTGGTCGTGTTCGATCTCGTCGAAGTACATGACCTTGATCAGGCGCAGGTAGTAGTAGGCGCCGATGACGGCCATGACGACCGCGACGACGGCAAGCCAGAGCCAGCCGGCGTTGACGGCGGCTTCGAGCACGTACAGTTTGGCGAAGAAGCCGACCAGCGGCGGGAAGCCGGCGAGTGAGCCGACGATCAGCAGCATCATGAAGGCCATCCACGGGTCGCGGGCGTTGAGGCCCTTGAAGTCGTCGATGCGGTCGCATTCGAATCCGGCGTTGCTGAGCGCGATGATCATGCCGAAGGCGCCGGTGCTCATCAGTGAGTAGGTGATGACGTAGAACATGGCGGCAGCCATGCCGTCGTCAGTACCGGCGAGGATGCCGAGCAGCACGAAGCCGACGTGGGAGATGGTCGAGTACGCGAGCAGGCGCTTGAGATTGCTCTGCGCAATGGCCGCGAAGTTGCCGACCAGCAGCGACATCAGCGCCAGGAAGCCGAGCATCTGCGACCAGTCGTTGACCAGCGGCAGCAGGCCCTCGCCGAGCAAACGGAAGGTCATGCCGACCGCGGCGAGCTTCGGTGCGGCCGACAGGAACAAAGTAACCGCGGTGGGTGCGCCGTGATAGACGTCCGGCACCCACATGTGGAAAGGCACGGCGCCGAGCTTGAAGGCGAGACCGATGACGATGAAGGTCACGCTGAACGCGAGCAGCACGCGCGGGTGATCGCCTGAGGCCAGGCGGGTCGCGATCTCATTCAGGTCCAGGCTGCCGGTGATGCCATACAGCATCGACATGCCATAGAGCAGCAGGCCGGACGCTAGCGCGCCAAGCACGAAGTATTTCATCGCCGCTTCGCCCGAAACGGTTGAATCGCGATCGAGCGCGACCAGCGCATAGGTCGACAGTGCCATCAGCTCCAGGCCGAGGTAGATGCTCAGGAGGTTGCCGCCGGAAATCAGCAGGCACATGCCGAGAATCGCGAACAGCGAGAGCGTGTAGTACTCGGCCACGAACAGCTGGTGCGTGCGCAGATAAAACCGCGCGTAGATGAAGACGATCGCGCTCGTCAGATACACGAACAGCTTGAGAATGTCGGCGATGCCGTCGCGGATGAACATGCCGCCGAGCGCATTGGTGCGGGCAACGATGTTGAAGTCCATCAGCGTCAGGGCGGCGGCGCCGACCAGCGTCAGAATCGCGAGGTAATGGACCACGCTCGGGCGGCGTTCGCCGGTGTAAAGCCCGACGATTAGGATCAGCGAAGTCATGCTGAGCAGGAAAAGCTCGGGCAGCAGCGGCAGCAGGTCGTTCCAGGTCGGGATCATAATTTTCTATCAGATGCCGCTGAGCTTGCTTTGCGAGATGTGTTGCAACAGCGCCTCGATGCTCGGCTGCATCACCTCGATCAACGGTGCCGGCCAGAGACCAATCGCGAGCACGAAGAAGGCGAGGGTGCTCATGACGATCCACTCGCGGCGGTTGAGATCAGTGAGCTCGGCGACTTCCGCGTTGGCGACGTCACCGAAGATCACGCGCTTGACCAGCCACAGCGTGTAGGCCGCGCCGATGACCAGGGTCAGGCCGGCCAGGAAGGCGATAGCGAGGCTGGCCTTGACCGCCGCCAGGATCACCATGAACTCGCCGACGAAACCGCTGGTGCCGGGCAGGCCACAGTTGGCCATTGCGAACAGCACGACGAAGGCGGCGAACCAGGGCATGCGATTCACGACGCCGCCATAGCTCGAAATCATGCGGCTGTGCATGCGGTCGTAGAGCACGCCGACTGCGCCGAACATGGCCGCCGACACGAAGCCGTGCGAGATCATCTGCACCATCGCGCCCTGCACACCGACCGCGGCCATGTCGGCTGCGTCCTTGTCGAGCATCAGCGCGAAGGCGATGAACAGGCCGAGGGTAACGAAGCCCATGTGGCTGATCGACGAGTACGCGATCAGCTTCTTCATGTCTTCCTGGGCGAGCGCGACGAAGCCGATGTAGACCACCGCGATCAGCGACAGCGCAATGACCACCCAGGCGTATTCGGCACTCGCGTCGGGCGCGATCGGCAGCGAGAAACGCAGGAAACCGTAGCCGCCGACTTTCAGCATCACCGCGGCCAGGACCATCGAGCCACCGGTCGGCGCCTCAACGTGCGCATCCGGCAACCAGGTGTGCACCGGCCACATCGGGATCTTGACTGCAAAGGCTGCGAGGAAGGCGAAGAACAGCCAGCTTTGCTCAGTCATGCTGAGCGACATGGCATGCATGTCGGAGAGGTTGAAGCTCTGCCCCTTGAGGTACAGGTAAATGAGCCCGAGCAGCATGAACACCGAGCCCAGGAACGTGTACAGGAAGAACTTGATGGTCGCGTAGACCCGGTTCGGCCCGCCCCAGACGCCGATGATGATGAACATCGGGATCAGCATGCCTTCGAAGAACACATAGAACAGGATCGCGTCCTGCGCCATGAAAACACCGTTCATCAAGCCGCCGAGGAACAGGAAGGCGGCGACGTATTGCGCGGGTTTGTAGTCGATGACTTCCCAGCCGGCGATGATCACCAGCACGGTGATGATCGAGGTCAGCACCAGCAGCGGCAGCGCGATGCCGTCGATGCCGAGGTGGTAGTTGATGTTGTAGCTTGCCACCCACGGCGTGAGCTCGACGAACTGCAGCGCGCTGGTGGCCTGGTCGAAATACATCCATAGCGGTACGCACACGGCCAGCGTGGCGAGCGCGAAGATCAGCGCCATCCATTTGGCGGCATTGGCATTGCGATCGCCGGCGGTAAGCACGGCAATGCCACCCGCGATCGGGAGCCAGACGAGTAGGGAGAGCAGTGGCCAGTCGGCGAACATGGGTCTGACTTAAGTCTTATTGCAGCAGGGCAAAGGTGCCGAGCATGACGATCAATCCGAGGATCATCATGAAAGCGTAGTGGTAGAGATAACCGGACTGCAGGCGGCGGATCGCAAAGGCGAGCTTGTTGACGCCACTCGCGGAACCGTTGACCAGCATGCCGTCGATGACGCCCTGGTCGCCGGCGCGCCAGAACAGGCGTCCGAGCAGCACGCTGCCGCGCGCGAACACGGCCTGGTAGAGATCATCGAAGCCGTACTTGTTTTCGAGGATGCGCACGATCGGCGCGAATTTCTCGCGCGCCCTGGTCGCAATGGCCGGATTGAACAGATAGATGTAGGTCGCGATTCCCGCACCCAGCAACGCCAGTATCACCGGCAGGGTGATGAAGCCATGCATCGCGAACGCCAGCGGGCCGTGCTCGAAGTGATGCTCCATTTCGGCGAGCGGCGCGCGGCCTTCAGCGACGAAAATCGCACCATCGAAGAAGTCGCCAAACAGCATCGGGCCGGCCGTAAACCAGCCAATGATCAGCGACGGAATCGCGAGCAGGATCAGCGGCAGGGTGACCACCCACGGCGACTCGTGCGGGGTGTGGCCGTGATGGTCATCGTGCCCGTGGCCTTCGTGCGCCTCAACCGGCGCGTGTGTTGCTTTATGTGGGTCTGCGCTGTGCGCGGACGCTTTTCCATGATCAGCATGATGGTCATCATGCGCAAACCGCGGCTTGCCATGGAACGCGAGATACAGCATGCGGAAGGAGTAAAAGGCGGTCACGAACACGCCGATCAGCACGCAGGCGTAGGCGTACGTGGCGCCCGGGCGATCACTGTGCTGGACGGCAATGAGGATCGCGTCCTTGGAGAAGAACCCGCTGGTGCCCGGAAAACCGATCAGCGCGAGCGAGCCGGCCCAGGCGGTTAGCCAGGTGATCTTCATGTACTTGGACAGGCCGCCCATGCGGCGCAGGTCCTGCTCGTGGTGCAGCGCGATGATCACCGAGCCGGCACCGAGGAACAGCAGCGCTTTGAAGAAGGCGTGCGTCATCAGGTGGAATATGGCCGCCGAATAAGCCGAGGCGCCCAGCGCAACCGTCATGTAGCCGAGCTGCGACAAAGTCGAATAGGCGACGACGCGCTTGATGTCGTTCTGGACGATGCCGATGAAGCCCATGAACAGCGCGGTGGTGCCGCCGATCACCAGGACGAACGAAAGCGCGGTTTCGGAGAGCTCGAACAGCGGCGACATGCGCGCCACCATGAAGATGCCCGCGGTTACCATGGTCGCCGCATGGATCAGGGCGGAGATCGGCGTCGGGCCTTCCATCGAGTCGGGCAGCCACACATGCAACGGCACCTGCGCGCTCTTGCCCATGGCACCGACGAACAGCAGCAGGCAGATCAGCGTAGGCACCGCCCATTCCACCGCGCCCCACGGATTGAAGGTCTGGCCGACGAGCGTCGGCGCCGCCTTGAACACGGTCGCGTAATCGAGGCTGCCGAGATAGGCGAGCACGAGGCCGATGCCGAGCAGGAAACCCAGGTCGCCGACGCGGTTGACCAGGAAGGCTTTCATGTTCGCGAAGATCGCGGTTGGGCGCTTGTACCAGAAGCCGATCAGGAGGTACGACACCAAGCCGACCGCTTCCCAGCCGAAGAACAGCTGCATGAAGTTGTTGCTCATCACGAGCATCAACATCGAAAAGGTGAACAGCGAGATGTACGAGAAGAAGCGCTGGTAGCCGGGATCCTCGTGCATGTAGCCGATGGTGTAGATGTGCACCATCAGCGACACCGAAGTCACCACCACCATCATCACCGCAGTCAGCTGGTCGATAAGGAAGCCGACTTCGGCGCTGATCGAGCCGACAGTGAACCAGTTGTAGACCGAAAGATTGACGCTCGGGTGGCCATCGAACGCAATCAGCTTGAGCACATAACCGCTCAGCACCGCACTGACGAGCACGCCGAGGATGGTGATCGTATGCGCGCCGGCGCGGCCGATCTGGCGGCCGAACAGGCCGGCGATCACGGCGGCGAGCAGCGGGGCGAGGGCGATGACGAGTAATAAAGTTTCGGTAATCATCGTCTGGCCTAGCCCCGCATGGTGTCGAGTTCGGCGACGTTGATCGTGCGCCGGCTACGGAAGACCACCACCAGGATGGCGAGGCCAATCGCCGCTTCAGCCGCGGCTACGGTCAGGATGAAGAACACGAACACCTGCCCGGCCATGTCGTTCAAATAGTGCGAGAAGGCGACGAAGTTCATATTGACGCTGAGCAGCATCAGCTCGATCGCCATCAGCAGCACGATGACGTTTTTGCGGTTGATGAAGATGCCGGCGACGCTGATGCAGAACAGGATCGCGGCCAGGATGAGCCACCAGGAGAGAGGAATCACGCGCCATGCCCTCCCTGTGTTTCAGACGGCACTTTGACGATGCGCATGCGCTCGGCTTTCGTGACCAGGACCTGCGCGCTCGGGTTCTGCAGCTTGCCGCCAAGGCGTCGTCGATGAGTCAGCGCAATCGCGGCGACGATCGCCACCAGCAGGATCACCGCAGCAATCTCGAACGGGTAGACGTAGTCGGTATAAAGCAGGCGACCGAGCGCTTCGGTGTTGCTCACCGTCGCGTCATCCGGCGCCGGCGTGAAGGCCTCGATGCCGAAATACCGCGAGCTCAGGACTGCGCCCATCTGCACCGCCATGATCACCGCGACCAGGATGCCGATCGGCAGGTAGCGCGCAAACCCTTCGCGCAGGGGCGCGGTGTTGATGTCGAGCATCATGACCACGAACAGGAACAGCACCATGACCGCGCCTACGTAGACGAGGATCAGCGTGATACCCAGAAACTCGGCGCGCAGCAGGATCCACAGCATCGCGCTGGTGAAGAAGGTGAGCACCAGGCTCATCACTGCATGCACCGGATTGCGCAAGGTCACGACCGCACCGGCAGCGATGACCAGCAGGCCCGCGAGCGCGAAAAACAGGAGCTTCTCGTACGGCATTAGCTCTGGGCCCTATCGATAAGGTGCGTCTTGCGTGCGCGCAGCCGCAATTTCTTTTTCAAAACGATCACCGATCGCGAGCAGTTGCGGCTTGGTGGTCACGTTCTCGCCGCGTTGCTCGAAATGGTATTCGTGGATGTCGGTCAGCACGATCGAATCGACCGGACAGGACTCTTCGCAGAAGCCGCAGAAGATGCACTTGAAGAGATCGATGTCGTAGCGCGTCGTGCGCCGCGTGCCGTCTTCGCGCTGTTCGGAATCGATGGTGATCGCCAGCGCCGGGCACACTGCCTCGCAGAGCTTGCAGGCAATGCAGCGCTCTTCGCCATTGGGATAGCGGCGCAGCGCATGCAGACCACGGAAACGATTCGACTTCGGCGTCTTCTCGACCGGATAGCGCAAGGTGTACTTGGGCCTGAAGAAATAGCGCCCGGTGAGCGAAAGGCCCACCAGCAGCTCCTTCAGCATCAAGCTCTTGAAGTACGAGGTGACGACACCCATTGACGCTTGACTCCGTATTGCGTGCTTCATCGACGGTCGAGCGCGAATGCTCAGGACCTCGTAGACCATCTAAAACAACAGCATCGCGGCCATGGCCGCTCCCACAAAGTCGCTACGCAACAATCACTTACACGCCGCGTTCGACCACCTTGGCGAGCACCAGCACCGCGATCACGACGATCCAGACGATCGTGATCGGGATGAAGACCTTCCAGCCCAGGCGCATGATCTGGTCATAGCGATAGCGCGGGAAGGTGGCCCGGAACCACAGGTAGCAGAAGGCGAAGAAGCCGGCCTTGGCGAACAGCCAGATGAAGCTTGGCGCGCCCAGGGGACCGCCGATCCAGCCTTGCAGCGGCGACAGCCAGCCGCCGAGGAACATGATCGAGGCGAGGAAGCTGATGAGGATCATGTTCGCGTATTCGGCGAGGAAGAACACCGCGAACGCGG
Source organism: Rhodanobacteraceae bacterium (assembly GCA_031425695.1). GTDB lineage: Bacteria > Pseudomonadota > Gammaproteobacteria > Xanthomonadales > SZUA-5 > JANPJV01. The sequence goes on along the minus strand of JANPJV010000322.1, from coordinate 14,166 downwards.
CGCCGGAATACTCGACGTGGAAGCCGGCTACGATTTCCGACTCGCCCTCGGCGACGTCGAAAGGCGCGCGGTTGGTCTCGGCCACGCCGGAGATGAAATAGATCACGAACAGCGGCAGCAGCGGCAGCCAGAACCACTCGAAAAAGCCCGCATTGCCGGCCTGCGCGAGCACGATCTTCTCGAGGTTCAGGCTACCCGACGCGACCAGCACGCCGACCAGCGCAAAGCCCATGGCGATCTCGTAGGAGACGATCTGCGCGGCCGAACGCATTGCGCCGAGGAAGGCGTATTTGGAGTTCGAAGCCCAGCCGGCGAGGATGACGCCATAGACGCCGAGCGAGGTCATCGCCAGCAGATACAGCAGGCCGGCATCGATCTGCGAGAGCGCCACGCCCTGGTCGAACGGAATGACCGCCCAGGCCGCGAAAGCGGGCGCGAGGGTCAGCAGCGGCGCGATGATGTAGAGGGTGCGGTCGACATTGGTCGGCATCACCAGCTCTTTGAAGAGCATCTTGGTGGTGTCGGCGAAGGGCTGCAGCAGCGCGAAAGGACCGATTTCAGTCGGGCCTAGGCGCGCCTGCATGAAGCCGATGACCTTGCGCTCGGCCAGGGTGAAGAACGCGACCGCGATGATCAGCGGGACCGCGATCAGCAGGACCTTGAACAGGGTCCACAGGACCAGCAGCAGATCATCCATGTGCCACCTGCGTCAGTTGCACGCGCTCGCCGGTCTGCGGCAGGGCGGCGGTGGCGGCGGTCCCGCCGATCACCACGCAGGTCCCGCGCGGCACCAGCGGAGATGCGTCGCAGCGATAACTCACGCCGCCGATATGTAGCGCGCCGTGTTGGCCGATGCCGAGGGCAAGGGCATCTTCCGGGTGCAGCTTGAGATGGCCGTTTTCCCCGAGCGGTGTCGCCTGCAGCGCTGCCGCGTGGCGCACCAGCGCATCGACTGCATAGATCGGCACATGCCGCTGGACGACGAAGCCTTCTCCACCTGCGTTCAGCGCAGGAGCGTCCGACCCAATGCCGGCCTCGACCGTTCCCCAGGTCAGCAAGGTCTGGACGCGTGCATGCAGGCTCGCGAAATCCAGGAAATCGAAGCCAGGCAGCTGCAGCATCTCGCCGAGCGCGCGCAGGATGCGCCAGCCTTGACGCGCGTCGCCCGGAAGCTTGGCGGCCGCGGCGGTTGTCTGCACGCGTCCTTCGACATTGACGTGCGAGCCGTCCACTTCAGGCGCGAGCCCGATCGGCAGGATCACCTGCGCACAGGCGTCGAGCGCATTGGAGCGGAAGGCCGAAAATGCGAGGACGAAATCAGCGGCTTTGAGCGATTCGACCAGTTGCGCGCCGAACGCAAAGTCCTCCGGCACATCGGCGCCATAAATGAGGTAGCTCTTGCGGCCCTTGACCAGTTCGCGGGCGTTCAATCCGGGTCCGGCCTTGGCGCCAGCGGCACCGCGGTGCGGCACGCAGCCCAGGCGCCAGGCGGCCACGCCGTTGCCACCGGCTGGCATTTCGTCGAAGCTGCTGTCGGTGTTCCGCGCAATGAACTGCGCGATGCGACGCAAGACGGATGCCGCTGGATGCGTCACCGCATGCTCGCCGAACAGCACGCGGCTCGGGCCGTGCTCGATGAGGCTCTTGGCGACAGCGGCCGCGGCGCGGTTTTGCGTTTGTTGTTGACCCTGTGGGTCCGGACCTTGTCCGGACGCTCTTCCTGAAATCCCGGCGATCTCTTCCGGCAACGCCACACCCTTCGCTTGCGCCACCGCTGCCGCCAAGCCCGCCAGCTCGCGCAACTGCGCGGCCGGCTCACCGACGAACTTCCCGGTCAGCTCGAAATGGTGCTCGAAATCGAGCCCGGAAATCGAGTGGACCTGCGCGCCCTGGCGCCATGCGCGGCGCACCAGATGGCCAAGAATCGGGGCGTCCATGCGCGGATTCGCGCCGACCAGCAGGATCGAGCGCGCGAGCGGGTATTCCGCCAAGGGCGCACCGAAGCCTGGGCTCAGCTCGCGGGCCGCGTCATCGCTGAAATCGAGCTGCGTAAACCGATGATCGATATGCGCGGACCCCAGTCCGCGCACCAGCGCCTGCGCGAGGAACAGCTCTTCCGCCGTGACACCGGGGCTGACGAGCGCGCCGAGCTGGTCGGCTCCATGCGCGGAAATCTGCGCCTTCAATCCCTGCGCGGCGACCTTGAGCGCCTCATCCCAGGACACCTCGACCCATTGACCGTCGCGCTTGACTCGCGGTGCGGTCAGACGATCTTCATGGGTGAGACCCTGATGGCTGTAGCGGTCGCGATCGGCGATCCAGCTTTCGTTGATGCTTTCGTTGTCGCGCGGGACGCAGCGCATGACTTCGCCACGGCGCAGGTGCAGGTGCAGATTAGAACCGATGGCATCGTGGTAACCGACGCCGTCGCGCGCGATCAACTCCCACGGCCGTGCGCGGAAGCGGAACACCTTGTTGGTGAGCGCGCCGACCGGGCACAAGTCGATAACATTGCCCGACAGCTCGGTGCGCAGCGGCTCGCCCAGATAGGTGCCGATTTCCAGGTGCTCGCCGCGGAACATGCCACCGAGCTCGCGCGTACCGGCAATTTCGTCGGTGAAACGCACACAGCGGGTGCAGTGGATGCAGCGCGTCATGTCGGTCGCAACCAGCGGCCCGAGATCCTCGTCGGGCACCACGCGCTTGCGCTCGGCAAAGCGTGAGACCGAGCGGCCATGACCCATCGCCAGGTCTTGCAGCTCGCACTCGCCGCCCTGGTCGCAGATGGGGCAGTCGAGCGGATGGTTGACCAGCAGGAACTCCATCACGTTGCGCTGCGAGTCGATCGCTCGCTTGCTGCGCGTCGACACCTTCATGCCTTCCATGACCGGCGTCGCACAGGCCGGCATCGGCTTCGGCGCCTTCTCGACGTCGACCAGGCACATGCGGCAGTTAGCCGCGATCGCAAGCTTTTCGTGGTAGCAGAAGCGCGGGATCTGGATCCCGTGCTTGTCGGCGGCCTGGATGATCATCGAGCCTTTCGGCGTGGTCATCTTGACGCCATCGATCTCGATGTTGACGTGATCGGGCGGGGCGGTCGGGGTCGGCTGTGCGCTCATGCCGCGGCCTTCAATTGGTCGCCGACCATCGAGCGTTTGTTCTTCACGTAGTACTCGAACTCCGGCCAGAACTGTTTGAGCATGCCCTGCACCGGCCATGCTGCGGCTTCGCCAAAGGCACAGATGGTGTGGCCTTCGATCTGGCCGGCGGCGGCCTTCAGCAGCTCGAGATCGCCGTCACGACCCTGGCCCGCAGCAATGCGATGCAACACGCGGTACATCCAGCCGGTGCCCTCGCGGCACGGCGTACATTGGCCGCAGGACTCGTGATAGTAGAAGCGCGAGATACGGGTCAGCGCGCGCACCATGCAGGTCGAATCGTCCATGACGATGACCGCGCCGGAGCCCAGACCGGAGCCGGCTTTCTGCAGCGCGTCGAAATCCATGGTGATATTCATCATCGTCTCGGCCGGCAGCACCGGCATCGACGAGCCGCCCGGGATCACGCCCTTGAGCGTGCGGCCTGGACGCAACCCACCGGCAACTTCCAGCATGTCCTTGAACGCAATGCCGAGCGGAAGTTCGTAGTTGCCAGGGCGTCGCACATGGCCTGAAACCGAAAAACACTTCGGGCCGCCATTATTCGGCTTGCCGATGTTCAAGAACCATTCGGCGCCGTTGCGGACGATCGCCGGGATCGACGCGAAGGTCTCGGTGTTGTTGATCGTGGTCGGCCGGCCGTACAGGCCGAAGTTGGCCGGGAACGGCGGCTTGAAGCGCGGCTGGCCTTTCTTGCCTTCCAGCGATTCCATCAGCGCCGTCTCTTCGCCGCAGATGTAGGCGCCCGCGCCGAGGCTCGCATGCAGTTCGAAGTCGAAGCCCGAGCCCAGGATGTTGGTGCCGAGCCAGCCGTGCGCGCGCGCATCGCGCAGCGCCTGCTCGAAGTTCTGGAACGGCTCGTTCTGGAACTCGCCGCGCATATAGTTGTAGCCGATGTTGGTGCCCATCGCGAAGCCGCCGATGATCATGCCCTCGATCACCGCGTGCGGGTTGTAGCGCAGGATGTCGCGGTCGTGGCAGGTGCCGGGCTCGGACTCGTCGGAGTTGCACAGCAGGTACTTCACGCCCGGCGCGTTGCGCGGCATGAAGCTCCACTTCAAGCCCGTCGGGAAGCCCGCGCCACCACGGCCGCGCAGCGCTGAAGCCTTGACCAGGTCAATCACCTGCTCGCGGGTCCAGCCTTCCGTCAGGATCTTGCGCAGCGCCTGGTAGCCACCCGATTTCAGGTAGCTGTCGTAGCTCGCCGGCTCGGCAAAGTGCAGGGTGGTGAACACCACGTTGTGCGCCTGCGGCACCAGGCCGAGCGGGTTCATGAGTTCGGTTGACATCAGCTCAACCCATCCAGGATGCGATCGACTTTTTCGGTCGTCAGTTGTTCGTGGTAGTCGCCATTGACCCACATCATCGGCGCGCGCACGCAGCCGGCGAGGCATTCCTCTTCCTCGATGAGATGGATGCGGCCGTCGGCCGTGCTTTCACCGACAGTGATGCCGAGTTTCTTCTCGACATGCTCGACGATGGCGTCCGCGCCGACCAGCCAGCACGAGATATTCGTGCAGATCGAAACCTTGTTGCGCCCGCACGCACCGATATGGAACAGCGAGTAGAAGGTCGCGACCTCGAAAGCCTGGGTCTGCGTAATGCCGATGTACTTGGCGACCGCGACAATCAGCGCATCGGTGAGAAAGCCCTGGTTCTGGACCTGCGCAATGCGCAAGCCAGCCAGGATCGCGCTGCGACGCCGATCTGCCGGGTACTTGGCGAGCCACGCATCGAGCTCGGCCCGCGATTGCGCAGTCAGCAACACATTGGGGTCAATGGAGTCGACCGCAATCGACTCCATCCGATGCGGTTTCATCGATCAATCTCTCCGAACACGATGTCGAGCGTGCCGATTACGGCAACTACGTCGGGCAGCATGTGGCCGCGCACGATCTCGTCCATGGCCGACAGGTGCGAGAAGCCGGGGGCGCGCAGCTTGACGCGGAACGGCTTGTTGGCGCCGTCCGAAATGATGTACGCGCCAAACTCGCCCTTGGGCGCCTCGACCGCACAATAGACTTCACCCGGCGGCGTGCAATAGCCCTCGGTGAACAATTTGAAGTGGTGGATCAGCGCTTCCATGTCGTCTTTCATTTCGACGCGAGACGGCGGCGCAACCTTGAAGTTGCGCAGCATCACATCGCCCGGATTCGCGCGCAGCCAGGCAATGCATTGCTGGACGATGCGATTGGACTGGCGCATCTCCTCGACGCGGATCAGATAACGGTCGTAGCAATCGCCGTTGCTGCCGACCGGAATATCGAATTCGAGGTGCTCGTATGCGGCGTACGGCTGCTTCTTGCGCAGATCCCAGGCGACACCGGAGCCACGCAGCATCGGGCCGGTGAAGCCCATGCGCAGCGCCATTTCCGGCGGAATCACGCCGATGTTGACGGTGCGCTGTTTCCAGATGCGGTTGTCGGTGAGCAGCGTCTCGTACTCGTCGATTCGCTTCGGGAAATCGTTGGTGAATGCGGTCAGGAAATCGAGCATCGAGCCTTCGCGCCACTCGTTGCGGCGCTTGAGGTCATTGCCCTTGGTCCAGGGGCTTTCCTTGTACTGCGGCATCTGCTCAGGCAGGTCGCGATAGACGCCGCCGGGGCGGTAGTAGCTGGCATGCAGGCGCGCGCCTGAGACTGCCTCGTAGCAATCCATCAGTTCTTCGCGCTCGCGGAACGCGTACAGGAACACGGTCATGGCACCGAGATCGAGCGCGTTCGAACCGATCCACATGAGGTGGTTCAGGATCCGCGTGATCTCGTCGAACATGGTGCGGATGTACTGCGCGCGAACAGGCGCATCGACACCCAGCAGCCGCTCGATGGCCCGCACATAGGCATGCTCGTTGCACATCATCGAGACGTAATCAAGCCGGTCCATGTAACCGATGGAATGGTTATAAGGCTTTGATTCCGCGAGTTTTTCGGTGCCTCGATGAAGCAGTCCGACGTGCGGATCGGCGCGTACGATGGTCTCGCCATCGAGCTCCAGCACCAGCCGCAGCACGCCATGCGCGGCCGGATGCTGCGGGCCGAAGTTCATCGTGTAGTTGCGGATCTCGGCCATCAGTTCGGGCTCCCGAGCGTCTCTGCCGCCGACGCCAGATAGCGCGAGTCATCGCGGATCACGCGCGGCACGGTCACCCGAGGTTCGATCGTGACCGGCTCGTAGATCACGCGACCTTGCTCCGGGTCGTAGCGCACTTCGACATTGCCGATCAGCGGAAAATCCTTGCGGAAAGGGTGACCCATGAAGCCGTAGTCGGTGAGCAGGCGGCGCAGGTCCGGATGACCGTCGTAGGCGATGCCGTAGAGGTCGAAAGCCTCGCGCTCGAACCAGTTCGCGGCGCCCCAGATGTCGACGACCGATGGCACCACCGGCATCGAGTCATCGGGCGCGAAATAGCGGATGCGCAGGCGCAGGTTGTGCTCGATCGAGAGCAGGTGCACGACCGTGGCAAAGCGGTTCGGAATGATCTCTGGGCGCGGCCGATTGGCCCACGCAAAGCGGCCTGGGCCTTCGCCCTGCACGCCGCGGCTGAAGCCCTCGACGGTAACGGATTCGGTGTTCCACTCATCCTGGCCGTAGGACAGGTAATCGACACCGCACAGATCCACCAGCTGCTCGAAATGAAACGCCGGCTCGTCACGCAAAGCCTGCGCAACTTCGAGCAGGCGGTCGGCTGCAATCTCGATCGTGTACTGGCCGTAAGCCTCGCGCGCGCTGGTGACGGCGTCGCCGAAGCGCGCCTGGATCTGCTCCAGCAAATTGACGGTTTCGGTCATAGCTCTTACGGGTCAGGTCTTGCGGTCAGCGCGCGATGGTGTTGGTGCGGCGGATCTTCTTCTGGAGCTGAAGAATGCCGTAGATCAGCGCCTCGGCGGTAGGTGGACATCCGGGCACGTAGATGTCGACCGGGACGATGCGATCACAGCCACGCACCACTGAATAGGAGTAGTGGTAGTAGCCGCCGCCGTTGGCGCAGGAGCCCATCGAGATGACCCATTTCGGATCGGGCATCTGGTCGTAGACCTTGCGCAAGGCAGGAGCCATCTTGTTGACCAGCGTACCGGCCACGATCATGACGTCCGATTGCCGCGGGCTCGGGCGGAAGACCACGCCGAAACGGTCGAGATCGAGGCGCGCGGCGCCCGCGTGCATCATTTCCACGGCGCAGCAGGCGAGTCCGAAGGTCATCGGCCACATCGAGCCGGTGCGCGCCCAGTTGATCAGTACGTCCGCGCTGGTAACCGCAAAGCCACGTTCGATCAACGGGTTGTCGGCATTCGGACGGAGGATGTCGTCAACCGTGCCGAGGGGCGTCGGATTGTGGAAATGCTCAGCTATTCCCATTCGAGCGCTCCCTTCTTCCACTCATAGATGAAACCGACCACCAGCAGGCCGAGAAAGACGCTCATCGACGCGAGCGCCGCCCAACCAAGCTCGTCCAGCACCACCGCCCACGGAAACAGGAAGGCGATCTCGAGGTCGAAAATGATGAACAGGATCGCGACCAGGTAGTAGCGGACATCGAACTTCATGCGCGCATCTTCGAAGGCCTCGAAGCCACACTCGTAGGGCGAGAGCTTTTCCGATCCAGGATTGCGCGGACCAAGCACGCTGCCGAGCAGGAGCATGGCCACGCCGATGACGGTCGCAACGACAAGGAAGATGATGACTGGGAGGTATTGACCAAGATCCACGGTGCTTTGGCTCCCTTCTTCTGTTCCTTTGGAGGGCCTATGACTCAGCAGCCCGGCGCTAGGGCCGGGCTGCGTGGAAGCTCTGACCTGCGGTCCTGAGGAAGGACCACGACCAGTCTAAAAGTGCCTCGGCACGAGGCCGTGCCGCCATTTTCGGCGCGCACGCGTCGAAAATGAAGCGATACGAAAATGACACTCTTTGTGAAGCATGTCGGAAACAGTCCATGGATGGACTGTGTTCCGACACTGAAATGGTGCCGACGAACAGACTCGAACTGTCACGGGTTTAACCCCACTACCACCTCAAAGTAGCGTGTCTACCAATTCCACCACGTCGGCATTTTTAAACGGTTGTGGCTCGTATGCGAACCGCAATTATGGCTTGTTTTATTCTGGCTTGGGCGCGTCCGGCGTTGCTGTCGGCGCAGCCTCTTCGGCGGCCGGAGGCGGCGTCGTCGCAGCTTCGGCCGGCGTCGCACTTTCGATCACCGGAGTCGCCGCAGCCGGGTCCGCGCTGGTGCTCGCCGCGGGTGCAGACGGTACATCGCCAATCGGCGCGACTGGGTTGTCGCCAGCCGGTGCGGCCGGGACATCGCCAGTTGCCGGAAGGGCAGCTTCTGGTGCAGCCGGCGTTTCGCTCGCGGCGGGCAGGGCACCCATCACGCCAAGGTCAGCCGCCGCGTCGCGCGCAGTGCCGACACGCGTCTCGTACACCGCCATCCCTAAGCTCAGCGCGAAGAACGCGACGGCGAGCCACTTGGTGGCGCTCGACAGGAAGTTGGCCGAGCCGCGCGCACCGAAGACCGTGCCGGAGGCACCGGCACCGAAACCCGAGCCCGCATTGGCGCCGCTACCACGCTGCAGCATGATGAAGGTGATCATCGCGATGGTGACCACCAGATACAGGACGATTGAAGCGATCTTCATAACTAAATTTTCTCGACTGCGTGCAGCGCTGCTGCACGACAAATTTCGGCGTATTCGTCAGGAACCAAGGATGCGCCGCCGATGAGCCCGCCATCGATGTCCGCCAAAGCGAACAGTTGCGTTGCATTCGATCCCTTGACGCTGCCGCCGTAAAGGATGCGAACAAGACCCGAAAGCATAGCATCGCGTTTGGCGATTGCGCTACGGATGAGGGCGTGCACTTCCTGCGCCTGCTCCGGGGTTGCAGTCTTGCCAGTTCCGATCGCCCACACCGGTTCGTAGGCAACGATCGTGCGCTCGAGCGCCGCGCTGCCTTCGAGGTCCAGCAAAGCGCGCAACTGATCGAGCACGACGATGGCGGTCTGGCCGGCTTCGCGTTGCTCCAGCGTTTCGCCGACACACAGCACCGGGGTCAGACCAACCGCAAGCGCTCGCTCAAGCTTGGCAGCGACTGTCGATGCGCTCTCGCCGAAGACGTGGCGCCGCTCGGAATGGCCGATCAACACGTGCGTCGCCCCGACATCCACGAGCATCTCGGCCGCGATGGCCCCGGTGAAGGCGCCTGCTTTCTGCGCCGCCAGATCCTGCGCACCGACTCGCAACGCCGAGCCGCTGGCCGCTGCGGCTACCTCGCTCAAATGGACAAACGACGGCAGCACACCAATCTCGACGCCGCTCAGTTCATCGGCAAGACGACGTGCCGCCGCCGCCCACGCCTGCGCGCTGGTGCGATTGCCGTTCATCTTCCAATTGCCGAGGACCAGCTTGCGACGCATCAGTACGAGCCCTTCACGAAGGCCGCGGACCATAGCGAGGGGCGGGGGCGGGGGCAAGGGGAGGATCGGCGCTTGCGCCGCATGCGGCGCGCCGATCCGAGCGCCCCGGCAGGTGTGCTGCCTTGCCGTAGCTTTGTGCCAATCGAAACGCCCTTGTAGGTCATGTTGCCCGCGCCAGCGGGCTATTTGACGTCTTTGTCGGAGTAAAGCGTCAAGTAGTCCGCTGGCGCGGACAACATGACCTACGAAAGCCTCGGGTTGTTTCTTCCACGCATGCGCGCCTACAATGGGCGGCTACTCATTCCACACCTTCGGGATGAGTTCATCGCGTCTTGCTCGGTCGGTCGCCTCAAGGCTGACGTCCTTCTGGGCTTGGCGTTTGTCTGCTGCTTCATCTACCAGGAGTTGTCCCATGCCTTTGAACGCCACCCAATCCGGCGACGTCATCAAAACTCATCAGCGCAGCGCCGGCGACACCGGTTCCCCGGAAGTCCAGGTCGCTCTGCTCACCGCGCGAATCGAAATGCTCGCCAAGCACTTCGAATCGCACAAGAAAGACCATCATTCCCGCCGCGGCCTGCTGAAGCTGGTCAACCAGCGCCGTCAGCTGCTGGCATACCTGAAGCGCAAAGACGACGCGCGCTACCGCTCGCTCATCGAGAAGCTGGGTCTGCGTCGCTAAGCGAAACATCAAGAAGGGCCGTGCGCGAGCACGGCCCTTCGCATATCTGAACCCGAAAAATCAAAACCCCGAAAGGACATCCCCCAGTGGCGAAGGTCACCAAGCAATTCCAGTACGGCGAGCAGCTGGTCACGTTGGAAACCGGCGAAATCGCGCGGCAGGCAACCGCCGCAGTCATGGTCAGCATCGACGGTACCGTCGTGCTGGTCACCGTGGTCGCCGACAAGCGCACCAAGGAAGGTCGGGATTTCTTCCCGCTGACGGTCAATTACCAAGAGAAGTTCTACGCCGGCGGCCGCATCCCGGGTGGCTTCTTCAAGCGCGAAGGTCGTCCGACCGAGCGTGAGACCCTGACCTCGCGCCTGATCGATCGCCCGATCCGCCCGCTGTTCCCGGAAGGTTTCTTCCACGACATCCAGTGCATGGCCACGGTGATGTCGATGAACCCGGAAAGCGATCCCTCGATCGCCGCGCTGATCGGCGCCTCCGCCGCGATGTGCCTGGCCGGCCTGCCTTTCGGCGGCCCCATCGGCATCGCCAAGGTCGGCTACATCGGTGGCAACTACGTGCTGAATCCGAGCGTCACCACGCTCAAGGATTCGCAGCTCGAGCTGGTCGTCGCCGGTACCGACAAGGCCGTGCTGATGGTCGAGTCCGAGGCGCAGCTGCTCAGCGAAGAAGTGATGCTCGGCGCGGTGATGTTCGGTCATCGGGCACAGCAGGCGGTGATCAACGCGATCAACGAGTTGGTGGCCGAAGTCGGCGTGACCCCGTTCAAGTGGACGCCGCAGGTGGAAATGGCGCAGCTTGACCAGGCCGTCCTGGCGCATGCCGAAGCCCCGCTCAACGCGGCTTACGACATCCGTCAGAAGCCGGAGCGCCGAACTGCCTCGGGCGCCGCCAAGACTGCCGCCATCGCCGCACTCGCCGAGCAGTCGCTCGCGAATGGGTGGACCGATGCACAGATCGGCCGCAGCTTCGAGAACATCGAATACAACCTGGTGCGCAAGCGCATCATCGACGGCCAGCCGCGTATCGACGGACGCGACACCAGCACCGTGCGCCCGATCTCGGTGCGTACCGGCCTGCTGCCGCGCACCCACGGCTCGGCGCTGTTCACGCGCGGCGAGACCCAGGCGATCGTTACGGTCACGCTCGGCACTTCGCGTGATTCGCAGCTGATCGATGCGGTCGAAGGCGAGTCACGCGAAAGCTTCATGATGCATTACAACTTCCCGCCGTACTCGGTGGGCGAGATCAGCATGATGCTGGCGCCGAAGCGTCGCGAAATCGGTCACGGCAAGCTCGCCAAGCGCGGCGTGCAGGCGGTGATGCCGAAGGTCGAAGACTTCGCCTATGTGGTGCGCGTGGTCGCCGAGATCACCGAGTCGAACGGCTCGTCGTCGATGGCCTCGGTCTGCGGCGCCTCGCTGGCGCTGATGGATGCGGGCGTGCCGTTGAAGGCACCGGTGGCCGGTATCGCCATGGGCCTGATCAAGGAAGGCGACAAGTACGCCGTGATCAGCGACATCCTCGGCGACGAAGATCATCTCGGCGACATGGATTTCAAGGTGGCCGGTTCATGGGAGGGCATCAGTGCCCTGCAGATGGACATCAAGATCGACGGCATCACCGAAGAGATCATGCGCAATGCGCTGACTCAGGCCCGCGAAGGCCGTCGCTTCATCCTCGGCGAAATGGCCAAGGTGATCGACACCCATCGGTCGGAAATGAGTGAGTTCGCACCGCGCCTGTTCACCATGAAGATCCATCCGGACAAGATCCGCGACGTGATCGGCAAGGGCGGCGTCACCATCCGGGCCATCACCGAAGAGACCGGCACGGTCATCGACATCCAGGACGACGGCACGATCACGATCGCGTCGAACAACCAGGTTGCCGCCGACGCCGCGCGCAAGCGCATCGAGCAGATCACCGCCGATGTCGAGCCGGGTCGCATCTACGAAGGCAAGGTCGCCAAGCTCATGGACTTTGGTGCATTCGTCACCATCCTCCCGGGCCGCGACGGTCTGGTGCATGTGTCCCAGATCTCCAACGAGCGCGTCGAGCGGGTTTCCGACAAGCTCAAGGAAGGCGACAGCGTGCGCGTCAAGGTCCTCGAAGTTGACAAGCAGGGCCGCATCCGCCTGTCGATCAAGGCGGTAACTGAAGACGAGCAGGGCGCAGCCGTCGAAGGCTGATCGGTCGAGAGCAATGGCAAGACAACGGGCCCCGCGGGGCCCGTTGTTGTTTCTGGGGTGGGCGGCGTAAGCTGGGTCATGAACGAGCGATCTCGCGCCGCTGTGGGCGTGGTGACTCTTGTAGGGTGCGACTCGCTGCACGTGGGTCCGGACCTTGTCCGGACGCTCTACCAGCGACGGCCGCCGGTGCCTTGGGTCACGGTGATCGCGTAGCGATCTACTTGCAGATGTCTGCGAGAGAAGCCGTCAAGTAGACCGCTGCGCGGTCAACATGACCTACTTGGAGCTACGGTCGCCATCGTCACCGGGCTCCACGCATTCCAGCTAGCATCCTCGGACCTTCTTTCACTGGAACCGGGCCATGTCCGATCCGAATAATCCGTGGATGCCCGACTGGCAGTCCATGCAGAAACAGTTGTTCTCGGCCTGGACCGATGCTGCCCGCGGCGGCGCTGGAATGCCCATGGGCGGGATGGGGGGAATGGGTGGCTTCGGCAGTCCGCAGCCGATTCCCGAGGGTTTCGACGCCTGGATGAAGCTGATGGGCGGCAACCAGTCGGGCAACCAGACGCTCGACAAGGTGGTGGGATCAGCCAAGCAATTCGCCGACTTCATGCAGGGCGTGGTTGGCCAGCTGGCCACCAACCCGGCCGAAGCGATGACCCCGGCGGCAATGCGCGCGGGCATGGAAAAGGCGCTAGGCGGGTTCTCGAAGCAGCACAACCCAGTGCTGGCCGCATTTGAAGGACTGACGGCGCAGGGCTCGCAGGGTGTCGATGATCTTTATCGCGAGTTCATGAAGGCCGCCCAACCGATGATGGCCGAGGCCAAGGGTCAGATGTCGATGCCAGCCTTCGGCATGCAGCGCGAGCAGCAGGAACGCCAACAGGCACTTCTGCGCGGCATGACCGAGTACGGCGAGAAGAACGGGCGCTTCCAGGCGCTGCTGTACAAGGCCAGCCGCCTTGGCCTCGCCAAGTTCGAATCCAATCTCGAAGAGCGCACCGAGCCAGGTCGCCAGATCACCAGCATGCGCGGCCTCTACGATGTCTTCGTCGATGCCTCCGAAGAGGGCTACGCCGAGATCGCATTGTCCGACGAATTCCGCGAGGCCTATGGCGAGATGGTCAATGCGCAGATGCGCGTGCGCCAGCTGGTGCAGGGTGAAGTGGAACGCTCGTCGGCCGCACTCGGCATGCCCTCGCGCTCGGAGCTCGACACCGTGCACAAGCGCATGCACGAGATGCGTCGCCAGCTAGCTGATCTGCAGGAACAACTGCATGAAAGCCAAAGCGCTCGCACATCGGCACCGGTTGAGACGGCTGCGGCCGTGTCGCCGCGTCCGCCGCGAAAGGCTCCGCCATCCGCGCCGAAAGCACCAGCCGCAAGGGCCGAGGCCGCACGTGAGCGTGCGACGGCAAAAACTGCGAACGGCAACGGCGCAACCGTCAAACCGGCGTCCAGCGCCACTCGCCGCAAACGGAGCTGATCATGGGTCCCCTGAACATCAATCCCAAAGACGCGCTCGACGAAGTCGCGCGCTTCAGCCAGAAGCTGACGGCCAGCACCAAGGTGTTGCGCGAGGTCGATGACGTCACCTACGGCGCCACGCCGAAGGAAGAGATCTACCGCGAGGACAAGCTCAAGCTCTATCACTTCGTCGGTGAGCAGAAGCCGACCGCGAAAGTGCCGATCCTGATCGTCTACGCGCTGGTG
>JANPJV010000321.1:0-4565 GCA_031425695.1 Rhodanobacteraceae bacterium | reverse complement strand
CGAGTTGTTGGCCGTGCTGGCATCTCCGGCGGTGAGCAACACACCGCTCGCGGAGGCGTTTTTCTGGCGCAGCCAAAGACTGGAGAAGTCGTTGTTGTCGGCGTCGCTGGTGACGGTCAGTTCGATCGAAGGGTCCAGCGGGGCGGCGTTGATGCCGACGCCACCCCGGACACGCATCAGGAACTGGTCTGGGCCGGTCGATGTAAAGGGCACGACGTTGCTGTCCGCCCACACGAAGGTGCCGGTATCGCCGCTGGCGGTTCCAGTGTTGGTCACGCCGGTGCAACCGTAGACGTCGGACGGCGAATCAGTTCCTGGGCGCACCTTGGCTCGCGCACCGCCGGCCCAACTGTTGGCACCGCCGGCACAATTGCTGTTGCCGCCGCTGATTGCGGCGCCCGCGCCTGGCGCATTGTTGAAGATGCCGCCCGCTACGGTGCTGGTATCGCCGACGGCTCGATTCTCGCGTCCTCCACCGATGCTTGACCACGCACCCTGGGCGCGATTGCCGTGGCCGCCGGCGACCGTCGCGAACGGATCGTCCAGTGACTGTGGAGTGCCGCCGGCGACGTTGGCGTAACCGCCACCGACGCTGCCGTATGCGTCGACGACCAGATTGCCCCCGCTCAAGTCGAAGTCTGGATCGCCGGCATCACCGGTGCCCCCACCTGAGATTGAAGCGCCGCGTACGCCGGCCGCGACGGCATTGTCGGCGTGGCCGAAGATCACATTCGGGCTGATCGAATCAGAGCTGAAGAGTGCAACCTGTTTGTTGTTGACGCGAAACTGAAGTCGTACGGGATTGGTACTGCCGAAGAATTCGCTGCCGCTCAGCGCATTGCCGGTGAATGACCAGCCCGCGCTGCCACCGACGGGCTCACAGACCACGGTGCCATCGGCGCCGACCGAGCGGATTGCATTGCCGGCAGTGCAATTGCTGCTGACGCGCGCCTGCACCTGGGTCGGCTTGATTTCGGCGGCCCCGACTGAGCCATTTGCCAGTTCAAAGTCAGTGATGGTGTCATCGAGAATCTTGGCGCCGGTGACCGCGTTGTCGGCCAGGTCCACGGTCGCCAGCGTGCCATTCACCACTTTGGCACTGGTGATCGAGTCATCGCCGAGATCGATGGTGCGGATGGTGGCGTCGACGATCTCGTCGGTACCGACGGCACCGGTTGCAAGGTCATTCGCGGTCAGCGAATCGCCGGCAACCTTGGCCGACGTGATGGCGTTATCGGCGACCTTCGCGGTGCTGATTGCGTTGTCGGCGACCGACGCCGCGAACAATGCGTCTTCGGCAACTTGCGCGTAGGGAGCCGGTGTCACCGCGCTGCGCGGGGTGAGCGCGGTGAAGGCGCCGCTGGAAGTGCCGGCGCGCACACCGATCGCCAGGAACCGATCTGCACCGGTGAACGCGGTGGTTCCGAAATCGAGTTCAACAGTGAACACGCCGCCAACGACGTTGACATTGTCGCGCAGCAACGCGCTGCCAATGCTGGCGCCACCGACATCCTGCAGCGTGAATTGCAGATCGAAGCTGCCGTTGGCCGGCTGTCCGCCATCTTCAAGCGTACCTTGATAAGTGAGGCTGCTATCAATCGCCAACACCGGCGCAGCTGCGATAATCAAGGCCAGGAACAAGGTCGTGCGCTTCATCGTGATCTCCATGCAATCAGTCCACTGTTGCAGGAAGTACGGTGCCGGGAGCAGGTGCCGACAGATGTCGAGAATCTTCCCCCGAAACACGCAGGAGCGGGCTGGCGCGCGCTGCTGGTCCAGCCGGATTGAGCGGTGTAGTTGCAGCACACATCAGTTGAGGAGTCCGTGGATGACCGAAGTCACATTGCTGATCCAGCGCGCCGCCAGCGGTGACCGCGCCGCGTTCGACGCCGCCTATCAGCACATCCACGCGGAACTCAAGGGACTGGCCGCGCGGCGCTTGAATGCCGACCACGGACGCACGCTTTCAGCGACGATGCTGGTCAACGAGACCTGGATCAAGCTCGCCGACGCCGGCATCCACGCTGAGAGTCGGGCACATTTCTTTCGCATCGCCGCGCAGGCGATGCGCCAGATCTGGATCGACCGCCAGCGTTCGCGCGCGGCCGAGCAGGAGCGCATCCGCCTGTACGTCGGCGCGGCCGAGGAAGCTGGCGTCGAACCTTCATCGCCCGAAGACTGGAGCGAGCTGGTCGACTGGGATTCGGCGATGAAAGTGCTCGAGCAGACCGATCCGGAGCTTGCCGAGTTGGTCGAACTGCGGGTTTTTTCCGGCCTCGATCTGCCGGAGATTGCATTGCTGAAGGGCGTCTCCGAACGTACCGTGCAGCGTTCGTGGCGGAGTGCGCGGGCGTTCTTGGTCAACATTTGACGCCGGCACGACCTGGCAGCCTGCTTCGGCAGGCGTGATCCAAGGGTGTCCCGAAACAACTATTCCCGCGCTCTTCACCAAAGAGCCGCGGCCGCCGGCGCGAACAATCCTCCAGCCCCATCGATGCTCATTCGTGCCGGGGCCGCGCAACCTCAGCCCTTCGCGCCGAAGAGTTCCAATGCGAGTTTGTCGGCTTCCGCGCGCGGCTCCGTAGTTCCTGGCAAGTCCCGCCAGGAATCACCGCGATGCGCCTTCGATACGCCCTGACGCTGCTGCTCCTTACCCCCGCCCTGCTCCTGGCACAGTCCAGCGGCGGCACCTACACCATGCGCAAGCAAGCCATCGCCAGCGGCGGCGTGCGCGCCACGGCGGGCAATTACGTGCTGACGTCGACCACCGGCCAGGCGCTGGCTGCCGTCGCCCAAGGCGGCAGCTACCGGCTCACCGGCGGTTTCCATCAGCCGGTCAGTGCCGCTCCGTCCCCCAATCTATTCGCCAACGGCTTCGAATGAACCCGGGAGTACTTGTCATGCATCGTTCACTGATCGCAATCGCACTATTTGCTCTGTCGCTGCCCGCTTGGGCGATCGACAGCACATTGACTTACCAAGGTACGCTGGAGGATGCCGGCCAGGCCGCCAGCGGCAGCTACGATCTGCAGTTCTCGCTGCAGGACAGCGGCGGTGCCGCGATCGGCAGCGCGCTGTTGCGCGACAACGTCAACGTCGTCGGTGGGGTGTTCACCGTCGAACTGGACTTCGGCGCGACCGCATTCACCGGCCCGGACCGCTTTCTTCAGATCGGCGTGCGCGCCGGCACCTCGACCGGCGCCTTCACCGCATTGATACCCCGCAGCAAGGTGACTCCTGCGCCTTACGCGCAGGTGGCCGATGACGCGCTGTTCGCTGCCTCGGTAGCGGACAATTCGATCAACAGTGCCAAGGTGACTGACAACAGCCTGACGGCTTCGGACCTCGCCACGGGGTCAGTTGCGAGCAGCGAAATTGTCGACGGCAGCATTGGTGCGACCGATATCGCGCCGGGAACGCTGACCGGAGTTCAAGTCGAGGACGGGACTTTGACAGGAGCAGACATTCAGACAGGTTCGATCGGCTTTTTGCAACTCGGCACGGGTTCGGTCAACTCGGCAGAAATCAGCGACAACGCGATCCTGAGCCTGGATATCGCCGATGGAGAAGTCCGTCTTGCCGATATCGATACCTCCCAGGTCCAGGCCCGAGTCTCGGGGAACTGTGCGGCAGGCCAAGGCATCCGCTCGATCGCCAGCAACGGCACCGTCGTCTGCGAAACGCCAAGTGTCTGGAGCCTTGGCGGTAACGCCGCGCCTGTCGGTGCATTTCTCGGCACCACGGACGCACAGATCCTGCGATTGCGTTCCAACAACCGCGGGATCGCCCGGTTCGAGTACGTTGGCGCAGCGCCGAACATCGTTCTCGGATCGGCATCAAACTCAATCACCAGCGGCGCCGTCGGTGGCGCCATCGGCGGCGGCGGATTGCTCAATGCGACAGGCTCGGCTCAAGCGAATGCAGTTACAGATGACTTTGGCACTATTGCTGGCGGTATCGGCAATCAGGCCGGTGACGGCATGGGATCGACGAGTGACTCCGAAGGCGCGACCGTCGGTGGGGGGCGCAGCAATTTAGCCCGCGACTCTGACTCAACCGTAGCGGGCGGTAGCCTGAACCAAGCTGCAGGAAATTCGTCCGCAGTGGGCGGCGGCAACACAAACGTTGCTTTCGGGAGTGCTGCAACGGTAAGCGGGGGCTTCGAAAACCGCGCGTACAGCGAGTTTTCAGTCGTTGTAGGCGGCGCATTTGGCGTCGCAGATGGATACGCGGCAACTGTTGCAGGCGGCCAGAGGAACTGTGCGGGCGGAACGGCGAGTTTTGCGGCTGGCATCGGCGCCGTGGTTCGAGCTGGCACCGGCGTACGCCACGGCGTTTGCGCCAATTCACCCGCCAGCACAGATGTGGATGGGGACGAAGGTAGTTTCGTGTGGAACGACGTCACGGGAATCGACACGAGCTTTGTCACAACCGGCCCCAATCAGTTCCTGGTTCGCGCGCAGGGCGGTGTGGGCATCAATGCCGCCCCGCTGGACCCTTCGATCGAACTGACCGTCACCAGCGACGCGGACAACAACGACTTCTCCAGTCTCTGGCTGCGCCAG
>JANPJV010000320.1:0-18440 GCA_031425695.1 Rhodanobacteraceae bacterium | reverse complement strand
AAGAGCGTCCGCGCGCAGCGCAGACCCACCACCAGCAAGAGCTGCCCATGACCGACACCATCGCCGCCATCGCCACCCCGGCCGGCCCCGGCGGCATCGGCGTGATCCGCATCTCCGGCCAGCAGGCACTCGACATCGCCGAGAAGTTCCTCGGCAAGCAGCCCAAGCCGCGCCATGCACACCGCTGTCGTTTCCGCGACGGCGCCGGCGAGATCATCGACGATGGCCTGCTGCTGGCCTTTCCGGGGCCGAAATCCTTCACCGGTGAGGACGTCGTCGAGCTGCAGGCGCATGGTTCGCCCATTGCGCTCGCGCTGCTGCTGGGACGCTGCCTGGAACTCGGTGCGCGCAGTGCCCGGCCGGGAGAGTTCAGCGAGCGCGCATATCTCAATGATAAGATTGACCTGGCGCAGGCCGAGGCCATTGCCGATCTCATTGCCAGCAGCTCCGCCACCGCTGCCCGCGCAGCGATGCGCTCGCTCAGTGGCGAATTCAGCACTCGGGTCGAGGACCTGTCGCGGCAACTGATCGAGCTGCGCGTCTACATCGAAGCCGCGATCGATTTTCCCGAAGAGGAAATCGATTTCTTGAGCACCAGCGAGGTCCGTGGGCGCTTCGCCGCGGTCGATCTGAGCCTGCACGAGCTGCTGGCCGGCGCGCGCCAGGGACAGCGCCTGCGCGATGGCTTGCACCTGGTCATCCTGGGTGCCCCCAATGCAGGGAAGTCGAGCCTGCTCAATGCGCTCGCGGGTCACGACAGCGCGATCGTGACGCCGATCCCGGGGACGACACGCGACCTCCTGCGCGAGCACCTCAACCTCGATGGCATGCCAATCACCGTTGTCGACACCGCCGGCCTGCGCGCGAGTGAGGACCCGGTCGAGATCGAGGGAATCCGCCGCGCTACCCGCGAAGCTGCGCATGCCGACCTGGTGCTGTGGGTGCACGACGCGAGTGATCCGGGTTGCGCGGACGCTTTGGCTGGCGTGGGTCCGGACCTTGTCCGGACGTTTTTCGCTGAAGGGATGCAAGAGCGTTCGGACAAGGTCCGCACCCACCCAGAGCAGGAGCTCCTCCAGCTCCCTGCGATCCACATCCACAACAAGATCGATCTCATCGGCACCCAAGCGCGCATCGAGCACCGGACCGACGGCACCCACATCCATCTATCCGCACGCACGGGGGCCGGCATCGAACTGCTGCGCAATGCCGTGCGCGAGCACGCGGGCCTGGGCGAAGGCAGCAGCGGCCATTTCAGCGCGCGCGCACGCCATGTCGACGCGCTGCTGCGCACGCAGAGCGAGCTGGCTTCCGCACGCCGCCAGGCACTCGACGCCGGCCACGGCGAGCTCGCCGCCGAAGACCTCCGCCGCGCCCACGAACACCTGGGTGAAATCCTTGGCCGCTACAGCAGCGACGCGCTCCTCGGCGCGATTTTTTCGAGCTTCTGCATCGGCAAGTAGAGGGTTTCTTCGGTTGGAGCGGCCATGCCGCGATGCTTCGGTCTGCAAAACTGAGCGCATTGCTCCGTAGCCAGGGCCGGCCGCCTTGTGCTCGAAGCGCAATCGCGAAAGGCAGAACGGCGGGCGCGTAGGAGCCGGCCTACCGGAAGGGAACTCGAGCCGCCTGGCTCACGTCTCTCGGGGGCGCGCCCAGCCTGCATCCGGCGATCGCGTCCCCTCGTCAGGCTCCATTCTCTGCATGCCCCCCGATCTGGTTGCACAAATCCCAGGAAGCGATCGGTCTTCCTTTTTCCGAGCTCAAGCCGGCAGCGCTACATGGCGCTGACCTTGCTCCCGCCGCCCGGCAAGGGCAAGCCCGTCGCGCTCGGCCTGGCGGTGTTCGTATTGGTACTCGTCTACTTCGTCTTCTTCCATGGGTTCATTACGCAGCATCTGGCGTACTCGAGAGAAATAGCCGACCTGAAAGCGGCGGAAGTCGGCTACCGGCGGATTTCGGCGCAGCGCGCGGAAATCGAGAAGGCGCTCGCCGACGTCGGGCAGTTCCAGGCCGGCGCGAACTACTTTCTGCGCGAGGAGAGTTTTGACCTGGCCGCAGCAAACCTCAATCTACAGCTCAAGCAGATCATCACGGACAAAGCGCGCAATCCCCAGCGTTGCCAGCTGATCAGCAGCCAGAACGAGCGCCCGGCAGAACCCGAGCCTTACCAGCGCGTGATGGTCAAGGTGCGCATGCGCTGCGATCTCGAGGACCTGACTGAGATCTTGTTCGAGCTGGAGAACGCCACGCCGTTCCTGTTCGTCGCCGGGCTCAGTCTCGCGTCGATGCAGATGGCGCAGGGTGGAATGCCGCAGCCCAATCTCGGCGACATGGACGCCGCCTTCGAACTTTCCGGCTATATCCGCAAGCCCGGATTGCAGCCGTGAGACCTAAGCAAGAAGACGGGCTGGCTCACTCTGCCCGCAACACGCTCGCCGGCGCGACGCGCATGGCGCGAGCGGCAGGGAGCCAGCTGGCGAGCAGGGTGGCGACGGCGAGCACGATGGCGCTCGACGCCCAGGTCAGGGCGTCGCCGGGTTGCGTCTCATGCAGCTGCGCTGAGAGCGCATGGCCGAGCAGAATGCCAAGCACGATTCCGGGCACGAGCGACCAGAGCAGGAGGCGCACGCCTTCGCCGAGCACCAGGCGCGACAGTTGGCCGCGGCGCGCACCGATGGCCTGGCGCAGGCCGAGCTCGGCGCTGCGGCGGCGCACGGCGACGCTGAGGACTGCATACAGCGCCAGTGCGGCGACGACGAGGCACACCGCGGCGAAGGCGATCACCGCCTCGAGCAGCGCCTGGCGGGTGGAGAGCGTCAGCTCGATGCGCTGCGCCAGCGGCTGGTTGACGCCGATGCTGGCGTCGGGTGCCAGCCGCCGGATCACCTGCTCGATGTCCAGCGCAAGCTTCGCCGCGTCCGCGCGGGTGTGGGTGAGCAGGTAGAAGCGGCTGCCCGGATCGGCCAGAAGCTGGTAGATCATGGGCTGCCGCGGAGATTCGTCGAGCGCCTGGTATTTGATCGCCGGCACCACCCCGATCACCTGCGAGGTGCGCACACGATCGTCGTACAGCACGTCGATCTGTGCGCCGAGCGGCTCGCGATCGTTGAACCAGCGCTTGGCAAACTCCCGATCGATCAGTACCGGGCTGCCGCTGACGGCATCGGCTGCGACGAACTCGCGGCCCATCACGGGCGAGCGCAAGGTCGCGAAGAAACCCGGCGTGACCGCGGCGGCGCCCACGTCGACAGCAACGCTGCTGCCAGACATGCGCACCTGGCCGACGTATTCGGAGCCGCCGAAGGGCGACATGTCGGCGAGCGCGCTGCTGCTGACACCAGGCAACGCGCGCACCGCGGGCTGCAATTCGTTGCTCACCCTTTGCAGGGTGGCCGCGTCCGTGTCGCGCGAGAGGTCGAGCAGGGTGAGCACGACCCCAGCGGCATTGAAGCCCGGATCCGTGGCGAGCAGACGTTCGGCACTGCGCAGCAGCAGGCCAGCGCTGCCCACCAGCGCCAGGCTGAGCGCGATCTGCGCGACCAGCATGAACCGGCGCGTGCGCCCCAGTGCACCGGCTAGCGCCCGCTGACCCGCCGCGCGGCCTCCCTCGAGCATGCTGCGGCGCAGGGCGAGCGCCACGGTGGACAGCAGCAGTACCGCGGCGACGGCAATGGCCGCACTGACGGCGGCCGCATCCATGCCCGGACTCAAGGGGAAGTCGACCGGCAGCAACTCACGCGCACGCAGCAGCGCCACGCCCGCCGGGACCAGCGTGATCCCGAGGAGCGCACCGAGCAACACATTCGGCAGGACGCCGTAGAGCACGCTGCCGCGCAGGCCACCGAGGTCACTGCCGAGCGCGCGCCGCGTGGCCAGCTCGTGCTGGCGCGCGACCACCTGGTCGAGGCCGAGGTTGGCCAGACTGGCCGCCACCACCACCAACAACAGCAGTCCCGCGGCCTGCAGCAGCTCCAACGTGCGCCAGTGGTTGCCGACGAAGCGCTCGCGCCAGAGACGCACATCGGACGTGCCGCGGGTACCGTCCGGATCCATCGAGAGCAGCGCCGGATCGGCGCGCAGCACGCGCAGCAAAGCGACCTCGGCGGCGGTCACGCTGACGCCGTCCGCGAGACGCGCGACGACGTTGAAATCATTGAAGCTGCCGTTCTTATCCTGCTCGCGCTCCAGCGCCGTCGGCTGGTAGGGCGTCCAGGCTTGGGTGCGGGTGCTGGGGAACCCGAAGGCCGCTGGCATCACCCCGACGACTTCGTACTCGAGTTCGCCGACGCGCGCGCGCCGGCCGACGACCGTAGGATCGGCCGCATAGCGTTGCTGCCAGTGCGCATGGGAGATCAGCAGTGGCAATGCGCCGGACGCGGTACGTTCCGGATGCTGCGCGAGGCCGCTGCCCAGCGCCGGCGCCACCCCCAGCACCTCCGCGAAGTCGGGGCTGATGCGTTGCACTGCGAGCTCGCGGCCGTCCTCCTCGCGCAGTGGCATCGGCTCCACCGAAAAACCGATGGTCTGCGCGAAAACGCTTGGCTCCGCCTGTACCGCGGCCTTGAGCCGCGGAGCAAGCGCCACCTTGAGATCGATGTCGCGCAGGTGGATGCGCAGCTCCACCAGTCGCCCATCGTCGTGGTACGGCAGGTCTTTCGCGCCGAGCGTCCACAGCGCGCTGAACAGGGCCGAGTTGCTGAGCACCACGATCGCCACCAGGGCAATCACCAGCAGGGAAGACCAGGGGCGCCGGGAGGAACGTCGCAGGGCGAGCCAGAAATCGCGCATGGGATTGGCGTCAGGAAGAAAGACGAGCAATAGCAGGATCGGTGCCAGGCGCGAACGACGCCTGGTTTGCGACAAAATGCAAAGCGCGGCTGGCGACCACAACCTGCCACCGTCCGCGATCGCACGCGAGTGGCCGTTAGTGGACACATCAACGCCCGCAACGGCCGCGCCTGATTCCCACCGTGTTCTCGGAATTTTCCTACAGATCGCGAACAGTCCCGCTGCCTATGCTGGATTCAAGCCACTTACGGGGACTGCAGATGATCGACGCGCCGACCTTGCATGCGCTGAGCGAGCGCATGGGCGACCTCCTCCCGCCCATGCCGGGCGCGACTCGGCTGGAGATGCAGCGGCGCACGCAGAACGCTTGGCACCCTGGATTGGCGCCGCTGGACCCAGTGACGCGGACGGAATTCGAGGCGCTGCGGCTGCTGTTGCGCTATCTGCGCGAGCACCTGGATCACCTGGGCCTGCGGCTGGCAGCGCTGGAGCGCGCCCAGCCGGCAGGCGCACGCCACACCGTGGTCACCGCGGGCGGCTTAGACTCCGTGCAATCCGTTCCTGACAGGGCTTCCCCATGATCGATTTTCGCATGCTCGATGAGCTCAGCCAGCGGCTTGGCGCGATGTTGCCGCCCTCGGTTGGCGAGGCGCGCGCCGATCTGCAGAAGAATTTCCGGGCGGCCCTGCAAGCCGGGCTGACGCGCATGGACCTCGTGACTCGCGAAGAATTCGAGGTGCAGCAGGCGGTGTTGCTGCGCACGCGTGAAAAGCTGGAAGCGCTCGAGAAGCGCTTGAGCGAACTCGAAGGCAGCGCCCCGGGCTGATCGCCCGGACAACGAGCTGAGTGCGGCTGGCGGTGGGTCAGCGCTGCGCGCGGGCGATTTTTCGCCGCTTCGCCACCCCCAGTTCGCGGAACCCTGATTTAAACCCAAGGAAAGCGCCATGTCGCTGGCCGTTGTCTACACGCGCGCCGCCGATGGCATCGCGGCACCGCTGGTGACTGTCGAAGTTCATATCTCCGGGGGAACCCCGGGTCTGGCGATCGTCGGCTTGCCCGAGGCGGAGGTGCGCGAAAGCCGCGATCGGGTGCGCTCGGCACTGATGACTTCGAACTACGAATTGCCGCATGCGCGCATCACCGTGAGCCTGGCCCCAGCCGACCTGCCGAAGGAGGGCGGGCGCTTCGACCTGCCGATTGCGCTCGGCATTCTGGCGGCCTCGACCCAGATCCCAGGAAACACCCTCGATCGCTACGAATTCATCGGCGAGCTGGCGCTCTCGGGCGAGTTGCGTGGCGTACGCGGGGTGCTGCCGGCAGTGCTCAAGGCACGCGAGCTCGGGCGCATCCCGATCGTGCCTTTCGACAATTCAGCGGAGGCTGGATTGACGGGGGACGGCATGGCGCTCAACGCCCGCAGCCTGCTCGATGTGGCAGCGCACCTGCGTGGTCGGCAGGCCTTGCCGGTGTGTCCGCCGCCGTCGCCGCATGGCGTCACCGACAGCCTGGCCGACCTGTGCGAAGTGCGCGGACAGCTGGCCGCGCGGCGCGCGCTCGAAGTGGCCGCGGCCGGCGCCCACAACCTGCTCATGGTCGGCCCGCCGGGCAGCGGCAAGACCATGCTCGCCAGCCGCCTGCCGGCGATCCTGCCGCCGCTCAGCGACAGCGAGGCGCTCGAAGTCGCGGCCGTGTCCTCGGTTATCGGCAATGGCATCGATGCGGCCCGCTGGCGGCTGCGGCCTTTTCGCGCCCCGCACCATACCGCGTCGAGCGTGGCCCTCGCCGGTGGTGGCGGCAGTCCGCGTCCTGGGGAAGTCTCGCTAGCCCATCATGGCGTGCTTTTCCTCGACGAGCTCACCGAGTGGAGCCGCTCGGTGCTGGAAGTCCTGCGCGAGCCGATGGAGTCGGGCCGCATCATCATTTCGCGCGCGGCGCGCCAGTGCGAATTCCCGGCGCGCTTCCAGCTGGTAGCAGCCATGAATCCGTGCCCATGCGGCTACGCGGGCGACCCGTCGGGACGCTGTCACTGCTCTCCGGATCAGGTCACGCGATATCGCGCACGCGTCTCCGGGCCGTTGCTCGACCGCATCGACATCCAGATCGAAGTGCCACGGCAGCCGACCACCGCGCTCAGCAGCCTGGCGCCCCTGGGAGAGGACAGCGCGGCCGTGCGCCTGCGTGTGTGCGCAGCGCGGGAGCGACAATTGAATCGTGCCGGCGCCCCGAATGCGCTGCTCGGTACCCGTGAGCTGGCACGCTTCTGCGCACTGACCTCGGCGGACCAGCGTCTGCTCGAGCGCGCGATCGACAAGCTCAACCTCTCCGCCCGACCTATCACCGCATCCTGCGCCTGGCGCGCACCATCGCCGACCTCGACGCCGCCGAGCACATCGGCAGCGGCCACCTGGGAGAGGCGATCGGGTATCGGCGCGGGGAGCGCGGGGTCGGGGTGGCGGCGTAGGCCGGAAACGAATCGCACCGTCGTCGTCGCCAGGTCACGCACAGCGCACCTGGGATCCGCGCGCGACCTGGTACCGCACCGCGCGCCTCCCGGGTGCGCCTTTAGCTTACCCGGGCTACCGAAGCGCAGCGTCCCTGGCCGCGCGTGCGGTCAGGCCTTCGGGTCGTAGAGCCACACCTCGACGCGTTCGTTGGGCGCGCTTTCCAGCGGGCGGGCTCCGGCTGCCACGCTCGACTTGCCATCGATGAAGCCGCGGCTCATGCGCGTGGCGACGCCTTTGTTCCCCAGCATCTGGGCGATGTGGTCGACGCGGTCGTTGACCGAGAACAGCACCAGGAAGGGTGAACCCTGGCCGTCGTGGACGCCGAAGGCGGCGAGCCGCAGCTGCTTGTGGCGATTGCCGGGTTCCTTCATGAAGTCGCTGAGACGGTTGATATCGCGCAGGGCGCGGCTGTCGAGCACGGAGCTGCGCGGACGGAAGCGGAAGTTCAGCGAGAGCCGGTCGGCCGAAGCAACTACGTCGTAATAGCCGGGCGGATTGCCCGGAACCGGCGTTTCCTTGGCGACGAAGATGCGCTGCGCAATGAAGCCGAGGTTGGCGGCCACCGACTGGCCTTCCTGCGCCAGGGCGAACTCGATGAACGCGCGGACCTCAGGTCGCGCGGTCGACGTGGTGTAGAAGTACAGGCGTCGCGACAGCAGGTACTCCTCGGTCGCCACCGATAGCGCATTCGGCTCCAGCGGCAGCGTCGAACCCTCGAACAGCGCCAGCGCTTTGGCAGTCTTCAGGGACGAGAGTCCAACGAACCCGAGCGCGGCCGGATCAGCAGCCACTGCCCGTTCGAGCTCAGACGAAGACTCGAAACGCAGCGCCGACGCCGCCACCTGACCGCCGTTGGTCAACACCATCGACTTGAAACTGTCGAAGGTCCCCGAATTGGCGTCGCGTGCGTACAGCTTGATCGGACGATCCGGACCGCCGAGTTGCGACCAGTTGTCCACCTTGCCGGTGAATGCGGCGGCGACCTGGCTCACCGAGAGGCGGTTGATCGGGTTGCCTGGATGCACGGCAATCGCCAGCCCGTCGAGGGCGATCACGTGCTCCTGTTCGACCGAGTGCAGGTCGCCGAGCGCGGTCGATGAGGCCGCTTCCTCGACGCTCGCCACCCGCGATGCCATCCACACGTCGGCACGACCGGACATGAGGTCGGCGAAACCAGTATTCGTTCCATGCGCCTTGACGGTCCCGGCGAAGCTGCGCCCCTCTTCATCGAGTCCGGTGACCTGATATTCGGCCGGTGCGGTTTCGATGCGCTTGACGTCCTGGAAGCCGCTGGCACGCGCATACGCCTCCAGCAAGTCGGGCGCGAGCTTGGCGCCGAGGGTATTCGACCCATGCAGTCGCAACTCGATATCGGCAGCCGTGGCGGCCTGATGCAACAACATCGCGGCGGCTGCGAGCAGCGCGCGGATGGGAAAATTCGGCTTCATTGGGCGAGGCTCATGGCGGCGATGAGCCATGACTTTGCCAAGCGTGCATGAAAGGCTGGTGGCGAAGCGATTGCGTCGAGCTTGCAATGCGGTGACGGTTTGAAGTGCGCGGCCGTCCAAAACCAGCACGCGGAGCGCCGCACAGGCGGCACTCCGCGAAGTTGCCTCACATTACGGCGCTGTGGTTTGCTTCAGGTGCTTATCCAGGAACGTGAGCACGGCTTCGTAGCCGGTGTTCTCGTTCTCGCGCTTGACGAAACCGTGGCCCTCGTCGGCGAATACGAGGTACTCGACGGGAACGTTGTTGGCCTTGACCGCGGCGACGATCTCGTCGGACTCGACCTTGAGCACGCGCGGGTCGTTGGCGCCTTGCAGCACCATCAGCGGCTTGACGATGTTCTTGGCGTGGAACAGCGGGCTGATGCGCGTCAGGCGTTCCTTGTCCGCCACCGGATCGCCGAGCTCGGCGTACAGCGCCTTGCGCTGGTCTTCCCAATACGGCGGGATGCTCTCCAAGGTGCGCAGCCAGTTGGCGACGCCGAAGATGTCGACGCCAACGGCAAAGGCGTCGGGACGATAGGCGAGCGCTGCCAGGGTCATGTAGCCGCCATAGCTGCCGCCGATGATGCCGATGCGCTCGGGATCGACCTTGCCGGTCGCGACCAGCATCTTCTTGGACTCGACCACGTCGTCGAGATCGGCTTCGCCGTGGCGCAGGTCGTCAGCCGCGTAGAAAGCCTTGCCGTAGCCGGAGCTGCCGCGATTGTTGATCGCGTAGACCGCATAACCGTGGTTGACCAGGTACTGCACCAGCGCCGAATAGTTGAGCCGGCTCTGTCCGCCCGGACCGCCGTGTACCCAGACCAGCGCCGGAACCTTGGCGTCAGCTGCGGCACCATGCGGCATGTAGAGGATGCCCGGGATTTCCATGCCATCGTAACTGGTGAACCGCACGACCTCGCCTTCGACCAGATCGTCGCGGGTGACTGCCGCATTGAGCGCGGAAACCAGCTCGACCGACTCGCCCCCGACGGTGGCCGTGTATAGCGAGGCCGGGCTGCGACTGGAGGCGACATAGAACGCCAGCCGGGTGCCGTCGCGCGACATCGTCACGCTGGTGATGTCACCGGCCGGAACCTTCGGAAGCGCCTTGGCTTCGAGCGTGGTCGCGTCGAGCAGGTTGAGCTCGGTGCGCGCGTCCGCATTGACGTAGACCAGCAGATGGCGATCGTCCGGCGAGTACTCGGCGCGGGTAACGTCCCATTTCGTTTCGTAGACGATCTTGCGCTCGCCACTGACCGGATCGAGGCGGATCAGCCGGGCAAATTCGCCATCGCGATTGCTGGTGATCAGCAGCGCGCCATCGGGCGTGAATGCCGCAACGTCATTGGCCTCGACGCCCGCGTGCTCGGTGAGCGTGGTGGCCTTCTTGCTCTCCCGATCGAAGAGCACGATGTCCGAGTCGCTGGTCGTATGGGTCTTGATCATCGCGACGTAGCGCTTGTCGCGACTGATCGCGGCCGGTTGCAGCCCGAGATCATTCTGGAAGAGCAGCGTGCGCGTGTAGCCGTCGACCGCATATTCGTACAGGTCGAAATATTTTTCGTCGCGCTCGTTGCTGGCGACGAAGAAGCTCTTCTCGTCATCGCTCCAGCCCGCGAACATCGCCTTGAGCTTGTCACCTGGCGTCAGGTCCTTGACGCTGCCATCGGCCTCCCGCACGTACAGGTGATTGAGCTCGTTGCCGCCCTGGTCGCTGGTGTAGAGCACGCGCTCATCGTTCGGGAAATAGCCCTCGCTGTAGATCGAGTCGGTGGTCGACGTGGTCAGCGCCTTCGGCTCGCCTCCAGCGGTCGGCACCTCGTACAGATTGAACACTCCCGAAGCATTCGAGGCGAACAGCACCTTGCTCGCATCCGGCGCCAACGACGCGCCGGCGAGGCGCAGGCTCGAGAGCAGCGTGGCGATGTCGTATTGCTTGTGCGCGGCCACCGGCGGTGCGGCTGGTGCTGCGGCTACCGGCGCGGCCGGCGCCGGCGCAGCGGCTGGCGGTGGAGTTTCATTGCACGCGGCCACCAGCAGCGTGGCGAGCGCGAGGGGGAGAAGACGTAAACGCGGCGCGGCTTTCATGCACGAATCCAGAATTCAAGTGGATCGGCAGGCTGCGGCCGCGGGCGTGCCGATGCAATGGGGCAGGAGTCACTCTATTTGGAGTGCGGCGCGCTGCGCCGCATTGGATGCTCTTCGCGGTGCCAGCGGAAAGCAACCAAAGCGGCGCGGAGCGCCCCACACCAAATGAGCTCACACCACCGTCAGCAGCTCCCGATCTTCCGGTGCCGACAGGTGCGGCAGGGTGTTGAGGCTGATCAGCTTGAGGCCGTTGCGGGTGCGGCGGTATTCGCAGATGGCGGTGTTCATCAGGCTGAAATTGATGTCGATCAGGGTGGAATCGGGGAAGCCGAGCAGATGCTGCGCGACCTGGCCCATGACGCCGCCGGAGCTCACCGCGAGCACCGGCCCTTGGTCGAGCCGTGCAGTCAAATGTTTCAGCGCGGCAGCGGTGCGCTCGCGAAAGCTTGGGAAGCCCTCGGCAACGGCTTCGAGGTCGCCGGCCATCCACGCCGTCAGCGCGGTGCGCAGGAGTGCCAGCCACTGGCGCTTGTCGCTCGCCATGTCGCGCACGCCGCTGACTTCGGCGTGGTCGGGATACTTGGCCGCGAAGGCGCGCACCACCTCGATGAAACTGTACTCGTCGAGCCCCGGCAGGATTTCCGCTTCCGGAAGGGCGCGCCCGCCTTGCGCATAGACGCTGGCGACTGCGGCAAGCGTCTCGCGCTGGCGGCGCATGCGGCCGCAGGCAATGGCCGTGAACTCACGGCCGTGGGCATGCAGCCAGGATCCGAGCCGGCGCGCCTGCTCGTGCCCGAGTGTTGAAAGCTGGTCGTAGGCTTCCGCCGTTGCGCCGGCCTGTCCATGCCGTACGAGGATGAGCTCGCTCATGTCGAACCTTCTATTCATGGTGGATCTGCTGAGCCGAGGCTAACCGATGCCTGCAGAGCCGGACGCCAAGCAAACAGATGCAATTAAAGACTTACAAATGTCCTATTCGTATGACATTAGAACTATGAATTGTGGTGCAGTGCAACATTTTTCTTGGCGACTGCTCCAGCAGCTCGCTACACCCATGGACGTCCGCGCGTCGTCTACGATTCCGCAGTTTTTTGGGGCCGTTGCCGAGACAGCGTCGATCATTCATGTAACGCTCGTTACGGCTAACCGTGTTGCGGCGCGCCAAGATTAGTTTCAAACGTAATTAGCGCATGCCGGTCTCCGCCCGTGAAAAATGCTGGAGAAAGACCCGGCGTGGCTGAACGGTCATTCATATTGCACCGCAGCATGGTGACGGCCCGCGTCAGTTTCTGACCCGATTGACCACCGCTCGTTCGTTACATAGTGTCCGCCGCTCGTCGTGGTTGGGGGGACGTTTGCCTGGGGAGGCAATGTTCGGGGCCGCGAGGGGGTGCTGGTTGGGGAGGGCGTCGCTTAGGCGACGCCGCACTTCCACGGCACGGGTCCGGACGGTCGGGGATACCGGATCCGGCAGCAGTTGCAAAAGATGTTCATCCGCGGGTCTTCATCAAATTTCTTATTGGGGGTGGTTGATATGCGTATAGGTTCTAGCCTTCTGGCGCTTGCTGTTGCGACGGCGCTTCCCGCGGTTGGTACGGCAGCTGAACTCGTTCCAGTCGCCAACCCGGTTGACGCGCAATACATCGTGGTGCTGAAGCAGGAACTGGTACAGCTCGGCGATGAACCCTCCCGGCTACCAAATGTATTGACCGTAGCGGTTGATCTTTCGGCCCGCTACAACCTCGAATTCGTCCGCCACTATCAACATGTGCTGCCCGGTTTCGTGGTTCGGGCGAGCAGCAAGCAACTGCAGAGTCTTCTGGCCGACGCGCGCGTCGCCTATGTCGAGCAGGATGGCGTGGTCACCGCAAGCGCGACCCAGACCGGTGCCACCTGGGGCATCGACCGCGTCGACCAGCGCAATCTGCCGCTCGACTCGAGCTATACCTATGACACCACGGCGAGCAATGTTCACGCCTACATCATCGATACCGGCGTGCTGGGATCACATTCCCAATTCACCGGTCGCATGGGCAACGGCTACACCGCAATTACCGATGCCAATGGCACCAATGACTGCAATGGCCACGGCACGCATGTCGCCGGTACTGTCGGTGGTACCACGCATGGTGTGGCCAAGCAGGCGACCATCCATCCGGTACGCGTTCTCGGCTGCACCGGCTCGGGTACCAACTCCGGCGTGATCGCCGGCATGGATTGGGTCCGGGCGAACCATGTCAAGCCGGCGGTTGCCAATATGAGCCTTGGCGGTGGTGCCTCGCAGGCCACCGACGATGCGGTCACCGCGATGCATAACGCCGGCGTGATCGTGGTCGTTGCGGCCGGCAACGACAACGCGAATGCTTGCAACTACTCGCCGGCGCGTGCTCCGGCCGCGATCACCACGGGTTCCACCACCAACACCGACGCGCGTTCCTCGTTCTCGAATTTCGGCACGTGTCTCGACATCTATGCGCCCGGATCGAACATCACGTCGGCGTGGTACACCAACAGCACCGCGACCAATACCATCAGCGGCACCTCGATGGCCTCGCCGCACGTAGCCGGCGTGGCTGCGCTGTACCTTGCCGCCAATCCGAGCGCAACTCCGGCGCAGGTGTTGACGGCGCTGGTCAACAATTCGACCGCTGGAAAGGTCACCGATCCCGGTGCTGGCTCGCCGAACCGCATGCTGCATTCGCGCTGGGGCGGTACGCCTCCGGGCAACGTGGCACCGACGGCAAACTTCAGCTTCACCACCAGTGGCCTGACCGCCAACTTCACCGATTCCTCGACCGACAGCGACGGCACGATTGCCTCGCGTAGCTGGAATTTCGGCGACAGCTCGACGTCGACGGCGACCAGCCCCAGCAAGACCTACGCTGCGGCCGGCACCTACAACGTCACGCTCACCGTGACCGACAATGGCGGCCTGACCAATAGCAGCACACGCTCCGTGACCGTCACGGCGCCGGGTGGTGGCGCAGTAGCGCTGTCGAATGGGGTCGCAGTGACGGGCTCGACCAACTCGACCTCTGCCAACAGCAGTTGGGCCGACTACACGGTGGCGATCCCGGCCGGTGCCAGCAATCTCAATATCGTCACCAGCGGCGCCGTCGCTGATCTGGATCTGCACGTGAAGTTCGGTGCCCAGGCGACGACCACGGTCTATGACTGCCGTCCGTACATTAGTTCGGGCAACGAGACCTGCACCTTTGCGGCACCGTCGACCGGCACCTACTACGCCCGCGTCTACGGCTACGCAACGGGCCTGCAGGGCTTCACCATCACCGCGACCTGGACGACAAGCGGTGGCGGCGGCGCCGTGCAGCGCCTCGCGAATGGCAGCTTTGACAGCATCACCACCAGCACGAACACCGCGCCGGATGGTTCGTGGCTGCGCTCGGCGGTCACCGGTACTTCGTTCAACACGCTCGTCGCCGGCCAGACCAACGCGCATTCGGGCGGCAGCTATGCCTACTTGGGTGTCAATGCGACCACCAGCTCGCAGACGGTCGACAGCAAGGCCACGCTGATCCCGAGCGGTGGCAGCACCGCGACCTTGTCCTTCCAGACCTCGATCGTGACCAGCGAGACCAGCACGACGACCGCGTATGACAAGCTCAGCGTGCAACTGGTTGACGCCAGCACCAATGCACTGATCGTCAACCTGGTGACGCTCTCCAACGTCAATAAGACTGCGAGCGCGTCGACCTATGTGGCGCGCAGCTACAACGTCGCCGCTTACAAAGGCCGGAACGTCAAAGTGCGCCTGATCGGTTCGACTGATTCGTCGCTCGCGACGACCTTCCGCGTCGACAGTGTCAGCCTGCTCAGCGACTAGAGGTTAGGCTCGGCCTTCGGGCCGGGTCCGCGCAACACAAAAAGACCCCGGCGCGAGCCGGGGTTTTTTTGCGTCCGGCAAGCCGCTACAGCGGCGTTGGCCGACGAAGCGTAGTAGCGCGCCCCTCGGTAGGTCATACCGTTCGTCGGCCGAGTCCTATGCTGGATTCCCGCAGGCAGCGTGGAAGCAGCGTCATGGGTCTTCGCAGACGAGCCGTTTTCCTGGTGGCGTTGACGCTGGCGGTGCACGCACGCTCAGCGCTCGCCGCATCTGACGACGCAATTGTCGAGCGCAGCGCGGCCGGCCTCAACGAGCTGGTTTATGCCGGCCATGGGGCGCTGACCGCGGCGGCGCCTGGGCAGTCGAGCGAGACGGTCGTGCGTGGATACCTGGCCGCGAACGCAGCGCGTCACGGGCTCCAGCCAACCGATCTCGACAGCATCGTTGTGCTTGGCGACAGTCCCGGCGGCAGCAGCGGCTTGCGCATGGTGCGGGTCGAACAGCGGGTCCACGGGCTGCCTGTTTTCCCGAGCGAAGTGCGCTTTGTGCTCGATCGCCAAGGCGCACTGTGGCGGGTGCTGGGTACGCTCATTCCCGGCGTGGCTGGAACGCCGCCGCCGGCACGTGGGCAACTGCAGTCACCGCAGACGGCGGCCGCCAGCCTGCTGTCGAACGCGAACAAGGATGTGGTGCAGGCCGCGGCGACCGGTCCTGACCGCTTCGAGCTCAGCGGCGCTGGAATCGCCGGCATTGGCTCCGCGCGCCTGGTCTGGTTTGCCCCTGGGACCGCCCCGCTGATTCCGGCGTGGTCGCTGATCTTGCCCACTACCGGCGCAGAAGATTGGTACGCGCTGGTGGATGCACGCAGCGGTGCCGTGCTGTGGCAGCGCAATCTGCGGGAGTCGTTGTCGACCCACGGCGCGCGCTTTGGTGTCCACGTCCAGGCGGACGGCGTGACCCCGGCCGACAGCCCCGCACCACAATCACCGAACACGGCCATTCCCGGCAGCGGCTCCCAGTACCCACGGATCGCGCGCACGCCAGTGTCGATGCTCGCCGCACAGAACCTGAGCGCGAGCCCGAATGGCTGGATCGATGACTGTCCCGGCGGCGGCGACGGCTGCGACACCACACGCGGCAACAACGTCGATGCGTGCATCGATCGCGATGCCACCCCGAATGTGTGCGACGCGACTCTCGATGTCACCGGGCGCCCGCGCGGCAATCCCGATGGCGCCGCACGCAATCGCGATTTCCTCGGGGGCGCGCCGCGGGACTTCGAATACGCCGCACCGCCCGAGGCCGCGAATCCCGACCTCGGCGACGTGCCCACCAACCCGGACTATCAGCGCGGCGCCGTGGCCCAGGCCTTCTACATCGTCAACTGGTTCCACGACCGCATGTTCGCGCTCGGGTTCGACGAACCCTCCGGCAACTTCCAGCAGGTCAATCTGCAGGGCTTGGGCGGCCTCGGCGGTGACCGCATTGCTGCGGACGTGCAGAACGGCGGCAGCAACAGCGGCAATTTCGCCGCAACGCCCGATGGCCAGGGCGTTGGGCGACTTCAGTTGTTCCTGTGGGATGGACCTAAGCCCGATCGCGATACCGCGCTCGACGCGGAGTTCGTGATCCATGAGCTGGCCCATGGACTCAGCCACCGGCTGGTCGGCAACGCCGCCGGCCTGCTGTGGGATCCGGCGCGCAGCTTAGGGGAGGGCTGGAGCGATTTCTACGCGTTGTCCTTGCTCAACGGCACTGCCTCCGATGACCCCAATGGACGCTACGCGTTCGGTGGCTACAGCTTCTATCAGCGCCTGGCCCTCGGCGCCGACAACTACTTCTATGGTGCACGCCGCTTTCCCTACAGCACGGACAACGCGATCAACCCGTTGACCTGGGCGGACGTCGACGCGGTCACGGCGAACGATGGCGATGGTATGTTCGTGCCCAGCCCGCTGGCTTTGAGCCCGGCCGGCGCACTCGAAGTGCATAACGCCGGCAGCGTCTGGGCGCTATCGCTGTGGGAGGTTCGAGCGCGGGTGATTGCCGATCCCGCTGGGGCAGGCGGCAACGTCGCGATCGGCAATGAGACGATGTTGCAGCTGGTCACCGACGCCTTGAAGCTGACCCCTGCGAACCCGAGCTTCATCGACGCGCGCGACGCCTTGATCGTCGCCGATTGCGCGACCAATGGCTGCGCCAACGAACGTTCGATCTGGGCTGGCTTTGCCGATCGTGGCCTCGGCTACCGCGCGGTCGCGCCCTTCTCGGTCGGCGGCCGCTTTGCGCGCGGTCATGTCGCCATCGGGACTTCCTTCGAGACGCCCCATCTCAGCGTGTCGCCAGAGACGGTCGTCATCGACGACTTCGCCACGGGCAATGGCGATGCCCGCCTCGATCCCGGCGAGACCGTGGCGCTGGCGATCCCGCTCGGGAATCCCTGGCGCGGTACCGCTGCGCAAGGCATCAGCGCGACCCTGAGCACCAGCACCGCTGGCGTCAGCATCATTCAAGGCAGCGCGAGCTATCCAAATATCTCGGCACACGGTAACGCGGGGCCGGTGGGAGCACCGCTGCGCATCGCCCTGGCTGGAGACGTCGCTTGTGGCGCGCGCATCCACTTCAGCCTGGCGACGCAGTCGAGTCTCGGCAACCGCACCGCGCAATTCTCGCTTCGTGTCGGCACGCGCGCGGGTTTGGGCGCACCGCTCGCCTTCACCCGCGTTGCCAACCTGCCGATTCCCGACTTCGTCGCCGATGGCGTCACCAGCACGCTCACGATCAACGACGACCACGAGATCGGCGATCTCGACCTGCGCGTCGACAGTCTGACCCACGCCGTC
Source organism: Rhodanobacteraceae bacterium (assembly GCA_031425695.1). Lineage (GTDB taxonomy): Bacteria > Pseudomonadota > Gammaproteobacteria > Xanthomonadales > SZUA-5 > JANPJV01. Next base: position 883 of record JANPJV010000320.1, on the reverse strand, counting down.
ACCGGCCAGCTGACGCTCATGCTGCGCGCCCCGAACGGACTCGGCAGCGATCTGATCTGGCGTCGCGGCGGGCTGCTCACGCCCAACCAGGGTGTTGGCGCAAACTTCGTCAATCTCACCATCGACGACGACCTGCCGCTGACCGCAGCCGAGGACCTCAACCAGAGCCTCGCCAGCCAGGCGCCGTTCACGGGCGACTGGCTACCGGCGTTCAATTCGCCGTTCTGGGACAGCTACGCCACCGCGCCACCGGTGACGCGCGACCCCATCCCGCAACTGCAACGCCTCGATGGCACCAGCAGCGCCGGCGTCTGGCAGCTCAACGTCGCAGATGGCAACAACACCAGCACCGGCACGCTCGATTCCTGGTCCCTGCTGATCCGCCCGCGCCTCTATTCCTGCACGCCGCCGATCGTGTCCCAGGTGTTCAAGGATGGTTTTGAGGGCGGATAAGTCCCGGAACGCTGGCGTGTCGCACGCCATGTTGCGTTGGCTTGTCGTAGGTCATGTTGCGCCCGCGTGCAGGCGGGTTGATGCGCAAAAAAAATCGGGCGCTACTTGACGCCGGTCGGAGCGGTGTAGCCAAAGGCGTGTCAAGTAGCGCCCGATCGCCCAGGCCGCTCGCTCGAAGCAGAGGCGGGCGCAACATGACCTACGTAAGAGCGGAGCAGTGACTGGAGCGCCGGCTTGTCGTAGGTCATGTTGCGCCCGCGCGCAGGCGGGTTGATGCGCATCAGAAATCGGGCGCTACTTGACGCCGGTCGGAGCGGTGAAGCTAAAGGCGTCAAGTAGCGCCAGATCGCCCAGGTCGCTCGATCGAAGCAGAGGCGGGCGCAACATGACCTACGTAAGAGCGGAGCAGTGATTGGAGCGCCGGCTTGTC
>JANPJV010000319.1:0-13749 GCA_031425695.1 Rhodanobacteraceae bacterium | reverse complement strand
CGCTTTTCCCCGCCGGATAGAAAAGCGATTTTGATTCAGGTGGAAAAAGCGTCCGGACAAGGTCCGGACCCACGTAAGCGAAGCGCTTTGATTCCAGGTGGAAAAAGCGTTCGGACAAGGTCCGGACCCACGTAAGCGAAGCGCTTTTGATTGCAGGTGGAAAAGGCGTCCGGACAAGGTCCGGACCCACGTGAGCGAAGCGCTCTTGGTTCCAGGTGGAAAAGCGTCCGGACAAGGTCCGGACCCACGTAGAGCAACAAAAGCTCCGAGATCCCATCAATGAAAAAAACCGTCGTCATCGGCTTCATCGGTTTCCAGCTCGACGCTGGCCAGGGAAAGAACCGCTACGAAAAATGGCGACCGACGGTGAGCCTGGGGATGTTCGAGGACCTGGTGGTCGATCGCATCGAGTTGCTCTGCGACCAGCGCCGGCTGACCGCGCTGACCAACCAGGTGACGGAGGATCTGCGTGAGCAGAGTCGCGAGACCGAGGTGCGCATCCACGATTTTCATGTGGCCGATCCGTGGGACTTCGAGCAGATGTATTCGAAGCTGTTCGACTTCGTGCGCGGCTATGCCTTCGATCTGGAACACGAGGACTATCTCGTCCACATCACCACCGGGACGCACGTCGCCCAGATCTGCTGGTTCGCGCTGACCGAGGCGCGCTTCGTGCCGGGCAAGCTGCTGCAGACCTCGCCCCCACGGCAGCAACGCGCCGGCGATCCGGGCAGCTGGTCGGTGATCGATCTCGATCTCGCGCGCTACGACCGCATCGCACAGCGTTTCGCGCTCGAGCGCACCGAAACCGCGAGCTTCCTGAAAAGCGGTATCGCCACGCGCAGTCCGGCCTTTAATCGGATGATCGGCGAGATCGAGCGCGTGGCCGTGCGCTCGCGCGCGCCGATCCTGCTGATGGGGCCGACGGGTGCCGGGAAAAGCATGCTGGCGCGCAATCTGTTCGAGCTGAAGAAAGCCCGGCATGCGCTCGAGGGCCGCTTCGTCGAGGTCAATTGCGCAACGCTGCGCGGCGACGGCGCCGGCAGCGCGCTGTTCGGCCATGTGCGCGGCGCGTTCACTGGCGCGCAGAGCGAGCGCGCCGGCTTCTTGAAGAGTGCCGATCGCGGCTTGCTGTTTCTCGACGAGATCGGTGAGCTCGGACAAGACGAGCAGGCGATGCTGCTGCGCGCGATCGAAGACAAGCGCTTTCCGCCGCTCGGTGGCGACAAGGAAGTCACCAGTGACTTCCAGTTGCTCGCCGGCACCAACCGCGATCTCGCGCAGGCAGTGGCTGCCGGTCGCTTCCGCGAAGACCTGTTCGCACGCCTGAACATGTGGACCTTCTATCTGCCGGGCTTGAAGGAGCGCGCCGAGGACATCGAGCCGAACCTCGAATTCGAGCTTGAGCGATACGCCCGTGCGAACGGTGAGCGGGTCACCTTCAACCGCGAGGCTCGCGAACGCTTCCTGCGCTTCGCGACCAGCCCGGAAGCTCTCTGGCCCGGCAATTTCCGCGACCTCAGCGCCTCGATCACGCGCCTCGCCACGCTGTCTTCGCACGGGCGCATCACGGTCGAATGCGTCGACGAGGAGCTCGTGCGCCTCAAGCGCCTGTGGGGTGGCGACGGGGTCGCCCGCAGTGACGAGGAGAGCGTCCGGACAAGGTCCGGACCCACAGAAGCCGCGCTGGAACGCCTGCTCGGAGCGAGGTTCGAGGAGCTCGACCGCTTCGACCGCGTTCAGCTCGCGGATGTGGTCAGCGTCTGCCGCCGCGCCCGCAACTTGAGCGAAGCCGGCCGCCAGCTATTCCAGGCCAGCCGCGCCCGCAAGGCCTCGAGCAACGACGCCGATCGCTTGCGCAAGTACCTGGCGCGGTTTGGGTTGAGCTATGAGGTGGTGCGTGGTGATGGTGAAGTGCCCGGACGAACGTAGCGTGGCTCTGAGCGCGCGCAGTGATGGGTTTTCGCCCAACCATTGATCGCGCCAGCGCCGCGTCGCGCTACGTAGCAGCACGCGGCGCTGGCGCGATCGATATTCCGGCTTCCCATCAGCTCTACGCGCGCTCAGAGCCACGCTACATGTGCACCTCGAATTACACTCGCCGCATCCAGAAGCTCCCCCCACTCAACGCGCTGCCGCACGGCAGTCCGAGCGCGCGGGCGTTGCGCTCGCGGTGATGGAGCCAGGCATAGTGGCTGCCGAAGATGGGCTGGAACGCGGTCGAGTACATCAGCAGCGCGCGCAACAGGTATTGCTCGTTCCAGCTGCGGTTCTCGCCGATCGCCCAGTCCTGCGGGTAGTCCTCGGGCAGGAAGATGTCGTGCACGTGCACGATCACGCCCGCTGCCAGGCGCGGCAGGACTTCGAAATACAGGTGATTGACGTCACTGCCGGTCTTGCTGACGTGCGACGAATCGATGAACAGCACGTCGCCGGCCTGCAGCACGTCGAAGTGCGTGAGCGGCACGTCCTGCACGCGCTCGCGGATCACCTCGGCAATGCCCGGGACGCCACGTTCCAGGAACTCGCGTGGGTAGGGCTCGATGCAACTGATCCAGGTCTGTCCGTCGAGGAAGCGCTGGTTGACATCGGCCATCAGCAGGGACGAATAGCCTGACCCCACCTCGATGATGCGTCGCGGCCGCAGTGCCCGCATGAGCACGAACAGGGCGCGCGCGTCGAGCCCACCGAACTGCGAGTTACCACGGTAATAGGACGCGAGACGACCGTCGTCCACGCCGGTTTCGGGATAGTCGAAATCAGCGTGGAAAAGCGGGAAACAACGCTCGAGCACGTCGATGTGGGAGGCATCGTTGAAGTCGATCCCTGAGGGCAGCGGCGGCGGCGTCGGCCAGATCGCATCGCGCGCGCGGACCAAGCTCTGCGGATCGCACACGGGCGAGTAGAAGTGCCCGTTCGGATGCGCCGTCGCGACGCCCGACAGCGCCAGGCGCAGGCGCGCACGCGCGCGGCTCAGCACGCGGCGCATGACGCTGAGTCGGTTGATGCGCCTGGCTCCATGGAAACTCCATTTCGGGGGCGCAGTATCATCCAAAATCTTTTGGTCCGGGCGCGCGTCGGACCCCGGACCGAGCTTAAGAATTCCCTAATGCCACCCACTCTGTTGAATCCGGCCGTCGTTGTCGACGCGCCCTTGGCTGCGGTGCGCTTCCAGCAGGCGCGGCCGTTTCGGCATGTGCTGCTGGAGCGCTTTTTCGACGCCGCATTCCTGCAACGGCTGCTAGCGGAGTTTCCGCAGTTCGAGCGTGGCAATGCGCGCAACGAGGCCGGCGAGATCGGTGCCAAGGCCGTGGTGGAGAAAATTGCTCCGCTCGGTGCGGCGTTTGCGGAGCTCGACGCGCTGATCCAGACGCCCGAGTTCCTGAAGCTGGTCGGCACCATCACGGGCATCGATGACCTGCGCTACGACCCGCATTATTTCGGCGGCGGGACGCACGAAAATCGCAATGGGCAGGAGCTCGACCCGCATGTGGATTTCAATCTCCACCCGCTGACCGGCTGGCATCGTCGCCTGAACCTGATCGTCTATCTCAATCCGGAATGGCGCCGCGAGTGGGGCGGCAACCTCGAGCTGCACAGCAATCCGCGCACGCCGGATGCGGACGAGATCACGCTGATCGAGCCATGCATGAACCGCTGCGTGATCTTCGAGACCACTGAGTCGAGCTGGCACGGCTTCAGCCGCATCGACCTCGACCGCGCCGCCCCGGGGCTGACGCGGCGTTCCATCGCGCTGTATTTCTACACGCCGACACGTCCGCAGCATGAGCTCGCGGACGCGCATTCGACGATCTACGTCGACCGCCCGCTGCCACCCCGATTCGTCCCGGGACACACGCTCGACGAAGCCGACATCACCGAGCTCAAGCGCCTCTTCCTGCGGCGCGACGACCACCTCGCGCGCATCTATCGCGAGGTCTCCAGGCTGACCCGGGACCTGGCGCAAACCCGCGAGCGCCTGCGTATGCGCCTGCTGCCGCTGGTTGCGCACTACTGGCGACGGGTGGTCAGCACGCTCGCGCGTTAGGACGGGTGATCTCGACTTGCCCTTCCAGCACCCGCGCTTCGGCGAGCCGCTCGCACCCACCCGCTTTCGCCTGGATATCCCCGTTTGGCTCGAACGCCTACTCCTCAAAGCCCTCGCCCGCAACCCCCCGCCCGCCACCCGCTTCGAAACCGCCGAAGAACTCCTCCTCGCCCTCGAACGCGGGGCCGCCCGCCCGTCACCCGCACCCACGCCAATCCCGCTGCTGCAACGCTCCGCCACCGCCCGCTGGCAGCGTGCTCGCCTTGGTCTCCCTGGACCTCAATGCGCTGCTGGCGTATTTGCTATAGGCGCAGGGGGCGCGGTGAGGTGCGCGCATCACCGACCAAAAAAAGCCCGGCCCGGAGCCGGGCTCAAATATCAGCAATTGCTTCTCGCTCCTTCATCTTGGGTGGCGGAACTGATTATACGTTCACATCAATTTGGACACATCGCTGTGGACGCGCGCTCAGAGTAGTGCCAAACATCAGAGATTTCATACAATACAAATGTATTCTCGCCATGCTCCCATAATTTTTCTTCGCCGGACGCATGCGCATATTTATGATCCATGAAATTTCCGAGTAACTCCGCTTCCTCAGAATTTCTAAGTTCAATCGCGAACTGAACCAACTCCCAATTGCCGTTCTTTTTCGAGAATATTAATTCATACGTCCGACCATTGTCAAAGAGTGCCAGATTCGATCCGGCGGGTACGGTAAAAACCCTACACCCAACGTCATCGAAATCATCTGGCAGAATCTCCGACAAATTCTCCAATCTTTCTCCGATCTCGAATGGCAACGGAAATGCAGATGCCTCAGTTTGTCCCAAGATGCCCAAGCCAAGAATAAGAAATCTGATCATTTGTCCACCCTCACGTTGCCGCGCTGACCCATTTGGAAATTCCCTATGAAGGCTCCCCAGTTCACGGGAGAAACCGTCAAGCACCCCTCTGCGAAAGTACCGGAACGATAACCGGTATGAACCCATGCTCCCGTAATTGGCGTCGCCCTGTCCCTAGCGGTCACTGTGTCAAGCCACAACATCGGCTTACGTTTGCTTGGTGCCCATCCGTTAAGTCCGCGGGCCGCAACGTACGGATATGAACCTGCTGCGATCGAAGGACACCCATTTGCGCAATTTGGCTGACGTAGGTCGGGGGCAATTGCTCCTTGATACGGCCCAACTCTCGGACGGCCGACGTCTGAAGTAACATATACGTCATAATTATAGATTCCACGGCGCTCAGTCAACTCGAAATCCACGTCGCCACCCTCCATTCCCGATGCACTTATAAAACTTGGGGTCGGCGTGGTGTCGTTGTTAAAGCTCTCATCCAGTGGAGGGCGCGGTTGTCCAGGAGTCCATCCGTGCCCGACACTCCAATTCTTATGTGCCAAGTGATTAAAAGCCAACGCAAAGACGGCATCCGCAGCTCCATTCGCAAATTTGCCACCCGTAAGTTCGCTGACCGTCCCGCCCACAGCCGCTGAAATGAAATACTGAGCAACAACATTATCAGTACTACCGGCAAGGGGACTCAATCCTTCAGTTAGGGCCGCACTTCGAAAGCCATGCCCGAAACTTCCGCCCTGCAGCAAGCTTATTACGCCGCCTCGCATCCCGTGGAGCGCCACACTTGCCGCGTAAACGCCCTCAGTGGACCATTCTCCGCCGCTGGCCAGTTGCCCGGTAACGTTGCCGATGCCGTAATTGAGCCCAGCTGAAAAAGCACCCATGACGGCACCTTGACTGCCTCCTCTGACAGCGCCAGCGATGGCACCGGTCACTACCGTTTGAGCTAGAGCACTCGTGATCCCTATGGCGTTGTAGTACACGGCTCCCCATTGCTGCAAGACTGCCGCCACGACGATTGCGACGTAAGGCCGTGCCTCGCTCCAGCTCAGATAACCCGTCGGATCCGTAAGGCTCAGCGGGTTGTTGAGGACGTAGCTGTAGCGGTTCAGGCCGTTGCTCAAGTTGGCGTCCTCGACCATCGGGTCGGCCTGGATGAAGCGGCCGAGGCGTGGGTCGTACATGCGGCCGCCGAAGTGGATGAGGCCGGTGGCGTCGACGCCTTCGTGGCCGGTAAAACCCTTGCGGGTGCGGCTGGCGTCGAAGCTCAGTTGCTGTCCGTAGGTCCAGGTCTCCCAGGAGGTCGGAGCGCGGCGGGCGCCGTGGGCGTCGAAGCTTTGGCGTTGCTGCACGGCGCCGCTTCCATCAACGATGGCACTGACCGAGCCCAGGTGGTCGCCGAACACATAGCTGACGGTGCGCGTGGTGCCTTGCTTGCGCACGATCGCGCCGCCCGACTGGCGCCGGGTCGCGTTCTCATTGACCAGTACCTCGATGCCGCCGACAAAGCGAGTGACCTGCGTGCCGTTGGCATCGGTACGGCGCAGGAGTTCGCGACCGGTGCCGTAGCTGAAGCTGACGGTGTCACCGGAAGCACCGGCCGACGGGGTCTTGGTGATGCTGAGCGGCTTGTCGAACACGCTGTAGCTGGAGCTGCGCCCATCGCTGCTGCTGACTTGGTTGCCGTTGGCGTCGTAGCAATACTGCACGCTGCCGGCAGTGGTGACGGCGTGCGGTCCGGCTACGCGACCACAGGTGCTCTGGCCATAGGTGTAGCTGCCGACGTCCGATTTGCTGACGATGTTGCCGATGTCCATGGTGCCGGCACCGTTGTTATAGGTCAGCGACTGCGTGACCTGGTTGGTCACGATCGGGCCGCCGGCACGGCGACTCAGGCGGACGGTGGTCAGGCGGTTGAGCACGTCGTAGTCGAAGCGCTCGTCCATGTCGGTACCCGAGGTCTGGTCGCGCCGGAACCTCAAGTTGCCAACGAAATCCCACTCGTAGTACAGGTTCTGGATGGCACCGCCACCGGAGAGGATCGATTTGAGTCGGCCCGTCTGGGGGTAGTAGTCGCGCACGGTAGTCAGTGACGCGGAGCCGCCCCGGCGTTCCTCGACCACCTGGCCGCGCGCGTTGACCCGGCGAATCTCGTTGATGATTGATCCGCTCGCCGTACCCGCTGCTTCGCGCATGCGCTTGGCGAACCCACGCTGCGTGAATTCGGTCCGAATCGCGTCACCGCTGGCATCGGTTGCGGTGTCACCGCGGCCGTATCCGTCGTAGGTGGCCGAGGTCGCGTAGCTGACGCCGTCGAGTTGCGTGCTGGTGGACCGAACGCGGCCCAACGCGTCGTAGCCGTACGACTTGGTGAAGGTGCCGGCGCTGATCGATTCGGATGCGAGTGCACCCAGGCCGTTGGCGGCAGTGTCGAATTCGAACTGGGCAATGCCCTCGCTGCTGCCATCGGCACGCAGGTCCTGGCGCCGCCAGACGCGACCTTGGGCGTCGTAGCTCGACACAATGCGCTGGCCCTTGGCGTCGGTTTGCTGGACGACTTCACCCAACGCATTGACGGCATACGACCAGCTGCCCTTGTCCGGATCGACCATCGAAGTCTTGTGGCCGACCTTGTTGTAGCCGACCGAGATGCGCAGCCCCAGGACCGGGCTACTGCACGATCCGAGCGCCTGGTCGACCTGGCGGAGCTTGCCTTGCACGTCATAGGTATTGCAGACCTTGACGCCATTCGCGTCGGTGGTCTCGACCAATTGCCCGAGGTAGTTGCTGGTCTCGGTGCGCGTCTGCACGTCGCATCCGGCACAGGCAATGGTGCTGGTCGTCGTCGTCAGCCCAGCAATGGCCGAGGCGGTATAGGCGCCGGTTTCAGGCAGGACGATGCGCGTGGTGCGACCGAGCGCATCGAAGGTGGTCTGCGTCCAATAGACCGTGGCGCCACTGGCCGGTGCATCGGGCGTTGCTGCATTCGGACCTTGGACGAAATAGGGCTCGCTGGTTTTCACCGCGCGGCCGAGGAGGTCGTAGTCAGTGCTGACTGCGTTGTACTCGTTGGCGGTGAACCCGAGGGCCGCGGCTTCAGGGTCATTCGGGTCGCTGTAGCCTTCGCCGATCTTGACGCGGGCACGCCCGAGGATGTCGTGGTAGGTCCAGCTGGTTGCACCACCGCGCACCTTCACTTCGGTGCGATAACGCATGTTGGCCGGGCACGTAACCGTGCCAGTGCACCAGGCGTAGCGGACCTCCGTGGCGGCGCCGTCGTTGCTCCAGCGCGCGTGCTCGCGGCCGAGCGGACCGTACTGCGCCTGGGCGATGCCACCGTTGGCCGAATACGTGCGCCGGGGGTTCCCGAACTTGTCGAAGTCGCCCTCGAGGGTCCATTGCATCGGGACCTCGGCGAAAACGCCCGTCGGAGCGGCCCAGGCCCGGCTCTCGCGCGCGAAGCGGCCGCGGCTGTCGTAGATCACCCGGCCGACGCGCTTGATGTACTGCTGCTCGCCGATGAGATTCCAATGGTTCTTGAACGCGTTCGCGCTGGTGTCGAGACAGGTTTCATAAGTGCTGAATGGCGTGTTGCTACACACCGCCGTACGCACCTTGTTGCCATACAGATCCAGCTCATAGGCCTTGCGCAGCGACTCATCGACGGCACCACCGGGCTCCACAATTTCGCCGCGCAACAAGCCCGTGTCCGGTTCGTATTCAAAGGCACTGGTACGCACCTCCGATGTTTGGCCGATGGTGTGCGTGACCTGGGTGTTGGTCAAGCGACCGAGCAGCCACTTGGCGGGAACATCGTCGCCGTACGTGTTCACGGTCGACGTGGTGCGCAACGTAGCGCCGCCCGCATCCAGGTTGGCGACCGACATGGTCAGGACACTGCCGTAGGCATCGTATGACTGGTATTGCGTGCGTGAGCCGGATATCTGCACGCCCGTCTGCAGGTCGAAGGCAAACGCCTCCTCGGTCTGCTTGAGCACGGTCAGTGCCTGCGGGGTGGCGGGCACGCTGACCGGGTAATAGACGGTGGTGCCGCGCGAGAGCACTTGTCCCGCACCCGTTGCCAGGCCATTCGCGCCCAGGGTTACCAGTTCCTGCACGGTCTCGCTGGGCGCACCGACGAAGGGAAATGCCTGCAGGTAGCGGGTGATCGTGCGCATGCGCTGCGCCGGATTGGCCGCCTGCAGCACATCGGCATAGGTGTGCAGCTCCTCGAATCCAAGGAAGCCGCGACCACCACCCTGCATGCGCGCGCCCTTGTAGAAGTAGCGAATGGACGCGAGGGCGTTGGGTTGGGTCGCAGTCGGAGCGGAACTCTGCACCGACTTGACCACGTACAGTGAACCGTAAAGGTCGAAAACCGGGGACCCGCGGCCGGGTGCAGTGGCTGCGGAACCGGTGCCGCGTGCATAGACGCTGGCGTCGCTGAGCGGCGCGTAGTTGATGACCGTCGCCGCTTCGAGCCCGGTGATGATCATCGACATGCGTTGTTGCGGTTTGTAGCCGGTGACCGCGCGGTTGGCTGAGGGCAGTACCTTCCAGGTCGTGCATGGCGCGCTCGAACAGACGGTCTTCAAGCGCAAGCCTTCAACCCAGCCGTCGTTGTCGAGGTCAACCAGAAAAGCCTTCCAGTTCTTTTCTCCGCGCGCTGCCGGCCCTGGAAATTCAGTGGCACTGGCGAAGCCGGTACCGGTCCAGTAACGGACCTTGTAGCGGTTGCCGGGATCTTCGTCGCCGAAATAGCGTGGATAGACCAGATCGGCGCGGGCGTCGCCGTTGACATCGAGGAACTGCAAGCCATTGTCCTGGGTGTCGGTATTGACCAGCGGGTCGAGCCCACCGATCTCGATCGGTGCGGAGTACGAATTACCCTGGTTCAATTGGAACGCGAAGGTGTCAGGAATCTCCTGGTCGTCAGTGCAATCGTTGCGGAACGCCGGGTTGAACTGCTTGAACAGGACATCGGCGTAGCCATCACCGGAGAAATCGCCATGCTGGATCGAAGCATGAGCGACGGTCCCCGAGACGTACCCGTTGTGATCGACGAAGCAGCCCTGACCGATGCGCGGCGAGAACGCGACGAATTCAAACTCGCCATTGGTGTTCATGCCTTTTGCCTTGAGCACGGCCGGGTAGGGGATGTAGCAAGTGTGCGAGGTGGATCCACTGCCTTTGGACGTATTACCGCTCTGCGCATCGAGCTCGGCATCACTCAAGAATGCCGTGGTTGGCGCCGGCGAGCGTGGCGCACAGATCGGCCCCTGCAGGTGCACGGTGTACAACACCGCCGACAAATCGCTGCGGCCGTCGGCATTGACATCCATCGGCTGGAATTTGTTCAAGGCGCGCATGTTCCGCCCGAATGACCAGATCTGCGAGGTGCGGTCCCCTGGATCACCCGGCAGCAGCAGACCGCTGGAATCCAGATTGACCGGGATGCTTGCGCCGAAGCGGAACGGTTGACCGGCAACCTGACTGCGCTCCATCGGATAGAGAAACAGGTTCAGGGCGCCAGAGCTCTCGCCAGCGACCAACGCGTCGGCCAGGCCATCGCCGGTAAAGTCGGACAGCACCATGACGTCGCGGTCGTCCTGGGTCGCAATGCCGGTATCGTTTCCGTACGGGTCGAACGTGAAGTAGCCGGGTGCATCGGGGTTCGGAATGGACAGGTGCACGAACCAGCGAACTGTGCGCCCACCCAAGCCAAGTCGCAGCAGGTCATCGCGGCCGTCACCGTTGTAGTCGAGCACATGCCAGGAGCGTTGCGGGCTCCCCTGGCTCGCCTCGAACGGGATCTCGGTGTCCTTGCGCAGATGCTTGCCGGTGCCAGGTTCCGGCACCCCGGCGCTCATCACGGTGGTCGTGATCCAGAAGGCCTCGAGGTTTGAGCCTGGATCGCCAGAATTGGCGCGCTTGACCCAAATGATGTCGGTCAGCCCGTCGCCATTGATGTCGCCAAACTTCTCGGCGGCGAGGCCTTCAAAGCCGTTTTCGGCGCCTGAAGTGTTAGGGCTGCTGGCAAAGCTGGTCGTGCCGACGGTCCACGTGAATACGGTCTCCGGGTAGCAGGTCGCAGGGCTGCTCGCGGCAGAGCATTCGGTGACGCCTGCCAGCGTGCGGCGTTCGCCGACGCTGGTCGGGTTGTAGCGCAACCGGTAGTGGCGCAAGGACTGGCTGCCGGTTCCAGTCGAGTGAATGCTGCTCAGGATCTTTGCCGTGCGCGTCGTCGCCGTGGCCACGCGGCCGTGCTCGATCTCATCGGCGGGAAGCGGGTCGTAATTGAAGACGATGCTGTGATCAGGCGTTTGCCCAGCCACGCGGCGATTCGCGTTGTAGCGCACTTCGGACAGGTACTGCTCGCCGTTGATCTCGTCCTTCGAGTACTGGTAATCGAAGTAGTTGCCGGCGGTGTCTTCGACGCGGCTGATCATCCAGGTGATCGCCGCGCGCGGCGTAGCTCCTGCATTCGCCAGCAAACGGCTCGAATAGCTCGCTGCTCCGTAACCACCCTGGATCGGGCTCCACTGGTCGCGACCGTAGACGCTGATGGTGCCGTCCTTTCCATGGACGGTGAAGTACGCATGGCCGCCACCGACGTTTTGAGCCTCAGTCCACGCACAGATGCGCCGGTAGCTTTCGATTTCCGTTCGATACTCCGCTTGCGCCGCGCGGCTGGTGCCATTGGCGGCTGCGCCGGAGGTGCATCCCGGACTGACGTTGGGCAGCGCGATAAGGCGCTGGCCGTCCAGGCAATAGGCATCGGCTGCGGTCAGCGCAACCGATGGCTGGTCGGCCAAGTGGTTGACGATGTCACCGTGCTCGCTTGTCTTGCGACAACGACTGATGCTGGAAGCGCCCTGGACCGACCATCCGGCACCCGCGATCCCGAAGGGCGAGCCACTCGAGTAGGCCAGGGCCATCTGCGGTCCGGTGCCGCCTGACGCTGGCGCGGTGTAGATCGGAATCGTGTACGTGGCATCGCCGGATTCGCTGACGCGGAAATTGCCGGTCGTTGCGCCGACCGCGTCCGACGTGGCCATGCTTGCCAAGGAGGGCGGCACGTAGTCGAGCACTGGGTTGCTGACGGTCAGGTTGATGGGCGTCGAGGTGATCTGGCTACTCGCAAGGGTGGCGACGCCGGTGATCGAATAACTGCCGGCCGTGATCCCGGTCCAGTCGCAGTTGTACGGTGCGACTGTCGCCGGCGCGCAGATGTTCTGGCCCTGCCGCTGGTAAACCACCTGCTGGACCGCACTCGAGCTCGAGATCGTCGCCGACAACCGGGTCGTCGCTGGAGCTACCAAGTTGGAGCTCGGGTTGGCTGCGATGACGATGCTGCTGGGGGTTGTATTGGCCCCGACGATCGTCGCGCTGGCAAGCAGCGGGGCCGCGTTGTACTGGCTGCTGGAGTTGCCAGGCCAGCCCGGATCCGATGTCGGGTTGATCGCATGTGCGCGCAGTTCGATGGCTAGCGGCGTCAGCGACGCCCCGGCATGCGGATAGACGCCGTTTTGCTGCCAGCAGGCGTGCAGCCCGGCGGTGTCGCGATTCCAGACGCAGACCCAAGGCGTGTTTGCGAGGGTGACCGTCATCTGCACGGTGCACAGGTTCGGATTGGACCCGGAGCCTGGCAGTGAACAGGGGCTGTTGGTGCTCAGCGTGCCGGACGGGGCCGGCAGTTGCCCGGTGATCACGACTTCGGCACTACTGGCAACCGTTTGCAATTCCGGGGTGCCCGGCACCGCCAGGACGTAGCGAAAGCGACCGCCGCTTGAAAACGAGTCGGAGCGGCTGGCAACCGCGGATTGGGGATCGAGCATCGTCCAGCTTCCGGTCGCCAGGTTGACCCGGTAGGCCCGCGCTTCAGCGCGAGTGCTGGTCCAGCTGACCAGGATTTCGCACGCGCTGCTGGTGACCGTGCAGAGCTGGCGATTCACGACGATCTCGTCGGTCCGCGCGACTTTGGCGATCGCCACCGGCGACGGCGGATTACCGATTCTGTACCAGGCAAAGGTGACACCGTTCCCGGTGTAGTAGGCCTCGACCTTGGCGCTGGCCGTCGCGGCATCGCCAGTGAACATGCGCGAAAGCTTGTTCGCCGCAGATACGGTGCGACAAGCGTCGCCAGAGCAGTTGGATGTCGGAACGCCACCCGCGAAGTTCGAGCGCAAATAAGAAAGCGGCACGTCGGTCCATGCGGTCGTCGGACCAGTCGTTGTGCCGATTACCCAGCGCGGCTGGCCGGCTGTGTCATAGGCATTGAGCACCTGGTTCTCGACGAGGGAGTTCCCGGGGCCGGATGCCAGGTAGACCGAGTAACCGTAGCCCGGGAGCTGCGGCTCATACCAACTGCCACTAAAGGCTTGGTTCTTGGCCTGCGCCGGTGCGGCCGCGCGCGAGAATTCGGAAACACATTCTTCGTAGAAGGGCTGCGCGGGCGCCTCCGACCATTTCCAGCGCAGTGACGCGCGGGTGGCATCCATAGGATCAAATGTGAAGGCAACCTCCCCGACCGGTACTGAAGTCGCCTGATCGGTACCGGCGTTCCAGGTGTATCGGCTCAACTGCCCCCATGCGCGCTTGACGGTCTGACCGGCTTCGCTGGCCGCCTCAATCTGCATCGTGGGTGCGATCAGCCAGACCGGCTCGGCGTTGTTTCCAAACGTGTTCCAGGTCGCAATCAATGTTCCATTCGGGTATTGCGAGGTAGGCTCGGTGAACACCAGATCCCACCCGGTTGAATCGCGTTGCGAATTCCACCAGCGTCCGCTGATGCCCGGCGTCAACCCCGGTGTGATTCCCGCGGACGAGTTGCGACACTCGAGCAT
>JANPJV010000318.1:0-6004 GCA_031425695.1 Rhodanobacteraceae bacterium | reverse complement strand
AAAGCACCAAAAAACGTCAATTGCCGCGGATTTGCCGACGCACAGCAGCGACGGCCTTCCCTGACGGCTTCACTGCACGCCTCATATGCCACCCAAGACCGCCATACCGTCAACGGGTCGACTTGATCAGACCTTCCCTAGAGCTTCGCCCGACCTGCGGCACCGCTGCTGGTTGGACGGCCAGCGCAACTTGGTTACACCCGTGGTTTTGGTGGATTTTGCTCCACGGTCAAATGGCAGGGCGCGCTCGTCTACCGAAAACGACTTTCATTCTTGAGCGCTTCCTTCGATCCAGCGCTGGCAGAGTCAGCGCGCGGTCCGGTTGCGAGGCGCTTCATGCACTCTACTTCGCGCGCGATTTGGCGCGCCCAGCGCCGGGGCCACGACAACGCCTACGCTCCATGATCTATGCCCGCTTGATTCCCATTCCTTAAAGTTCTCTCAAACGCTCACCGCGCGTCGCCCTGTCACACCCCTGTTCCACCGCCATTGATACACATTTATTTTCTCCATTTGGCCCATGGATCCGGGCCGGTCACCGCTGAACCGGATGGAGATTCTGAAGAGCGACCGTCGTCTTTTCTGGAGCCGCCTTTGACTCGGCTTTTGGAATAGATCTCGCCTCGGGGAGCGGCACGACTCCCGCGCGAACGAGCCCGATTTCCAGCAGCCTCGCTGCGCTCGGCTGATTTTTTGGATCGTTTTTCATTCAGTCGCTCAGCCTCTTCCAGACTAAGCACGGCAGGCTCGCCGGGCGCCTGCCCCTCGGGTACCACACGATCTCGAGGCGGCAATGCAAACTGTTCGTCAGACGCTCTCGGTAGATTCTTGAATTTGTAGATATAGAACGCCTCAACCTTCTCTCGCGCCCAATCTGTCTTATTTAAAAACTTAAGGCTGGAGTCGATGCTCGGGTTGGCATTGAAGCAATTGATATTCAAATAGGCGAACAGAATATTGAAGCCATAGTGATTTACCAGCTCAACCAGCAATACCTTTAAACTTACCCCGTGCAGCGGGTTGTTTTTGTAATTGATGTCATCGCTCATGGCCATGTCCAAACCTGCGAAATTGGGTTCATTATATCCGCCGCGGAGAGCGTCGGCGCTGCCAAAACCGCAACCCGATAACGAGGAAACTCATTGATGGGCGGTACGCGGGCGAGCGAGGAGACTCCCGGCAGATCCAGACCGGTTTCCCACCTGCACGCGTCGTGCAAACCCATGAGCATCGTGTGGCTGGCACGCGTTCCGCACCGAGGCCGCCTGCCTGCCCGGGGTGGGGCTCGCTGAACCGAGGGCGAAGAGCGCTCTGCTATGGTCCGGCTCGCCGCTTCCCCGAGACACTCAACATGCGAACCGCTTTTCGTTGGAGCCTGCGCCTGGGGCTGATCCTGACCTTGTTGCTGGCGCTCTTCATCGCGCATTCGATCTGGTTCAAGCCACTGCACATCCGCATCTTCTTCGACCGCGTATTCGCCGAATATTTGTTCAAAAATCCGGAAATGATGTCGGGCATGCGCATCTTGCCCCCGTGGATGACCTGGTACAACGACGAGCTTGCCGACGCCTCGCTCGCCTTTGAAGACGAGATGCGCGAGAAGCTCAGGAATGACCTGGCCACGCTGCGCAGCTACGACCGCAGCGCGCTTGATGAAGAAACGCAGGTCTCTTGGGACATGCTGGATTATTTCTTGAGCATGCAGCAAGAGGGCGATCGCTTTCGTTTCCACAATTATCCGCTCAATCAACTGTTTGGCCTGCAGAACGGCATGCCGACCTTCATGGCCACGCAGCATCAGGTCAAGAGCGAGGGTGAAGGCGAGGACTACATCGCCCGTTTGGCTAAGTTCCCGCTGAAGTTCGATCAGACCATGGAAGGGCTCAAGGCACGCGAGCAGGCCGGCATCATTCCGCCAACCTTCGTCATCGAGAAAGTGCTCGACGAAATGCGCCGTTTCGTGGCCGCGCCGGCGAAGCAAAACATCCTCTACGTGAGCTTCCTGGAGAAGCTAGACAAGCTACCGGCCGATGACATGGACACCGCCACGCGCGAGCGCCTGCTCGGCGGCGTGGAGCGCGCGATCACCGCGCAGGTGTACCCGGCCTACTCGGGCTTCATCCGCTACTACGAGCAGTTGCTGCCCAAGGCGACTGGCAACAACGGCGTGTGGGCGCTGCCGGACGGCAAGGCCTTCTACGACTACGCGGTGCGCCAGCACACCACCACCGATATGACTGCTGAAGCCGTGCATCAACTCGGGCTCGCGGAAGTGGCGCGAATCGAAGCTGAGATGGAGCAGATCCTGGTCGCGCAAGGCTTGACCGAAGGCTCGGTCGGCGCGCGCGTCACCGTGATATCCAAGCGCCCGGAGCAACTCTATCCCGACACCGACGCGGGCCGCGCGCAGATCATCGCTGACTTCCAGACCATCATCGACGAGGTGGATGCTGGCCTGGGCGACAGCTTCAACGTGCGCCCAAAGGCGGGCGTCAAGGTTGAGCGCGTGCCGGAATTCCGCGAGAAAACCGCGCCTGGCGCCTATTACAATCCGCCGGCCTTCGATGGCTCACGCCCGGGCATTTTCTACATCAACCTGCGCAATACCGCCGAGATTGCGCGCTTTGGCATGCGCACGCTCGCGTATCACGAGGCCATTCCGGGGCATCACTTCCAGACCACGATCCAGCAAGAGCTCACCGGCGTGCCCATGTTCCGCAAGGTGCTGCCGTTCACTGCCTTTTCCGAAGGCTGGGCGCTGTACACCGAACGCCTGGCTTGGGAGATGGGCTTCCAGAAGGACCCGCTCGATAACCTCGGGCGCCTGCAGGCGGAAATGTTCCGTGCCGTGCGCCTGGTAGTCGACACCGGCATGCACGCCCAGCGCTGGACCCGTGAGCAGTCCATCGCCTACATGCTGGAAAAGACCGGCATGCCGGAAACCGATGTGGTCGCCGAAATCGAACGCTATCTGGTCAATCCTGGACAGGCACTGGCTTACAAAGTCGGCATGAACAAGATCCTGGAACTTCGCGAACGCGCGAGAGTCACGTTGGGCGACAAGTTCTCCCTCGCGCGTTTCCACGACTTCGTCCTCACCGGCGGCGACATGCCGCTCACCCAGTTCGAGCGACGTATCGATGGGTGGATCAAGGATGGGGGTGGATGAAGACGTTGCGGGACTGCTGCTCGTGAACGGGCGGCCCGGCACGCCGAGTGGCGTGCACGCTTAGTCTTTGCCATTCATGGCAGGCTGGTAGCGCGGATCCCCGGTCTGCCACAACACAAAGGCCAGCCAGTCGGCCTGTTCGGCAAAGCGAGCGCTTGCGGTAGAGCCGACGCCGTGGCCGCTGTCATAGTCGAGCCGTAGCAACACTGGATTGGCAGAAGCGGCATCCAGGCGCGCCGCGAACTTGGTCGCTTGCCAAACGTCCACTCGGCGATCGTTGACCCCGTGCACGATCAGCGTTGGCGGGTAGTCCGCACCGTCCTTGATCTTCAGATACGCGCTGGAGTCTCGCAACACCCGGACACCCGCCTCGGTGCGCGGATCGCCTGCCTCGGCGTAATGATTGGGGCCGTTCTGGCTGGCCAGTGTCATGCGCAGCGCGTCGACCACGCCGACGTTGTCGATGGCCGCCGCGAACAGGTCCGGGCGTTCGATCAACGCATTGCCGATCAGGATGCCCCCGGCGCTGGTGCCCACGCCGGCAATCAACCCCGGCTTGGTGTAGCCGAGTTCGATCAGGCGCTCGGCGCAGGCGATGAAGTCCTTCCAGGTGTTTGCCTTGGTCGCCTGGAATCCGCCGCGGTGCCAGGCCTCGCCAAACTCGCCGCCACCGCGCACATGGCAATAGGCGCGCGCGACGCCGGACTCCTGCCATGCGAGCAATTGCACCGCAAAGAACGGCGTGATCGAGACGCCATACGAGCCATAACCTTCGAGCAACACGCGGTTGCTGCCATCGCGCTTCGCCGCGGCGGGCCGTACCAGGGACAATGGCACCTGGGTGCCATCAGCGCTGGTGGCGATCAGATCCTCGACGGTGAGTTCCACCGACTTGAGTGCGGTGGGCAGCGGGCTCAGGCGAGTGTCTTTCGGCGTAACACTGTCCGGTTCGATTTTCAGGAGCAGATCCGGCCGACTCCAGGTCCCGTGCGCAACATAGGCGCCGGGATGCTCGGGATGCGCAATTTCGCCGCCGTTCTCCAGCAACGAGACAAATGAGCCACGTGTGTCGAAGCGAATTTCCTCGGGTTTGCCGCCCTCATGGGGAATCCGCATCAGGCGCTCGTAAACGCCGTCGCGCTGGCGGAAGTAGAGTGCGTCGCTGGCGATATCGACGAGGTCGATCACATGTTCGCCGGTATGGACCAGTTCGGTACCGCCGCCCTTGCCCAAAGCGCGCCGCATGATCTTGCCGTTCGCGGCATCCTTGGTGGTCAGCAGGTAGAGATTGTCGCCGAGCAGCCCGGCCCAGGAGACCTTGTCATCGAAATCATAAAGCTTGCGCCAGCGCGGGCGCTTGCGATCGAGATCCTTGACCGAGGTGACGTAGACGCCGATTTCAGCGCGCGCCCCGCCGGCGATTCCAAGGGCGTATGGGCTGGCGCGGTGCATCCCGACGGCCGGAAAGCTCTGCGGCTCCATCTGCCCGCTGGCGAGCACTTGCGTGCCGAATACGACACGGTCCTCATGGGCCGGGCGCCCGACCTCGTGCATCCAGACCTGCAGGTTCAGCCAGCGCTGATGGGCCGGACCATCCACGGTGCCTTTGGCCTGACGCTGCATCAGCACGCGCTGGTTGTCCCGCCAAGTGAGTTGCCGAATTCCGACCGCATCGATCGGGCCGTCCAGCAGGCGCAAATCGTCCGCTTCGAGGATGCGCACCTCAGCCATTTCCGATCCTGAGGCCGAGCAAGCCACGGCAAAGCGCTTGCCGTCGGGCGACGGCACGTACCAGTTGATCGCGTGCGGCTTCCCGGTCAGCTTGCGTAAGCTGTCCGGATCGAACATCAGACGGTCCTCGCCCTCCCAACCCTGGCGTCGATACAGCCGCGCCACTTCTTCACCGGACACTCGTCGCGTGAACCAGATCCCGCCGTCGCCGCCGAGATGCAGGCTGTCACTGCGTGCGGGAACGGCGGCATCCAGTTGCTTGAATCGCGCCAGTAGTTCGGCGCGACCTGGAAGCGCATCCAGTTGCGCGCGCGTGGCGTCAGCCTGGGCACGCATCCAGGCTTTGGTCTCGCCGCTTTCGAGATCTTCCAGCCATCGGTAGGGATCACTCACCTCGATGCCGAAATGGGTCTCGGTGACCGGACGCGTCGGTGCCGGGGTGGCCGCGTCGGTAATCGAAGTCGCCAGGCCGATCAAAATTGCGCAGGTGGTAATAAAAGGCTTCATTGTCGGATTCCAAAGTGAGTGAGAGAGGAGTTTCGGGGGCTCCACGATGCGCGGGCTTGCGCATCGAACCGGCAAACCCATAGGGTGCTTGTTTGTCCCTTGCCGACAGATGTCTTGTCAGCGACTGGCGCTACGCCGAGATCTCACTGGCGACTCGCCGCACCCAGTTCGACGCGCGCCAGGCGTGCCTCGAGCGCCTGCATCTGCGCGCGCAGATCGGCGTTCTCGGTTTGCAACTTGTGGTTCAGGCCCTGGATCGCGGCGAGCGCCACGCCATCGATATCCACCGTGTTGATGCGGGTGTCGTCCTCGCCGAGGCCGAATGCTGCAGCGAAGTCTTGCGCCATCGGGCCCATGTGGCGGATGCCGTCGCCTTGCGCGATGTAGCTCCAGGTGCTGATCGGCATGGCCACAACGCGCTCGAGGACATCGAGTCCATCGATGTCGACGATTGCCGTTTTCAGATTGCGGTCGGACAGCGAGCTCCAGGTGCCGCTATTGGCCGGCAGCACCGCGCCGATCGCCGCGCCCGCGGTATTGCTGCGGATCACCACGCTGCCGTCGGCATTCAGCGCCAGACGGCGTGACTGCAGGCCG
>JANPJV010000317.1:0-10284 GCA_031425695.1 Rhodanobacteraceae bacterium | reverse complement strand
ATCTGAAGAAAGCGTCCGCGCGCAGCGCAGACCCACCACAAGCAACCGCCTTACGCCTCCGCTGCCACCACCGGCCCGCGACGCGCACTCTACCACGCACTCGACAACTACGCTGCCATGTCCTCCACGGTCGCATACACGTTCGGCAACACCACCAGCGTCACACCGGTGGAGAAGATCAGGCCGCCGGCGATGGCGCGGGCCATCGGGTAGTACGGGGGGCCGTCGCCGCCGATGCCGATGGTGCCGATGCACAGCGGGAACAGACCCAGCACGGTGCAGCCGGTAGTGATCAGGATGGGGCGCAGGCGTTCCTTGCCGCCGAGCACCAACGCTTCCTCGCGCGAATGGCCCTCGCGGCGCAGCGTGTTGACGTGCTCGATCAGGATGATGCCGTTGTTCACCACGACGCCAATCAAAATCATGATGCCGATGAAGGCCATGACCGAGAAGGTGGTTGGCCAGAGCAGGAAGGTCCACCAGACACCGACGATGGCGAACACGATCGACACCAGGATCGCGATCGGATACAGCGCCGATTCGAACAGCGCCGCCATCACCATGTAAATCAAGATTAGCGAGAGCAGCATCAGGAACACCATCTCCACCTGCGCTTCTTCATCCTGCTGGAAGCGCTGGCCAAGGTCGTAGCCATACCCGGCCGGGAACGGGAAGTCCTTGAGCGTGCTCTCGATGGCCTTCCGGGCGACGCCCATATCGCTCTTGGGCGGCAGCTCCACGGTGATCGCGCGGCTGGTCTTGCGCTCTTCGCGCACGATCGCGGTCGGCCCCGGCGTGGTGTCGACACTCACCAGTGCCGACAGCGGTACCGAGGTGCCATCCGGACGCGTCACCCGGACTTCCTTGAGGTCCTCCAGCGAAAGCCGCTGCGCGTCCTTGAAGCGCAGCCAGACCGGCACTTCAGTATCGCCAAGGCGGAATTCGCGCAATGGCACGCCGCGCATCGCGACCTGGATGAGACGGCCCACCTGGTCGGCCTGGAAGCCCAGGTTGGCGGCGCGCTCACGGTCGACGCGAAGCTGGATTTCCTGCTGCTGGTTGGCATTGTCGACGCGCACTTCGGCAAACTCGCTGCGATTGGCGAGCATCGCGGTCACGTCGTTGGCGACGGCCAGGATGGTCTCGGTCGAATCGCCGGTGATGTTGATGCTGAGCTTCTCGGTTTCGCCACCGCCACCACCGCCACCGCCCGGTCCGTTCTGCAGATCGACGATGGCCTTGCCGATAGCCAGCTTGGGCAAGCCGTCGCGGACCGCCACCTTGATGTCCTCGATGGGCTTGATCGCCTTGTCGCCCTTTTCCAGCTGCAGGCGCGTCTGCATGCCCTGGTCTTCCGAGATCCAGCTGTAGACCGACACGATCTCGAATTCTTCCTTGTGCTCGAGCAGGAATTTCTCGACCTCGCGGGCGATGGATTCCAGCTGCGCCAGGCGGTAACGGCCGTTGAGCTCGTAGCCGATTGCGAAGTCGCGATCGCCATCTCCGCCGAAGAAATCGACCTTCACCAGGTTCAGTGGAATGGCGATGCTGAGCATGAGCGCGAAGACGCCGACCAGGGTCTTGCGGCGATGCCTCAAGGTCCACTCGAGCAGCCGCGCGTAGCGCTCCTTCCAGATCTCGACGATGCGCACACGGGCCAGTCCCTTGGGTGGCTCGATGCGCGCGGCCAGCATCGGGATGATGCTGACAGCGACGAACCACGAGGCCAGCAAGGCGATCGAATACGGCATCGCCACGTAGTACAGGAAGATGCCGACTTCGGTCGTGCCGCCGAAGACGTTCGGCAGGAACACGATGATGCTGGTGAGCGTGCCCGCGCTGACGGCGAGCTGCACCATGCGCGTACCCTCGATCGCGGTGCCGATCTTGTCGTGTGGTCGCTTCTCACGCTGCTGATAGATGCTTTCGGTCACCACCACGGCGTTATCGACCAGCATGCCGACGCCGAGCAGCAAGCCCATCATCGTCAGCACGTTCAGGGTCATGCCGAGGAAGTACATCGCGCCCAGGCTGATGGCCAGGCAGATCGGCACGGCCAATGCGACCATGAGCGTGCTCGGCCAGTGGCGCAGGAAGAAGTACAGCACCAGCACCGAGAACAGCATGCCCTCCCAGCCGGATTTGACCAGTTCGGCGATCGAGGCCGACACGCCCTCGCCCTGGTTACCAATGACGATGACCTCGATGCCGGCCAGCGCGCCGCTGGCCTCGATGCGGTGGACCTCGGCCAGCACTGCGGCGCAAACCTCCACCAGATTCGAGCCGCGCTCGCGGCGGATATCGACGCCGACTGCGTAATTGCCATTGAGAATGCGGCGGAAATTGATCTCGCGCTGTGCGTAGCGCACCTCGGCCACGTCGCGCAGCTTGACGCCGCCAGCGGAGACCACCAGATTGCCGTATTCCTCGAGGGTGCGGATCTCGCCGACCGGCTGCACCCGATAGCGGGAGCCACCATCGTGTATCAGGCCAGCCGCGTTGGAGAAGTTCGCCTGACCCAGCGACAGCGCGAGCGCATTGAGATCGATATTGTGCGCGGCGATGCGCTCGGGCAAAAGATCGATGCGGACCTCGGACGGCTCGACGCCCGAGAGCTCCACCGCGGCGACGCCCGGGATGCGCTCGAGCGGGCGCTTGATGCGGCGCTCGAGCAGGTCGTAGGCATCGAGCAGGTTGCCGGTGGTGCTCGACAGGCGCACCTGCAGCACCGGCTGGTCATTGGTCGAGAACTTGAGCACCTGGATACGCTGCACATCGTTCGGCAGCTCGGCACGCGCGGCGTCGACGCGTTCGCGCACTTCGCTGAGCTTGACCTTGAGGTTGCGCCCGAAATCGAAGCGCATGAAGATGAAGGCGCCATTCTCGTCGGCCTGCGCGGTCATGCTCTGCACGCCGGCGATGGTCGCCAGCGCCTCTTCCAGCGGGCGCACGATTTCGCGCTCGACTTCCTTCGGCGTCGAGCCCGGATAAGGCACGCTGACCAGGATGAAGGGCGCATCGAGCTCGGGGAAGAACTCGATCTTCAGCATGCGCGCACTCAAGAGCCCGAAAACCACGCAGCTCAAGAACAACATGATCGTGGTAATCGGGCGTTTGAGCGCCAGCTCGGCGAGGGTCATGACGTCGCTTCCGCGAAGGCACCTTCGGAGGCGCGCGTGGGGCGATAGCTCACGCGCCGGTCGACCAGGTCATAGAGCACGGGGATCACCAGCAAGGTCAGCAGGGTCGAGAACAACAGGCCGCCGACGACCGTGATCGCCAGCGGCTGGCGCAATTCGGCGCCGTCCCCGAAGCCGATGGCCATCGGCAGGAAGCCGATCAGGTTGCAGATGGTGGTCATCACGATCGGCCGCAGCCGCGTGCGCCCGCCCTCGATGAGCGCCTGGCGTTTCTCCATGCCCTCGGCTCGTAGCTGGTTGACGCGGTCGATCAGCACGATTGCATTACTGACGACGATGCCGACCAGCATGATCAAGCCGATGAACACGATGATGCTGAGCGTGGTGCCGGTCAGCCACAGGCTCACGATGGCGCCCACCAGCGCCAGCGGAATGGTGAACAGGATCAGGAACGGGTGCAGCAAAGACTCGAACTGCGAGGCCATGACCAGGTAGACCATGAACACCGCGAGGATGAGCGCGAGCGCCAGCGAGCGGAACGAGGCATCCAGGTCCTCGCTCTGTCCCGCCACCTTGGCGAGCGTACCGGCCGGCAACACATGCCGATCGACGATCTCCTGCGCGACCTTGACTGCTGCGCCGAGGTCACCCCGCAGGCTGGCGGAAATGACCGCTACGCGCTCCTGGTCGATGCGACGGATTTCCGCCGGACCCTCGGTGACTTGAATGGTCGCCACGGCATCCAGTGGGACCGGATTGACGCTGCCCGGATTGATGATCAGGCGGCGCACGGCGTCGACCGAGTCGCGATCGCTCTCGCTCGCGCGCACCAGTACGTCGATCTTGCGATCGCGCAAGGAGTAGCGCGTGGCGACTTCGCCTCGCACCTTGCGCACCACTTGGTCGGCGACCTGGCGCGTGCTCAGCCCCAGCTTGGAAATCTTTTCCTGGTCGAAGTAGATCCGCACCTCCGGTGCGCCCTGCTCCTGCGAGTTCTTGACGTCGGCGAAGATCGCTTCTTCGCGCATGTCGTTGGCGATCAGCGCACTCGCCGCCTTGAGCTGGTCGAGGTCGTAGCCAGAGATCTGGATCTCGAGCGGCGTCTCGAAGCTGAATAGCTGCGGGCGCGAGAACTTCGCCTCGCTGCCGGGCAGCGCATCGGTGATGACGCGCAAGCCCTCGACGACGCGTGGCTCGTCGGCACGCGCGGTGGCGGACTTGAGGGAAACCATCAGCTTGCCGACGTTTTCGCCGGCCTCGGTCGGATTGGCGTCGAGGCGCGCACCCGTGCCCGACGTGGCGAAGACATGCTCCACGCCATCCAGGGTGAGTGCCTGCTTCTGCAGCTGGGTGATCACCTGGTCGGTCTTGTCGAGCGGCGTGCCCACCGGCAGCTTCAGATCCACCTGCAGGCGGCCTTGCGCAAATTCCGGGATCAGCTCGACACCCAGCCGCGAGACCAGCATCAGGCTGGCGACCAACGACAACGCGGAGATGCCCAGGATCAAGGCTGGATGCTTGAGCGACCACGGCAGCGCGCGATCGTATCCGGCCAAGGTCTTGTCGAAGAGGTACATCGTCAGGCGCGCCGGCGGGCCAAGAATCCAGCCGGCCACCCTCGAAAGCGCGGAAAAGAGCCAGCGCGCGCCGATCGCCAGCACGTAGACGAGCTTGGAGACGAGCCAGTAGGCACCGCGTAGCACGGCGAGGACGAGCCACACCGGAAATAGCAGGAAGCGGCCGCGATCGAAGCGCGGGCGGTTGCTCGACAGCCAATGGCGCGGCGCTGGCGCAACTGGCTCTGGCGGCTGCATCTCCTGCCGTCCCGGGGCGCCCAGCGAGGCCAGCATCGGAATCAGCGTCACCGCGACGAACAGCGAGATCAGCATGGCAAAGGTCACCGTCAGCGCCTGGTCGCCGAACAACTGGCCGGCAATGCCTTCGACGAAGACCAGCGGCAGGAACACCGCCAGTTGGGTAAGGGTGGATGCGGTGATGGCCATGCCGACTTCGGAAGCGCCTTTGACGGCCGCTTCGATGACGCCCATGCCCATGTCACGGAGTCGCCGGGTGTTCTCCAGCACGACGATCGCATTGTCGACGACCATGCCGGTCGCGAGCGCAATGCCACCGAGTGACATCACGTTGAGTCCGATGCCGAATTGCTGCATGAAAAAGAAGGTGGCGATGATCGACACCGGCAGCGAAAGGGCGATGACCAGCGTGGCCCAGCCTTCGCCGAGGAACAGGAAGATCACCAGGATGGAAAGCAGTCCACCAATGACCGCGGCATCCACCACTTCGCGAACCGAGCTCTTGATGAAGACCGACTGGTCGTCGACGGTGCTGATCACGGACCCCGCGGGCATCTCCTTTTTCAGGCGCTCGAGGCCAGCAAGCACGTCCTCGGCGACGCTGACCGTATTCGCATCGCCCTCCTTGTAGACCGCGATCTCAACCGCCTCCTGGCCGTCGCTACGGATGACTGCCTGGCGCTCCTTGTGCCCCTGGGTGATCGATGCGATTTCCTTGAGCTTCACCGGAACGCCGGCACGCACCACCACCAGCATCTCGCCCATCTCGTCGAGATTGGCGAACTGGTTGATCGTGCGCACCAGGTAGCGCTGGCTGGCTTCGTCGAGGCGCCCGCTGGAGATGTTGACGTTCTCGGCGCGCAGGCGTTCGATCACGACATTGACGTCGAGCCCGAGCTGCTTCAATCGGTCCTGGTCGATGTTGACCTGGATTTCGTCCTCGAGACCACCGGACACCTTGACCGCGGCGACGCCTTCGATCGGTTCCAGGCGTTTCTTCAGGTCTTCTTCGGCGTAGCGGCGCAGCTCCGAAAGGGCGACGCCATCAGCACTGCTCGCATCCGCACTGATCGCCAGCCGCAGGATCGGCTCGGTCGACGGATCGAAGCGCAAAAGCAGTGGTTTCTTGACGTCGAGCGGCAACTGCAGCAGTTCGAGTTTCTCGCGCACGTCGAGGCTCGCAGCATCCATCTGCGTGCCCCAGGCGAACTCGAGGATCACATCCGACTGACCGGTGCGCGAGACCGAGCGAATGCGGCGCAGGTTCTTGACCACGCCGAGCGCTTCCTCGAGCGGCTCGCTGATCAGGTTCTCGATCTCCGAGGGCGCCGCGCCGATGTATTCGGTGCGCACGGTCAGGGTCGGATACGACAGGTCAGGCAGCAGGTTGACCTTCAGGCGCGACAGCCCGATGAGCCCGAAGAGCACCAGCGCGATGGTCACCATGGCAACGGTGACACGGCGTTCAGTGGCGAGACGAATGATGTTCATGGGCATTTCCCGTTACGAGCGCCCGCCTAGGCCATCCTGGCCTAGGCGGATTTAGCTCAACCAAAACGTGGTTTGTGTTTCGCTACGATTTCAATGACTTACACCACTGAAAAGGCGGCACATCCGTGTGTCGCGGCGACTCCGGATTGCGGAGGCCGCGAGTTCGACGCTGCTGCCGCGCTAGCCGCCGTCGCTGCGCTTGGCCACGGTTTCCACGTTTTCGACGCTGCCCGCCGCGCCCGGCTCGTCATTGATGATGTGGACCTTGGCGCCGTCGCGCAGCGCCGCCTGCCCGAGCGTGACCACGCGCTCACCTTCGGTGAGGCCTTCGACGACTTCCACCTTGCCACCATCGGCATAACCCAGCTTGACCTTGCGCTTGGCGACCGTGTCCTTGGCGACCACGAAGACCGACGCGTCCTTGTCGTCTCCGACCAGCGCGGCGCGCGGCACCACCAGCGCATCCGCACGCTGGTCATAGATGATGCGCACGCGCCCGAACATGCCCGAGCGCAAGCGCCCGGTCTCGTCCTTGAACTGGGCGACGACGCGGAAAGTACCGGTGCCGGCGTCCACCACCGGGCTGACGCGCCCGACGGTGCCGATGAACACCGCATCCGGCAGCGCATCGACCAGCATCTGCACCGGCTGATCGGCCGCGATCAGGCGCATTTCGCGCTCCGGCACATTGACGGTGGCCTCGAGCGGATCGAAATCGTCGATCTTGAAGAGCGCTTGGTTGAGCGGGATCAGGTTGCCGAGCTTGACGTTGCGCTTAGTGACCACGCCGCTGATCGGAGCGCGGATCTGCGTGTAGGAGAGATCGAGCTTCATCATGTCAACCGCGGCGCGCTGGGTGTCGACGTCGAATTTCGAGCGATCGAATACGTCCTGGCTGATCAGCTTGCGCGACATCATCTCGGTCTGGCGCTTGTAGTCATTCTCGAGCTTGGCGAGATTCGCCTGGCTCTGCCGCAGCGAGACCCGCTGGCGATCGGAATCGAGCTCGGCGAGTACCTGGCCGGCCTGGACCTTGTCGCCTTCCTCGACGTGGATCTTGAGCACCACGCCGCTGGTCTTGGTGACGACTTCCGACTCTGCCTCGGCAACGAGGTTCGCCGTGCCCTGGAAAGCCGCAGTCACCTCAGAGCGGGAAGCCGTCGCCACCTCGACCGGCACCTTGACGACCTCGGCCTTCTTCTCGCCCTCGGCAGTCTTGTCGCCCTCCTTGTCCTTGGCGTCGTCACCGGCGCCGGAACCGCAGCCGGTCAGGGCCAGGGTCAAGGCCAGCGCGAGCGCCGTAATGGACAGGACGCGATTGCGGTGCTCTTTCATGGGATAGGCTCTCAAAGGTGTGTTGGTACGCTACGACACCAAGTCGCCTGTCGGCAGTCCCGGAAGTCATGGCGGCAAGTAATTCGATCTGCGAAGTATCCGTTCCGGGCCTGAACTCGACGCCGGCCACAAGTCATTGGGTTTCGGTTGTCGGTTTCGGTTTCGGAGGTAAAGCCAGCTTCGACGCTGCTCCTCGCAAGGACAGAGACCAACTAGGCAAGCTTGGTTGCGCATCCCTCCGAAACCGACATCCGAAACCGACAACCTCCATGCACAGGCATGGACCGGGCCAACCGCGCCCGGCATAATCCTCGGGACACACTTCTGTCGCCTGGCATCGCACGATGCTGGCTTGTCTTTGGGGATACTTAGGATGAGGTCGAGCTTAATTGCAGCACTGCTGCTGGCGTCGGCATTGCCGATGACTGGATATGCAGCGGGCGACGCCGGCAAAGGTCGGCTCCTGGCCTACACCTGCACCGGTTGCCATGGCATCACCGGCTACTCCAACGCTTATCCCAACTATCGCGTTCCGCGAATCGCTGGTCAGAACTACGAATATCTGGTGGCCGCGCTCAAGTCGTATAACGCCGGGCAACGCCAGCACCCGACCATGAACGCCCAGGCCGAGAGCTTGAGCGAACAGGACATCCTCGATATTTCCGCATACCTGGCCGCCGCCACCAAGCCTTGAGGTCCCCATGACGCTTCGCATCTTCATCGCCGTGGCCGCCCTGTGCGCCGCCGGCAGCGCCTGGGCCGGTGGCGACGTCGCCCGCGGCCAGGAAAAATCCAAGACCTGCCAGGCCTGTCACGGTGCCGACGGCAACGGTGTCGGTGATCCGCAATACCCGATCATTGCCGGGCAATACGCCGACTACCTGGCCGTCGCGCTCAAGGCCTATCGCGCGAAAAAGCGCGACAACATGATCATGCAGGGCTTCGCGACCACCCTATCCGACCAGGACATCGAGGACCTCTCCGCCTACTTCGGCGCGCAGACGTCCAAGATCACGGATCTGAGCCACGAGTAGGGTTTCGGTTGTCGGTTCCAGTTTCGGTTCGAGCCGTGGGTCACGTTGCACGCGCCGCTCACGTAGGTCACGTTGCGCCCGCGCGGAAGCCGTCCGAGCGACGTCCGACTTCGGGCGCTACGTGACAACCTCGCGCCGGTCACCAGCTCTTTGATTCTGGTGGGTCTGCGC
The DNA here is from genome assembly GCA_031425695.1 of Rhodanobacteraceae bacterium. GTDB lineage: Bacteria > Pseudomonadota > Gammaproteobacteria > Xanthomonadales > SZUA-5 > JANPJV01. The sequence continues at coordinate 1,299 of JANPJV010000317.1, read as the reverse complement.
TGTGCGTGGACTCTTTGATTGTGGTGGGTCTGCGCCGTGCGCGGACTCTTTGATTCTGGTGGGTCTGCGCTGTGCGCGGACTCTATTGCCCCTTGTGGTTTCGAAGCGTCCGCGCGCAGCGCAGACCCACCACAAGCGCCGCACTCCAAATGAGTGCCCCCTCACCCCGGCGGCCACCCCATCTGCCGCCCGCCGATCAGGTGAAGGTGCATGTGGTACACGGACTGCCCGCCGTTGCCATTGGTGTTGAACACCAATCGATAGCCGTCATCCGCAATGCCGATTTCGCGCGCGTGTTTTCTGGCGGCCAATACCAGCCTGCCGACCAGCTCGGCGTGCCGGTCTTCGAGCTTGTCGGCACTCTCGATGGGCTCCTTCGGAATGAACAGGACATGCACGGGCGCTACCGGGTGCACGTCATTGAAGCCGAGCAGGTACTCGTCCTCGTAGACGATCTGCGCGGGGATCTCGCGGCGGATGATCTTGGCGAAAATGGTGTCGGTCATGGGTTTTAAGTCTCCTGCTGGTGGTGGGTCTGCGCTGTGCGCGGACGCTTTTTGCTGAATTAGGGGAAAGCGTCCGCACACAGTGCAGACCCACCAAAAGCCGCGCAACTACACCTTCAGCCGCCCACTGAAAGCATGTGCCAGCGTGCCGCGATCGATGTACTCGAGCTCGCCGCCCATCGGCACGCCATGGGCAATTCGGCTGGCCGGGACGCCGGCGGCGCGGGCGATTTCGGCCAGGAAATGCGCGGTCGCTTCGCCCTCGACGGTCGGATTGGTGGCGACGATTACTTCGCGAATGCGGTCCTCGGCGAGTCGTCCGGCGAGCTGTTCCAGCCCGAGCTCACGTGGACCACGACCGTCGAGCGGTGACAACCGGCCGTGCAGCACGAAATAGCGCCCGCGGAAACCGGTGGCCTGCTCAATCGCGTAGAGGTCGGCGGGGGTTTCGACGATGCACAGCAGTTCCTCGTCACGCGCGCTGCTGCGGCACAATCCGCAAACCTCGTCTTCGCTGAAGGTCCGGCAACGGGTACATTGCCCGATGCGCTCGGCCGCCGTCACCAGCTTTTCCGCGAGCCGCCGCGCCCCGGCGCGGTCGCGCTCGAGCAGATGGAAAGCCATGCGTTGCGCGGACTTGCCACCGACACCGGGAAGGCAGCGCAGGGCCTGGATGAGTTCGTCGAGAAGCGGGCTCATGGGAATGTCGCCAATTGCGAAGCACAGAGGCGATCTGGCGTTTGGTGGGTCTGCGCTGCGCGCGGACGCACTTGATTCACCAGCCCCAAATCAA
>JANPJV010000316.1:0-5136 GCA_031425695.1 Rhodanobacteraceae bacterium | reverse complement strand
GTTGAACCTTTGATCTTGCTTGGTTTGTTCCGTGTGCGCAGCTACGCCTCAATCGCCTGCGCCACCCACCGCCAGCCCTCGACGCGTTCGCAGACGATCTTGAGGCACATGAGCATGGGGACGCCGAGGGCGACGCCGATCAGGCCCCACATCCAGCCCCAGATCATCAGCCACAGCAGGATGGCAACCGGGCTGAGGCGCAGCTGGCGGCCAATGATGGTCGGCGTGAGGAAATGCCCCTCGATGAGCGCAATGCAAGCGAACGAGAATGCGGGAAGCAGCGCCTGTCCCGTGCCTTCGAAATTCACCAGGCCGACCAGCACGAGGATCAGCGTCATCGTGATCGCGCCGACGTACGGCACGAAGTTGCACAGCGCCGCCAAGGTACCCCACAACAGGGGATCCGGGACGTTGAGCATCCACATCACCAGCGCGGTGACGATGCCGAGCGCACCATTGATCAGGCACGTAAGGAGGAGATAGCGCGAAGTGTCGTGCTGGATAGCACGCACGATGCCGACCGCGCGCTTCTTGTGCGTGAGCGTCGGCGACAGCGTCACCAGCTTGCGCAGCAGATTGTCGCCGTAGACGAGGAAGAAGAATGCGAGCAGCAATACGCTGAACATTCCGACCATGACCTTGGGTGCGGCATGTACCGCGTCCCACAGGTTGATTGAAGGAAATGGCGATTGCGAAGACGCCGCCACGCCGGCTCCAATCACGCTTTCCGTCGCGCGATTCGCGGCGATCAGCGGTGCGGTCAGCGCCTTGAGCTTGAGGCCTACCGCCTTGAGCGAGGCTGGTGCATTGGTCAGCCAATCCTGTGCAGGCCCCACCAGGCTGCTGATGATGATCCACATTCCGACCACCAGCAGGCTCATCACCAGAATGGTTGCCAGGACGCGCGGCGTGGCCCGGGCCAATTGCGACACCACGGGACTGAGGCACATCGAGAGGAAAGCCGCCGCGAGGATCGGCACCAACAGCGTCTCGGCGGCCCACAGACCGGCAAATACGAAAAGCAGTACCAGGATGAACAACAAGCGCCGGACGGGATCGACCGGATGCACTTCCGCAACCACCGGGGCGTCCGCGTCCTGGACGTGGATGTCCCAGTCGTTCCTTGGAACAGAATCGATTTGCCAGCTGACGGAAGTCATGCGTACCGGGCTCTTGTTGGCGGAATGCAATGGGAGACCGACGGCGTACATGGCGGCTACGACTTCGTTGTGAAGAAGCGCAGGGCAGTGGTCATGAAAGGATATCCGCGCGAAAGCCGACGCAGGACCGCGTAGGCGCGTGGCGGTGGCAGGCCGCCGAGCAGGCCGCCCATGGAAAAGCCGGCTGGCAGCATGATTTCAGGCCGGCGGACAACCGCGCGAACGCCAACGAGGCGGCGATCGATGCGCGAATCGACCTCGAGCATTTCGATTTCGATCTGCTCTCGCGCCTTGAGGGCTTCATCCCACGACATGGCGGCTCAACTTCAGGAGATGGGCCCGTGAGCGGGCGAAATTCATTGAGTTCAAGGTCGCCAGCGCTTTCATTCCAGCGAGCACCAAAACCGTGACATGCAGCGCAAGTACGATGGCGATGCCCAGGAACGGACTGCCACTCAGCGCAAAAATGGAATAGCCGATAAGCGCCGAAAGGGCGATCGAAGCCAACAACACGAAGAGTATGAGTACCGGGACCAGGACCGCCAGGCGACCGCAACCAAGCTTGAACAAGGTGAACTCAGCGACCAGCAGGCGCCAACGCAGATGTGCCCCGGTCTTGACGTCGTTCGAAAGCTCGGTGGCGTCTTCCAACGCCGCTTTCACGTCGCCCAGCACCTCTTCGGCCAGCTTAGTGTTCATGCCTGTACGTCCGCGGTAGCGTTACTCAAGATGGAACTTGTTTCCTGCTTGCGGACTACCCTCCGTCGCGGGGACGGAGGGTAAAAACCGGTGCTGTCAGGACTTCTTGCGGCGACTGCGGATGAGGCGCGACGCGATGTACCCGACCGCGACGGCCGCTGCAAAGGACTTGCCGGGGTTCTGGCGGACATACCCGGAAACCTTGTCACTGATGGTGGCGGCCTGGTCGAGCAAGTCGGACACGACCTCGCCAAGGTTGTCCTTGACATCTTCATAGCCCGCGCCGGCGCGGTCCAGTCCCTCGGACAGGCGCTCCTGCGTGTGCTTGCCGGTCTCGACCAGACCTTCCTTCGCTTCGCTCGCTGCAGTGCGCAAGCGATCCGACAGATCACTGGCCTTGTCCTTGAACTGGGCGACATGCGCCTTGAAGGCTCCGGCCAGTTCCCCGGCTTTCTCAGAGGCCCGCGAAGCCGCATCCGTCACGCGTTCTTCGGTAGCTTGTACAACGTTATTGCTGCTCATGTTCAATTCTCCATTCACGCGTCGTCGTTATTGTTTGCGTGACGCGTCACCCCGGCTCCATGTTCATGAGACCGTCGGTTTGCTGCGCGTCCAAATGTATGCCCAGCGGTCCGTTGCGAGACCGGCCCGCGTTGAACCGCAAGGCCGGTGGTCACAAGTTCACCTGTTGCATAACTTCCAACCGCTATATCGCCTTACGTCGCCCGGTGATCGCCGAAATCACGAACAACACCAGGAACACGAAGAACAGGATCTTGGCGATACCGGCGGCGGTACCGGCGATTCCACCGAACCCAAGCACCGCTGCAACCAGTGCAATGATCAGAAATGTGATTGCCCAACTCATCATGACGTTTTCTCCTTGGCTTCTGCGTCCAGCGATGGCTGACCGCGGCAGACCTATAGATTCAACTCTCATGCCACGCCAAAATTCCAATTTTTTAACTTATAAAACAATGGCTTACGCTAGCAATCCAGGTCCGGAAAACGGCGTTCTGCATGACTCGGCCAGGAACACTCGGGCAAAACGCGCGGCCGGTGCAGGGGCGCCATCGATGACCTGGGTGCAGTCCTGCGCTCGCGCCATACCCGGGCCCTGGGCACTGTACCTGGCGACCAGCCTTTCGCTCACAAAAGGATTCTTCGCTCATGACTGAACGCCACGATCCCATCGGACGCAGAGTGCTGCTCGTCGATGACGACGCCACGCTGCTACGCAATTTCCGCTGGTGTCTGGAAGATGCCGGGTTCGTCGTGCAGACCGCCCAGAACGGCCAGCAGGCGCACCAGCGGCTGGCGATGAACGTGTTCGACCTGTGTTTCCTCGATATCTCGATCGGCGAGGAATCTGGCCTCGAGCTCTTGCCCGGGCTGCTGGCCGTGGCACCGTGGATGCGGATCGTCATGGCTACCGCCGAGAGCGCCGTTTCCAATGCGGTGCGCGCGGTCAAGGCAGGTGCGGTCGACTATCTGGTCAAGCCCTGCTCACCTGAAGACCTGGTCCGCGCCGCCGAGCGCCAATCCGAGGCACGGCGGCTCTCCTTGCGCATCGAGCAGCTCGAAAGCGAAGGCAACGGCACCGGCGAGGCCGACCTGTCCACCCGCCACACGGGCCTTGCGAAAGTACTCGAGATGGCCCGCCAGGTGGCCGAGACCGACGCCTCGGTGCTGATCCTTGGCGAGAGCGGCACCGGCAAGAACGTGCTCGCGCGGGCGATCCACGGCTGGAGCCAACGCTCACGCGCGCTGTTCGCCACTGTCAACTGTCCTTCGCTGAGCCACGAACTGCTCGAAAGCGAGCTTTTCGGCCACGTCAAAGGCGCTTTTACCGGTGCGGTGGAACATCGCCAGGGACGCGTCTCCGTTGCCGATGGCGGCACCCTGTTCCTCGACGAGATCGGCGATTTCTCGCTGGCGCTCCAGCCCAAGCTGTTGCGCTTCGCGCAGGACCGCGAATATGAGCGCGTCGGTGACCCGCATACGCGCAAGGCCGACCTGCGGATCCTCGCCGCGACCAATCGCGACCTCAAGGTCCTGGTCAAGGAAGGCCGCTTCCGCGAAGACCTGTATTACCGGCTCAACGTGATCTCCCTGGAGATGCCGCCACTGCGCGAGCGCACCGAAGACCTGCCCGATCTCGCCCTTCGCTTCCTGCGGCGCTTCGCGACCACGTATCGACGCCCGGCGCGCGAGTTCGATGAGCGCTCGATGGCAGCGCTGGTCGCGCACAGCTGGCCCGGCAACCTGCGCGAGCTGCGCAACGTGGTGGAGCGCGTGGCGATCCTCTGTGGCCAGGAAACCGTCGAGCTACGCCACCTGCCGCCGCCGCTGAACGAAGCCGGCGGCCAGTCACGCCTGCAGGTCGGCGCGCCGGTCACGCTCGAACAACTCGAGCGCGCCCACATAGAAGCCATCCTCGCGAGCAGCCAGACCCTCGAATCAGCCGCCACCACGCTCGGTGTCGACAGTTCGACGCTGTACCGAAAGCGCAAGCAGTACGGAATGTAGGAGCGGGTGTTGCTTTCGGTTGTTGGTGTTGGAAGTGCGAGCAGCGGCAAGGGCGCAGGCCGGGGCTCAGGCTCACGGCCGAGCTGGTGCCTTTCCAACACCAACACCTGCAACCAAGACCGCTTCCTGGCATAACCAACCCCAACACCAATAACCAACGTTGCTTCCGTCATGGATTTCATGAATGCGCCGATCGCATGGCTCGCCTTCACCGGGCTGCACATGTCACCCTGGAAGCTCATCGGCCTGACCGGCGCCCTGATGTTCGCCGCGCGCTGGGTGGTGCAGTTCGTCGCCAGCCGGCGGCAAGGCAAGCCGGTGATTCCCCGGCTTTTCTGGTACCTGAGCCTCACGGGCAGCATGATGACGCTGGCCTACTTCGTGTTTTCGAAAAAGCAGGATGCCGTCGGCGTCATCCAGAACCTGTTCCCGGCTTTTGTTGCGGCCTACAGCCTATGGCTGGACATTCGTCATCGCGGCTGGAACAGGGATCGCGAGCCGTAGGCTCATTCTTGGTGGGTCTGGGCTGCGCGCGGACACTTTTGCTTGTGGTGGGTCTGCGCTGCGCGCGGACGCTTTTGGTACGACTCCCCCAGCGAAACCAAGCGCAAGCCGTCAAGTAGCTCGCTACGCGAGCAACATGACCTACAAAAGCTGGTGGTGGGTCTGCGCTGCGCGCGGACGCTTTTGCTTGTGGTGGGTCTGCGCTATGCGCGGACGCTTTTGGTACGAGTCCCCCCAGCGAGAC
>JANPJV010000315.1:0-25900 GCA_031425695.1 Rhodanobacteraceae bacterium | reverse complement strand
CCCGCACTCCAATCAAGGCAACGTCAGCTCGAACACCCGCCCCGTATTTCCCTGTGCGGTAGCGGCCACGGTCGAACCGCTGACGATCAGCCAGCGCCCGTTGATGGCACCGGCGGCGGTCCCATGGACGGGAACCGGGAGGTTGGGCCCGGCTGCCCAGGTAGTGGCGCCGGCGTTGTAGATCTCGACGGTGGGCTCGACATAGAGACCGGTGGCGATGATTTCCCCGCCACCAATGACGATGCGATCGCCGACGACCGCGGCGGCAAAGCCACCTCGGCGATGACCGAGTGAGGGCCCCGGGCGCCAGCGTTCGCTGACGGGGTCGTAGATGGATACGCTCGTGGTTTCAGGAGCGCGCCCGCCGATGTGCCAGATCTCATCCATGAAAGCCACCAGCTGCGAATGGTCGCGTGGCTGACCGTCGCCAAAAATGAGCCGGGCCTGGCGCCGACGCGGGTCATATTGCTGCACATTGCTGTCGCCCAGCCCGACATAGACTTGACCGTGCAGGACCGCTGCGTGGCTGCCGTAGCCGCCGCTCAGTCCGGCAATCGGCTCCCAGCTGCCAGCGGCGATATCGAAGCGGTAAGTCGAGCTGGTCTGCGTGCCGCCGCTGCCCGAGCCACCCGTGTAATAGACGCTGCCCGGAATGGCAAACGCCGCCGCGTGATCGCGGCCCGCGGGCATGTCTGGCAGCTCGACCCAACGATCGAGGCTGCGATCGTAGCGACGGAAACCGCGTGGATCGCCGAAACCGCCGAGCGCATATAGCGAATCACCGAGCGCCGTAACCGCCAGTTCGCTCGGGTACGGAGTCGACATCCGCGCGCGCTCGCTGAAAGTTGAATTGGTCACTGCCGCGGGCATGGCATCCAGGCAGCGGGCGCTCGCGAGAGCAGTCAGCCGCACTGGCGAGCGTATTGCCGAGCCGTAGCCGGGCAGGGTGGAGGCATAACTCAAGGTGGCGCTGTTGCAGGTGGTGAAATCGATTTCCAGACGTCCCCACTGGCGCAGCTCGACTGCGGACGAGCTGAAGGCGGTGCCGAAGTTGGTCCCGCGCGCAATGCGGTTGTCCTCGATCACCAGGCGATTGCCCTGGCGCGTCGCGGTGCCCACGGTCCACGCTTGGCGTCCCTCGGGATCGAACGTGAACCAATAGACCAGGCTGCGACCATCACCCAGTTCCTCGACGATCCAGCCCTCGCCCGAGCGCGACGGAACGTACCACGCGCCGGTTCGCGCGCGCAGGCCGGCCGCCGATCGCGCGCCGGTGGACGTGAGCTTGCGGGTACCGTTGCATTCGATTTCGTCGAGGCTGGTCAGCCGCGTCAACGAGCGCGAGCCACTACCGAAGGCGGTCGGGCCCGCCCAGGTCAGGGTGGCGCTGTTGCAATTGGCAAAGCGCATCTCCAGCGTGCCCCACGGCGTCAGGCTCACCTGCGCGGGATCGAAGGCCGCGCCGAAGCGCGTGCCTTGCGGCCGCAACACATTGGCGAAGCGCACGGTATCGCCATCGATCACACCTTCCTGCGCGATCAGCCAAGCTTGGTCGCCGGCTTCGCCCAGCGCCGGATAGGTAAACCAGAACGCCAGCACGCGACCGTCGTCGAGATGCTGGACGATCACTCCTTCGCCGCTGCGATCGGGATTGAACCACGAGCCACTGATGGCCGGTCCCGCCCAGTAGTTGCCCTTCTCCGACGCCTTGGTGAGGATGTGTTGGCCGGGCGGATGCGCGAGGTTACAGGCGAGGGCTGACGCAGGGACCGCGATGGCAACGAACAGCAGGAGCGCGCGCAACATGGAAACCTCCGCGATGATCTCGCCTGAAGAAATCAGTCTACGAAAGCACTCGTAGTGTGGCGAGTGAATTTTCCTTAAAGCAAGCGTTGGACGCCTTTCGTGGGTCCGGACCTTGTCCGGACGCTCTCGCCCCTATTGGAAGCAAAGCGCGGAGCGAAGGCGTTTTTATTCACAGATTTCGCAGATTTCCGCAGATTTGGAAGCCATGATTGGCGCCTGCATCTCAACTGAGGGGATGCCTTGCTGCCGAACTCCCCAGAGGGCCGATCTGTCGGGCCAAGAGCTGCCTCTCCCCCGACCTTTTCCACAGAAAGCATGGGGAAGTAAGCTTTTAATCTGCGGAAATCTGCGAAATCTGTGGATAGAAATGCTCTGCCTCCAGATCTGCCAGAGCTACCCCGCCAGCTTTGCCAGCGTCTCCAGCTTATCCGCCTGCTCGACCGTCTTGTCGGTCCGCCAGCGCAGGATCCTGGGAAAGCGTACGGCGATCCCGGACTTGTGACGGCTGGAGCGATTGACCGCCTCGAACGCCAGCTCGAACACATGCAGTGGCTCGACGCTGCGTACCGGACCGAAACGTTCGAGCGTGTGGGCGCGGATCCAGCGGTCGAGGCGTGCGATCTCGCTGTCGTCGAGTCCCGAGTAGGCTTTGGCCACGGGCACCAGCTTGCCCTCATCCCACAGCGCGAAGGTGTAGTCGGTGAACAAGGTGGAACGTCGCCCGTGACCCGACTGCGCATAGATCAGCACCGCATCGATGGTGTGTGGCTCGATCTTCCATTTCCACCAGTCGCCACGGCGGCGTCCGACCTGATAGGGCGAATCCAGGCGCTTTAAGATCAACCCTTCGACATTGCGCTCGCGTGCCTGTTGACGCGCGACTTCCCACTCGGCCCAATCGCTGCTCGCGAGTGCCGGCGAGAGCATCAAGGCGCTGCCGCGCACTTCCTTGAGCACTTCGATCAGGCGCTCGCGGCGCGCGCTCAGCGGCTGCGTGCGCAGGTCTTCGCCCTCATATTCGATGAGGTCGTAGGCCATGAACACCACCGGGCAGTCGCTGATGGTCTTCGCTCCGGGTTTCAGCCGTCCGATGCGCTTTTGCAGGCGCGCGAACAGCAGCGGCATGCCGTTCTCCCAGCCGAGAATTTCGCCGTCGAGCACTACGTTTGCGCGCAGATGCGTGGCCGCGCTCTCGACCTCCGGAAAACGTCCATCGAGGCGCTCCTCGCCGCGCGACCACAGCCGTGCGCGCCCGCCGCGGCGCAACAGCTGCGCACGAATTCCGTCCCACTTCCACTCGGCCAGCCACTCGCGCGGATCGCCGAGTGCGGCTGCCGGTTGTTCCAGCGGCGAGGCCAGGAAAAAGGGGTAGGGCTGGTCGTGATCGATGACGTCTTCGCCCGCGGCAACGAGCGCGCTCCAGGCAGCGGGGGTCGGTACAAAAGTGCCAGTCAGCCGATGGGCAATTCGCTCACCCGGAATGTCGGTCAGCTTGGCTATGGCCTGCACGACCAGCCGTTGCGAGACGCCGACCCGCAATGAGCCGGTCAGCAGTTTGCACAGCACGAATACCTGGTCGCGCGGCAGCTGCGACCACCAGCGACGAACGCGCTCGCCCTGTTCGGCGGGCGTCAGCCGCGTCAGTGGCTGCAGCACTTCCTCGATCCACTGGTGCAAGGGCAGCTCCGCCAGCTCGTCGTAGGTTTCGCCGCGCCGTGTCAGCAGGGTGATAGTTTCCGCGAGATCGCCGACATGCGCGTAGGTGTCGTCGACCAGCCACGCCGGGTAACCGCTCGACTGACTCACCCAATCGCGCAGGTCCGACGAGCGCACCAGCCGCTTGAGCTTGCCGCCCGTCAGCACATGCACCGCCCAAGCGGCATTCGCGGGCGCCGCGTCGCGGAAGTACTCGACCATCGCCTCGACCTTGTCGCGCGTCGCGTTCGACTCGTCGAGGGCCGTGTAGAGGGCGGCGAAGGCGCGCATCAGTTATTGCTTTTGGTGGGTGAGGCGGCGCGCTGAGGACGCGCAGCGTTCTGCGCGGCCGAACGCCCGAGGCTTGCTGAGGGCCGGGACCTGCGCTGTGCGCGGACGCTCTTCATTCTTCGCTCCCGAGCTCAGTCCTGAGCGCCTCAGCCGCGATGCCGCCTTCGCGCAACCAGGCCACCAACGCATCGGTGTTGCCATGCGTGGCCAGCACCGTGCGCGCGCCGGTCGCGCGAATCGTATCGATCAGCGCCGGCCAATCGGCGTGGTCCGACACCGGGAAGCCGCGGTCGTAACCGCGCCGCCGCCGGTTCCCGCGGATCAGCATCCAGCCCGATGCGAACGCGGTCGATGCGCTCGCGAAACGGCGCATCCACGGTGAGCCGGTAGCGGACGGCGGAGCGAGGATCAGCTCCCCGGCGAAATCGCGCGCCCGCGGGGTGTCGCTGATGCGTTCCGTCGGCAGCATGTCCACGCCCGCTTCGCGATAGCGCTCAACCAGCGCGTGCATGGCGCCGTGCAGGTAGACGGGCCGGTCGACGCGCAGCTTCAGCTCCGCGAGTATCCGCTGGGCTTTACCGAGCGCGTAACAGCAGAGAATTGCTGGAGATTTTTCCCGCGCGCAGCGATCCCACCACGCCAGCAGGTCGCCGATGGTCTCGTCCATCGAGGGCCAACGGTAGCAAGGCAACCCGAAGGTCGCCTCGGTGATGAAGCCATCGCAGCGCAGCACTTCGAACGGCGCACAGGTCGGATCGGCCTCGCGCTTGTAGTCGCCGGAGGCCACCCAGACCCGCCCGTCGAGCTCGACGCGGACCTGTGCTGAACCCAGGATGTGGCCGGCCGGATGCAGCGACACTCGCACCGGACCGATGTTGAAAACTTCCCCGTATGCGTGCGCCTCGATGGTGGCTTCAGGCCCAAGCCGATGCTGCAGGATGCCCAGGCCCTCGCGCACACCGTGGTAGTGCGTCGACCCCGAGCGCGCGTGGTCCGAGTGCCCATGCGTGATCACCGCCCGCGCCACCGGCCGCCACGGATCGATATGAAAATCCCCGGCCGGGCAATACAGGCCGTCGGGGGTCAGGACGATCAGGTGCGGGGTCATGGTCGGCAGATCGCTTTGGTGGGTCTGCGCTGTGCGCGGACGCTTTTGATTTCGCTGTCAACGCCCGAGTGACGTTGCGTGCAATACCGGCCGTCAGGCGTGAGGACGAACAGGTACGGATTCATGGTCGGCAGATCGCTTTGGTGGGTCTGCGCTGTGCGCGGACTCTTTTGATTTTGCTGTCAACGCCCCCGAGTGACGATGCGTGCATTGTCACGTAGCGCCCGAATACCAATCTCGCGATTGCTTGATCATCGCGGGCGCAACTTGACCTACATCTGAGTCTGCAGACCCGCCGGTGAAGGCCTCATCGTGGGCAAAAAATTAGGCGGCTTCTGCGCCCCCCGTTCAGCCACTCACGCCCATTCTTGCATGTCGCTTTCCCAGGCCCGAGCCCTGACCCCGCGATCCAAGACCGTCCCGACACCCGCGTCTCCCGATGAGTTGCCCCAGCGCAACAAGGGCGAGCTCAAGCTGTCCTGGGGCCTGGTGCTGCAGGTGCTGGGCGGCATGGCCTTCGGTGCGTGGGGCAGCTACCAGTTGTTGCGCGGCGGCTTCAGGTTGGCGCCGGAAGGCACCGACAAGTTGCTGATGCTGGCCGTCGTCGCGACCGGCTTCGGTGTCGCGATGGTGTTCAACCTGGTCATCCACGAGCTCGGCCATGCGCTTGCCGGGCGTGCCATGGGCGGCAGCATTTTGCGCATCGTGCTCGGGCCGTGGCGCTACGAGCAGTTCCGCTCGGGGTTCCGCTGGCGCAAGGTACGCGCGCTGGCCGGCGTCGGCGGATTCGTCCAGACCGTCTTGCCTGCCGACGAGCGCCTGCGCAGGGCGACCTCGGTGATGCTGCTCGGCGGACCCTCGAGCAACCTTTTGCTGGCTGCGATGGCCTGGGGGCTCACGCGCACGTTCGACCTGCATTGGGCGCTGCGCCTCACCCTCATCGAGATTGCCATCTTCGGCGCCATCCTCGGCTTCGTGAACCTGCTGCCTTTTCGCATGCAGGGATTCCTGACCGATGGCGCCCAGCTGTTCCGGCTGTGGACGCAGCCCGAAGCCCTGGCGCGCGCGGAACTCGGCGCACGCATTGCGCGCTCGAGCATCGACGGCACGCGGCTTCGCGAAATTGCCGATGCGGATATCGCCGCGCTCGATCCCAATCACGCCAATCCAAACGAACGCTTCGTGGCGCTCGTACTGCAGGCCGGCGTGCTCGCCGATCGGGGATTCTTAAGTGGCGCCAAGCGCGCCGTCGATCGCGCGCTCGCCGATTGGGATCGACTGCCCGATGGCTTCCGGCAAATGCTCGCGCTGCAGGCCGCCAACCTGAGCGCTCAACTCGACCGCGACCCCAAGCTCGCAAGAGAGTGGCTCGACCGCGCCGAGGGCGGGATCATCGAGGACTATCAATACGCCGAGGTCCGCGCCCGCATTGCCGAGCTCGAAGGCGACCCGATCACCCGCGACATGTCGATAGAACACCTGCGCCAGGCCATCGCCGACACCATCTATCTCGGCGATGCCAAGTCGTATGGCGAGAAGCTGGCTAAGTGGGAGCGGGATCGCGTTTTGTAGCCCGGGTAAGCCGGAGGCGCACCCGGGAATGACCTTGCGGCGGCTCACCCGGGTGCGCTTCACCTACCCGGGCCACACAGTGCCACTACACCAGCTGCAACAACGCCAGCTCCGCATACAGACCGCCCTGCGCGAGTAGCTCGTCGTGGCGGCCCTGGGCAATGATGCGCCCGTGGTCGATGACGACGATGCGATCGGCTTTCTTCACGGTTGCCAGGCGATGCGCAATCACCAGCGTCGTACGCCCGGCCATCAAGCGCTCGAGCGCCTGCTGCACGGCGCGCTCGCTCTGCGCGTCGAGCGCGCTGGTGGCCTCGTCGAGCAGCAGGATCGAGGCGTCGCGCAACAGGGCGCGCGCAATCACCACGCGCTGCTGTTGGCCGCCCGAGAGGCGCACCCCGCGCTCGCCGAGATAGGTGTCGTAACCCTCCGGCAGTGCGCTCAGGAACTCGTGGGCCTCGGCCGCCTTGGCCGCCGCGATGACCTCCTCGCGCGTCGCCTCGGGCCGGCCGTAGCGGATGTTCTCCAACGCGGAGGTGCCGAAGATCACCGGATCCTGCGGCACCAGCGCGTACAGGCGCCGCAGCTCGCCGATGCGCATCTGGTTGATGTCGGTGCCGTCGATGGCGATGCGCCCGGCCTCGGGATCGTAGAAGCGCAGCAGCAGTTGAAACAGGGTGCTCTTGCCGGCGCCGGATGGTCCCACCAGCGCAACCGTTTCCCCCGCCTTGATCGTGAGATCGACGCCCTCGAGCGCCGCCTTGTCCGGGCGTGAGGCATAGTGAAAGCGCACGCCCTCCATGGTCAGCGCGTCACCGAGTGCCATGGGCGCAGGCAACGGATCGGCCGGGTCTGCGATCCGCGCCCCGATGCCCAGGATCTCGGCGAGCCGCCCCATCGCGCCCGACGCGCGTTGCACGTCGCCCCACACTTCGCTGACGGCGCCGACCGAGCCCGCCGCGAACACCGCATAGAGCACGAACTGCCCGAGCTCGCCGCCGGTCAGGGTGCCCGCCAGCACCGACTTCGCACCGATCCAGAGCACCAGCGTCACTGCACCGAAGGTCAGCAGGATCGCGATCGCAGTCAGCGATGCGCGCACCCGGATGCGCGACTTCGCCGTCGCCAGCGTGCGCGCGATGGCCTCGTCGAAGCGCAGCGACTCGCGCTTCTCCGCCACGTTCGCCTGCACCGTGTGGATGGCATTGAAAGTCTCGCCGGCGATCGCCGAACTGTCCGCGATGCGGTCCTGCGACTCGCGCGAGAGTTTCTCGACCCGACGCCCGAAAATCAGGATCGGCGCGACCACGAGCGGAATGCCGAGCACGATCAGCATCGACAATTTCGGGCTGGTGATGATCAGCATGACCAGCGCCCCGACCAGCATCACCAGGCTGCGCAGGGCGACTGAGGCGCTGGAGCCCACCACCGTCTGGATCAGCTCGGTGTCCGCAGTGAGCCGGCTCAGCAACTCGCCGGTCCGCGTCGTCTCATAAAAGCCAAGATCGAGATGCAGCAGATGCTCGTATACGGCGCGCCGCAGGTCGGCCATCACCTGTTCGCCGAGGCGCGTCACGAAGTAGAAGCGCGCCGCCGTGCCGATCGCGAGCACCCCGGCGACCGCGAACAGCGCGAGGAAATACTTGTCGACGAATTCCGCGTTCGCCGTCGAAAACCCATGGTCGATCATCTTGCCGACCGCGCTCGGCAAGGACAGCGACGCAACCGACGCGAGCGTGAGAAACCCGAGCGCTCCAGCAATCAAGCCCTTGTACGGTCGCAGAAAGGGACGCAGCGCTGCCAGCGGCTTGACCGAGCGGGATTTGGGCGGAACAGGGGTGCTCATCGAGTCGATCCATTGCGCGCACTGTGCGCTTTGCGTGGGTCCGGACCTTGTCCGGACGCTTTTGATGCGTGGGTCACGTTGCGCCCGTCGGCATTCGATCAGGACCGCGCTGAGGTTGGGGCGCTACGTGACATTGCGAACGTCATTGTCACGTAGCGCCCGACAACTGCCGCGCCACCTGGGCCTGAGTGCGGGCGCAACGTGACCTACGTTGGGCGCTGTGAAGATCAAATCAAGGGCGCGAAGCATTCGCTGCCTCCAGCCCGCTACCATAGCGACGAACTGCTCCCCTCTCCCACGCTTTTGGGGAGAGGGGTAGGGGGAGCTCTTGGTCCACTCCCCATCACTTTCCAAGGAGCCTCGCATGGCGGACGCGTGGATGGTGTACGGCGCTTACGGCTACACCGGGCGCCTGGTCATCGAGCGCGCGGTCGCGCTGGGGCTCAAGCCCACGGTCGCCGGACGCGACGAGGACAAAGCGCAATCACTCGCCCTCGAGTTCGGCCTGCCACATCGAAGCTTCGAGCTCGACGACACCAAGGCCTTGCGCCAGGGCCTGGAAGGCATGCGCGCCGTCCTCCACTGTGCCGGCCCGTTCTCGCGCACCGCCTCATCCATGATTGCCGCCTGCCTGCAGGTCGGCACGCATTACCTCGACATCACCGGCGAGATCGATGTGTTCGCCTACGCGCACGGCAACGACGCCGCAGCGCGAAAACGCGGCATCGCGCTCGTCCCCGGTGTCGGCTTCGATGTCGTCCCCACCGACTGCCTGAGCGCGATCCTGAAGCGCGAACTGCCTGATGCCACTGAGCTCGTGCTCGCCTTCGACGCCGAGGGCGGGCCCAGCCGCGGCACCGCGCTCACCAGCGTCGAGGGCATCGCCAACGGCGGCCGCGTCCGCCGCGACGGCCTGATGGTCAAGGTCCCGCTCGCCTGGAAACACCGCGAGTTCAACTTCCCGCACGGCAAGCGCCACGCAGTCAGCATCCCATGGGGAGATGTCTACACCGCTTATGTGAGCACTGCGATCCCCAACATCGAGGTCTACATGGGCATGCCGCCGCGCAACATCCGCGCGCTGCAACGCGTGCGCCTCGCCGCGCCGCTGCTCGGCCTGCCGCCCGCCCAATGGCTGCTGAAAAAGCTCATCAACGCCCGCGTCGCCGGCCCCGACGCCGAACGCCGCGGCGGCAGCCACGCCTACGTCTACGGCGAGGTCAAGAACGCCGCCGGCCAGACCCGCGCCGCCACCCTGACCACGCCCAACGGCTACGACCTCACCGCCGACGCCGCCCTCGCCATCACCCGCTTCCTCGCCACCGACCGCCGCCCCCACGCCGGCTACTACACCCCCTCCATGCTCATGGGCGCGGATTTCGTCAAACACCTGCCCGGGGTGAGCTTCGCGAAGGTGCATTGAGGGCTTTGCTCCCCTCGCCCATGCTTCAAGGGAGAGGGGCTGGGGAGAGGGTGCTTTGCTTCGCTCTCGTGGGCGCGCCCATGGCCGCGATGCATTCGATTTGCTTTTGATCTGGTGGGAGCGGCCATGGCCGATGCTTCTGCTGTCGCTTGTGGTGGGTCTGCGCTGCGCGCGGACGCTTCCTCGCCTGCGACCCAACCCACCCCCACACATCTAGTACGATCCCCCCATGGACTCCGATCTCGCCCGCTACAAAGCCCTCGACGCCCAGCTGGTCGCGCTGGTCAAGGACATCAAGCTGCTGAGCGTGATGAGCTGGCCCAAGCAGGAACAGGAAAAATTCCTCGCCGGCTGGCGCACGGGAAACCCGGCACTCCCCGAGATCACCTACAAAAGGTTCGACTACGCCGAGCGCCGCCGCGCGCTCGACGAGATCACCCGCCAGTGCGACAGCGCCCACCCGATCGGTCTGTACCTCCTGCGCACCGTGCAATCCTGGCAGGTCGCCGCTGCGATGCTGGAGGACCTCGGCAGCTCACGCATGACCGAGCACTCGGTCAAGCTCTTCGGCCGCCCTGGCGACCGCATTGCCGGCTCCGACGTCGACAACATCCAGGCCGCCCACCATTTCATCCGCGCCGCTGACGAGATCGTCGGCAACACCGCGCTCAGCGAGCCCGAGCTGTGTCTCTCCGCCCACGTGCTGCAGGCCGAGCTGGAAACCCATCTCAAATCGGTCTTCACCCAGCACGCCGTGCGCATCGTGATCGATCCAGATCTCATCGCCAAAGCCGCCGCCGGCCCGACCCGCATCCGCCTGCGCGCCGCCACCTGCTTCTCCGAGTACGACCTCAGCCAGCTGCTCGAACACGAAGCCTTCGTGCACTCGCTGACCTCGCTCAACGGGCGCATGCAGACCAACCTCGCCAGCCTCGGCCTCAACTCACCGCGCATCACCGCCACCCAGGAAGGGCTCGCGGTCTTCGCCGAGTTGGTCACCGGCTCTATCGACATCATGCGCATGAAGCGGATCTCGCTGCGCATCCTGGCCATCGACATGGCCTTGCGCGGCGCCAACTTCATCGAAGTCTTCAACTTCTTCATGCAGAGCGGGCAGGGCGAAAACGACAGCTTCAACTCCGCCATGCGCGTTTTCCGCGGCTCACCGACCGGCGGCGGGAGCGCATTCACCAAAGACACCGTCTACCTGCACGGCCTGCTCTCGGTCCACACCTTCTTCCGCTGGGCACTGCGCTCCGGCAAGCTCGAGCTAGCCGGCCACCTCTTCGCCGGCAAGATGACCCTGCGCGACGTCGTCGAGCTCGAACCGTTCGTCGCCGCCGGCTTCATCGATCCCCCGCTGTACCTTCCGCCCTGGATGAAACGCACCAATGGCCTCGCGGGCTATCTTTCGTTCTCGTCCTTCGTAAACCGCATCCGGCTCGACCAAGTCGAGCGGGAGCATGTGTTAATGGGGGTTTGAGTTGCGGTAGTCACATACACACAGGAGTTTCCTTACCGTAGGTGGCCTCTTCCACCAAAGTCCCGCATGGCAAGCCATATCACGCAAAAATATGGCTAATAGAAAGCATGACCGAGTGCGGTAACTGGGAGCGACCGGGGCATTGCACCCCGGTACTCTTTTACCTTGTTAGCAGCGCGGATCGCGGCGCCAGTTGTGGCGGCAGTAGTTGCGCCAGTTGCCGTAGCCGCCGTAGCTGCGGCTTCTGCGGTAGTCACGGCGATTGTTGTTGCTGGATGCAATGATCGCGGCGGTGCCGAGGATTGCGGCGGCGACGGCGACGTCGCGGTTGCGCGATGAGCGGCGGTGATGGCGGCGGCGGTCATGGCGGCTGTCGTCGTAGTAACTGCGATCGTAATCGTAGTAACGGCCATCGACGCCACGGTAGCGGTCGGCGGAAGCCAGTGGGGCGACGAGCATCGTTCCCAGGAACGCGAGAACGGTGAGCATTTTCTTCATGGAACGCATGTTCTAACCTCCGTTCTGGGACCCAGCGTCCCGGTGTGTGCCCACACTGCGCGCGAGTTTGTGAAGAAAGCACCGTTGAGGGATAAAACGCAGGTGTAGAGCGGGGGTTACGGCTGGGTTCGGTTCAGATTTCGGCGGCTGAAAAGCGCTTTGCCGCGGGGGGCGAACAACCTGAGCACGAGCATCGAGACCGTGGCCGCCCCACGAAGCTGCGCACGAGCATCGCGGCGATGGCCGCTCCACGAAGCCATGAAGAGCATCGCGGCCGTGGCCGCTCCCACGAGAGCGACGATCTACTCGCGCCAGGCGCGTGCGCCGAGGAAGATCAGGCGCAGTTGGCGGACGAAGTTCTCGGTGAACTCGCGTTCGAGCTGGGGCTGATCCTTGGGCAGATCGAGAAAATCGGTAGCGGCGTTCATCATGGTGGTGACGACCAAGCCGCAGGCCATCTGCAGGGTGGCGGTGTTGAGGCCGGGCATCATCCCGAGCTGGCGCAGGTCCTGGGTCATTTCGTCGATGAAGTGGCGCTCTTCGGCGCGTACGGCGGCACGGATCAGCGCGGAGCCGCCGCTGCGCTCGCCGGCGACGAACAGGAAATGCAATCGGTGGGCATTCAAGTAGTCGCGGAAGACTTGCACCGAGGTGCGCAACATCTGGGTCGGCGGCAGGCCGGTACGGCGGGCCTCGCGCAGGAGACGACGCAGGGTGACGCCGGATTCCTCGACGAGGGCGAGGCCGAGGTCGTTCAAGTCGTGGAAGTGGCGATAGAACGAGGCGGGCACGACGCCGGCGACGCGGGTGATCTCGCGCAGGGACAGCGATCCAAAGCCACGGCCTTCGCCCATCAGGTGCAAGGCCGCGTCGAGCAGGTGCGCGCGCGTGCGTTGCTTGCGCTCGCCGCGGGTGATCGGCGATTCGCCTCGCGGGTGAAGCGCTTCGCTCGGCGGGTGAAGCGCTTCGAGCTCGGCTGGCTTGACTGGCGCTGGCTCGACTCGGGGCATGGACGGCTTGGGTCCGCAGGTGGTGGGGGAGTATAGGCGCGGGGTGCGTCACCCCATGCGGGTGGGGGAAAGTGTTTCGGGTGGGCGGTCGACTTTGTCACCCATCAGGCCGGTTTGTACATTCAAAGTCTCACTCCCTGGAGCAAGGGCGAGGGGAGCGCCTGGATGCAGTAGGCGCGGTAACTTTTCGACCAGGCAGAGGATCGTGGGCATGGCCGCTCATGCGACAGCAAAGCATCGCGGCCATGACCGCACCCAGAAAAGCGTCCGGACAAGGTCCGGACCCACGCAATCAAAAGCCGGAGCAGGAAAGACTTCCTTCACCCTCCGTCTTGATCGGCATCAGCTTGTTCAGCTTTTGGGTTGACAGCGCGGTGCATTTGAGTGAACGTATGTTCACCCAATCTGAGATTCACGCCCTTGTCCGCGGTTCTTGCCCCCAAGCGCATCTTCGACTTTGCCAGTTTGCTCCGTAGCCCGGCCTTGCATCCGTTGAACGATGCGGCGGCGTGGGATTCGATGCTGTCAGCGGTCAATCCGATGTGGTCGACGCGCGGGATTCCGGCGCGCGTGGTGGAAATCGTCGACGAGACGGCGGACACCAAGACCTTTGTGCTGAAGCCGAAGGGCAACTGGCCGGGCTATCGCGCCGGGCAGCATGTGGTGGTCGAAGTCGAGATCAATGGCCGGCGCGTGCATCGGAGTTTTTCGCTGTCGTCGAATCCGGCGAGCGGCGATTTGTTGCGGGTGACGGTGAAACTGCACCCGCAGGCACTGGTCGGTGGCTATTTGCATTCGCAGCTCCAGGTGGGCGATGTGCTGAATCTGAGTGCGCCGGCAGGGGGGTTTTCCGCTCCAATGGCGGATGAGCCCGTCCTGATGCTGAGCGCCGGCAGCGGAATCACGCCGCTCATGTCGATCTTGCGCGAGCTGCGGGCACGCAAGCACGCGTCGCCGATCGTGTTCGTGCACAGCTGTCGGACGCGGGATGACTTCATCTTCGCGCGCGAGCTGGAAGCGCTGGCCGCGGAATGGTCGGTGCTCGACCTGCGCGTGCATTTCAGCGCCGAGCGTGGCCGGCTGGACGCGACGGCGATCCGCGCCCTGGTGCCAGGTTTCGCAGGTTTTCGGACGCTCGTCTGCGGACCGGAAGCCTTCACTGCCTGCGTGGAAGACCTGTACCGCGAGGCCGGCGTGCCAGAGCGGGTGCGCAGTGAGAGTTATTCCGGTCGGGTGCTGCCGCGCAGCCTGGCGGCCGATGCCCTGCATACCGTGATTTGCACAAACACTGAACAAACGTTCACCGCGCGGGGCGATCGCGGCTTGCTGGTCGAAGCCGAACGCGCTGGCATGAAGCCCAAGCATGGGTGCCGCATCGGCATCTGCAAGACCTGCCAGTGCCTCAAGAAGAGCGGCACTGTCGAGAACCTGCGCACCGGGGAGATCTCCTCGGAAGCGAATGAATTGATCCAGCTGTGCGTCTCGGTCGCGCGTTCGCCGATCGAGCTCGCACTCTGACGCTTTGCATTGAGAGAACCGATTCCCATGAGCAAGAAAGCAGTCCTCAGCCCCGAACAACTTACCGACTTGGCAAGCGAGCTCGACACGCTGCGAGCAACTGTCGCTGCCGATATCGGCGAACGCGACGCCGTGCACATCCGCACGCAGGTCCGCAACGCGCGCGTGAGCGGCGCTACTGGCCGCGGCTTGCTCATGTTCGGCTTCGATCCGATCACCTGGGTGCTCGGGGTGATCGCGCTCGCGCACGCCAAGATCCTCGAGAATATGGAGATCGGCCACAACGTCCTGCACGGGCAGTACGACTGGATGAACGACGAGACCCTGAACTCGCAGAACTACGAGTGGGACATCGTCTGTCACAGCAGTCATTGGCGGCGGACACATAATTTCGAGCACCACAGCAATACCAACATCCTCGGTGTCGACGACGATTACGGCTACGGCTTGCTGCGTCTCACCGGTGCCCAGAAATGGACGTGGCGCACGCTGCTGCAGCCGATCTGGTACGCGCTGCTGGCGATCTATTTCCAGTGGGGTGTGGCGATCCAGGATCTGAAGCTCGGGCGCTGGGCGAAAGGGCGGATGAAGAAGGGCGAGCTCGCCGAGCGTGCGGCGCCGTTCCTGCGCAAGGCGCGTGGCCAGCTGTTCAAGGACTATGTGCTGTTCCCGCTGATCGCGTTCTGGAACATTCCGCGCGTACTGCTCGGCAATGCGGCGGCCAACCTGATCCGCAGCCTGTGGACCAACGCGATCATTTTCTGCGGCCACTTCACCGAGCAGGCGCATGTGTTCACGAAGGCCGAGAGCACCGACGAGACGCGCGGGCAGTGGTATCTGCGACAGATCCAGGGCTCGAGCAATCTCGAAGGCGGGCGCTGGTTCTACCTGATGACCGGCCACCTGAGCCATCAGATTGAACACCACCTGTTCCCCGACATCCCGGCACCGCGCTATCCCGAAATCGCGCCACAGGTCCGCGCAATCTGCGCGAAGTACGGCATCCACTACAACGCGGCCGGGTTCTGGAAGCAGTACGGCAGCGTGCTGTGGCGGATTTTGAAGTACGCCTTCCCGGTGGAGCGGCGCGTGCGCGTGCGGCAGGCGGAAGGGGTGTTGGCTTAGGGAGGTGCTCCCGATTGAGGTAGCGCGGTTCCGTGCGCGCGTGGTGCTGGATGTTTGCACGCTGTCGATCGCGCCGGCGGCCGCGTTTCGCTACGTAGCGAAAGCCGCCTCCGTAGCCTGAGCCGGGCGCCTTGCGCTCGCAACCGGTCCGTCCAAAATCTCGACCGGCGGGCGCATAGGACCCGGCCTACCTCAAACCCGCATTGGCGCGCGCCGTCGCGCGGTCAGCTACGCTCCGCAAAAAACTCCTCCGCGCGGTGATATTTCGCACCGATCGCCTTCGCGAATTGCTCGTCGCTGTCCATGTCGCCGACCATGACCAATTCGTCGAGGGCGAGGCCGTGTTTCCGGGCCAGCGCAATGCCGAGGCCGGGCATGGGCTTGCGGCAGAAGCAGCCGGCGGGGAAGGCCGGGTGTGGGCACCAGGCGATGTCCGTAACGGGCAGGCCCAGCAGCTCTTTGGTCTTCTCGAAGCACGCACGCACGGCGGCTTCGGTGACGTTGCCGGAGGCGATGCCGCTCTGGTTGGAAACGAAAAATAGCTGCCAGCCATCGGCGACCCACTTTTCGAGCGCTTCACGCCGACCGGGCAGTAGCTCGATGTCATCGGGCGAGGTCGGATAGATCTCGCCGCTGATGGTCTTGCGCAGGGTGCCGTCGACGTCGAGCAGCAAGCCCTTGGTCGACCCCGACAAGGCAGTCGCGGGTTGCCGTTGGAAGGGCACCTCGTCGACCACGCCGAAGCCTTCGTCGAGCTGTGGCGGCTCGAAACACGCAGCCCAGCGGGCGAGGGCGAAGGGCGGCGGGAGATTCGGGTCTGACTTGCTGAGCTCCTTGAGGTCATTGGGGCCGAGCAGGCGATCGTAGCGATCGAGCGTGCGCATGACGATGTTGATCAGCGCCTCGCGAACTGGCGTTGCCAGGTATTGGCAGCGCACTGGGACGCCGGCGGCGTGTGCGGCGCGGATCACCGGCCAGCGCGAAACTCGCGTCGGGTAGGTGTTGTCCAGCACGATGCGCGTGCGGCCGTCGGCAAGATGTTGTTTCAGCACGGGAATCAGGTCGTCGAGGCTGCCGCCGGCCAAGTCGCGGTTGAGCCGCTCGTAGCCTGCATCGACATAGCGCGCAACGAGCGACGACTTGCCTGCGCCCTGGACGCCCATGACGATCACGACTTCGGGATCGGTGCCTGGCGCTTCGCCGGATTTCAATTCGCGCACACCAGGCGGAACCGGTTGCGACTCGATCGCCGCCAGTCCGTCGGGCGAGGCCTCGAAGGTGATCTTGGTCGCGAGCGCCTCGCGATCCTTGTCGTCCAAGCGGATCTTCAGGGCCCGAATGCTCGACTCGACGTTCTCGATTCTCGTCGCGCCAAAGAGCGGCAGTACCGGAAACCCAAGATCGATCAGACTCGCGAGTGCGGCCTCGTACGGCGTGACCTGGTAGCGCGTCGCGATGGGTTTCATCGCGCGATTTTTCTCCAGTGTGTCGACCTTCGAGTGACCGCCGAGCGGCCGGTGCGCGAGGAAGGGGATGCCGAGCTGCCGCGCGAGGGCGAGCGTGCCCTCCGCGGCGTTCTTGCGGTTGATGACGCTGAGCTCGTTCTGGATCGCACTGACGAAAAAGTGCCGCTGCGCCTGACGGATTTCGGCGACATCGACATTGCAAAGGCCGAGGTGCTCGATCTTGCCCGCGCGCTGCAGCTCAGCCAGCGTGCCCAGGCTGTCCTCGAAGGGCGAGCCCGGGTCGTTCCCGTGCAGCAGCAGCATGTAGAGGCGCTCGACGCCCAGTGCCGCGAGGCTGCCGTCGACGGCGCGCTTGAGATGCTCTGGTCGCGCGTTGGGCACCCAACGACCCTTCGGCCGCGCCATGCCGGCCTTGGTGAGGATGCGCACCTGGTCCTGTGGCCCGCTCCAACTGGTCACGGCCTTGCGCGCCAGCGCTTCGCCGTAGTGCAGGTCCTGGTCGCTCAATGCGTACGAATCGGCGGTGTCGAGCACTCGCACGCCGAGATCGAGGGCGCGCTGGATGACCATGATCGCGGTCGCCTCGTCGGGCCTGCCTTCAGTCGACAGGCGCAGCAGGCCCAGCGCCAGCGGGACTTCGAGCGTACCAAGGACGCCATAGGCAGTGGGGGCGGGCATCGATACCTCGAAGAGAGCGCGGAGCCGTCGAGGCTAGCGCCCGGTGGCCCCGGTTGCGAGACGATCATGGGTCGGCACAATCGATTGCGAGGCTTGACCCGGCCCCGAGCGGTCGCCAGAGTCGCGCACGTTCAACTTCGGAGAAAACCCAATGAAGCGCCTGCTATTGGTTTCAGCCTGCCTGGTCGCGATTGCTGCGTGTGCCAAGCAGGAGCCCGCGCCGGCACCGCCTGCGACTTCCACTGCACCGGTTTCGACCGCGCCCGTGACGCCGCCGCCCGAGCCCACGCCTGTCGCTGCGAGCACGCCGAAGCTCTACGCGCTCAATTGCGGCGATCTCAATTTCTCCGATGTGGATCTTTTCGCAGGCGATGGTTCGATGAAGGGCGTCGCGCGCGCCTTCATCGATCCCTGTTACGTGATCCGACATCCAGCCGGCGACCTGATCTGGGACACCGGCGTGCCCGAGGCCATTGCCGACATGCCCGACGGCCTGAAGCCGGACGGATTCCCGGTGCATATCGTGGTCAAGAAGAAGCTCAGCGCGCAGCTCGCCGAGATTGGCCTGACACCAGCCGACATCGAGTTCCTGTCCTTTTCGCACCTGCACTTCGACCACACCGGCAACGGCAACCTGTTTGCAGCCTCGACGTGGATTGTCGACGCTGATGAGCGTGCTGCCATGTTCTCGGACAAGGCCCGCGCCGCCCAGGATTTCACCGCCTACAGCGCGCTTGAAGATGCCAAGACTGTGCAGATCGAAGGCGAGGCGACCCACGATGTCTTTGGCGACGGCAGCGTCCTGATCTACCAGTCGCCGGGCCACACGCCAGGCCATGCAGTGCTGCTGGTGAAAACTGGCACCAGTGGAAACCTGCTGCTGACCGGCGATATGTGGCACCTCGCCGAGTCCCGTGAGAAACGTCTCGTACCGTCATTCAACGTCGACCGTGAGCAGACGCTGGCTTCGATGGACAAGGTCGAGGCGATCGCGAAAGAACACAACGCACGCGTCGTACGTCAGCATGTGCCCGAGGACTTTGCGGCGTTGCCGGTGTTTCCGGCGGGCTTGGAGTAGGGCTCGGCGCAACGCTTTTGGTGGGTCTGCGCCGTGCGCGGACGCTCGTGCTTCGTAGGTCATGTTGCCCGCGCAAGCGGGCTACTTGACGGCTCTGCGGCAGAGCAAAGCGTCAAGTAGATCCCTGCGGGATCAAAATGACCTACGAAAGCTTCGCCAGCGCCGCCGTAAACCACCCATAGCCAATCCGCTCCTGCTCGAGCCGCAGGTTCCTGGCGATGCGGTTGTCGCGCAAATCGTCGAAGAGCTCGCGCTCGTCGCGGGTGAGCAGGGCGAGGTCGTGGAGGACCTGATCCGGTTCTTCGCCCCACAGTTCCGCGTGTGCCATCAGCGTCTTGCGGTCCATCAGGAAGGATTCGACGTGTTCGAAATGGCCACGCAGGTAATCCAGAATGGCGAAGCCGTGGGTGTCGATGTCGCCCCAGTAGTGGATCGGCAAGTCACGCAGCCAGCGCGCCTGGGAGAGGGCCTGCCAGCCGTAGCCGGCGCCGAAAACGACGATGGCGCCGGGCTGCGGCGGGAAGGCGAGGAAATTGACCTCGTTTTCGGTGATGAATACGCGCTTGAGATCGATCTTGAGGTTCTGGAAGCTCAACGCGTCGATCTTGAGGTCGGGATAGGTGGCGCCCGGGATCAGAGCGATGGCGGCGTCGAGCACGCGTAGGCGGATGCGTGCGGGCTTGCCCAGGAAGCCGTAGCGTTCGGTAAACTTGGCGAGTCCGGCGCGGTCGGCGGCGATCGCTTCTCCGGGCAAGGCCAGGTCCAACAATTCAGCCAGCACCCCGCGGTGCGCCTCGATGAACTTGCTGTGCACGCCTGGGATATCCGCCTGGCGCAGGTAGATGCGCGGGCGTGGGTGCAGGACCATCCACTCGACCACTTTGATGAGCTTCGGCCAAGCGCGGGCGAGCTCCAGTGCTTGCAGCGGGCGTCGAGCGAGCCAACTTTCCAGGACCGGCAAGGCGGAACGAGTCAGTGCAGCAAGATCCAGAAACCTTTGTGCATCCGCTCGTTGCGAGACCAGCGACAGCGCGTCATCCAGGCAGTCTACAAACACGCGCTCCGGCAAACGCTGCAGGCCCTGGACCCGATGCCGCACGCTGCGCCATTCGATGCGAATGTGCGGGATTGCGGCGAGTTCGGCGGCCCACTGCCGCACAGCCTCGAAGCGCGTGCTCAACTCCCCGGAAGACGGTGACTTCAGCACCAATCGCAGTGGGAACAGCGAGCTCGACCCGAGCGCCGCGCGCAGCAGTTCGCCGCGCTCCCAGAGCCGCGACAGCTGGGCTTTCAGTTCGGCGGGACCGCTCCAGTTCATCGTGCGACTTCGACAGTCGCCGCGTGCTGCGCCTTCTGCGCCCGGTATTCCGCGATCGACAGGTTGCGCAACTTGGACGCGCGCCCGCCCTCGTTATGGACGAAGCCGACGCTGGACACATAAGGCTCGATGATGTGGATCTTCTGCAGCGGTGTAATGATCAAAAGTTGCAGATTGAGCTGCTCAAACAGCTTGAGGCCGTAATGCGCTGACTCGTCCGAGCCACGGCCGAAGGCCTCGTCGATGACCACGAAGCGGAATGAGCGCGAACGCACTGCGCCCCATTCGAGCCCGAACTGATAGGCGAGGCTGGCGGCGAGAATGGTGTAGGCGAGCTTTTCCTTCTGGCCGCCGGACTTGCCACCGGAATCCGAATAATGTTCATGCTCGGTGTGGTCCGATCGCCAGCGCTCGCTGGCCGCGAACAGGAACCAGTTGCGCACATCGGTGACTTTCACCGTCCAGCGCCGATCCTGCTCGGACAGGCCCTCGCGCCCGCGGAAGCGATCGATGATCGACTTGACCTGGAGGAACTTGACCTCCGAATACTGCGCATCCTCCGAACCGGAAACGGCCCCTTCGGTGCAGGCGCGCAGTTCGCCCTGGAACTCGCGGATATCGTTGTCGGGCGCCGACTGTGACTCCAACGCGATGTAGCGGCCAGGGTTGTAGTCGATTTGCGTCAGCGACTGGTTGATGTGCGCAATGCGCTCCTTGATGGTCGCGCGCTCGCGCGCCAGTTGTGCGTTGAAGTTGGCGATCTCGTTGATCGTGTTGACGTTCAGTAGTTCCTTGAAGCGATCCAGGAAGCGCGGCAGGTCGTCGCGGTCGAGCTGGGTGAGCAGTTTGGCGTACTCGTAGCCGGCTTCCAGGCTGGCGTCGATGTCCGCGGTGACCAGCTTGAACTCTTCCTTGAACGCGGCCATCGCCTTGATGATCTTCTCGCTTAGGCGCTCAAGCTTCTTTTGGTCGGCGTCCATGCGCGCCTGCATCCAGCTGCGCAGGTCCTGCTCGCGGTTGTCGCAGGATTCGACGGTGAGCTGATGCGTGCCAAGCGCCTCGGCACGCAGCGCGTCGAGCATCGCGGTGCGCTCTGGATCGATGACCGCAGTGCCGATCAGTTGCAGCGATTGCTGTTCCAGCGCCCGCGCATCAGCGCGCCGCTGGTCGACCCGTGAGCGCTTGTCGCGCGCAGCCTCCAGCGCGCTCTCGGTTTCCTTGACTGCGCGCGTCGCCGATTCCAGTCGCCCATTCAACTGCTTGAGGACATCCGAAGCCTGTTCGAGTTGCGCCCGCTCTTCAGTCAGGGCGGCAATTTCACTGACGACGCTGGCCCAGTCGAGCTCGGTGAAATCGGTGAATTCCTGCAGGCGTACGAGCGCTTCCAATCGCTGGCCAAGGTTCGAACGCTCGCCCTGGATACGCGCGATCTCGGCGCTGGTCCCTCCGAGCCGGGTCTCGAGCTGGCGGCGACGAGTGTCGAGAATCGCGATCTTTTCGAGATTGCTCCAGCCGAGCACATAACGGCTGCGGTCGTCGATCCGGTGCCGATCGTCTTTCTCGTGCCGACCGCTCGGGTCCTTGACCTGGCCGGCGACGGTGACACCGCGCATCTCGCGGCGGAACTGCTCCTGCGTGTCGCAACAGGCGAAATCGAAACGATGCGCGAGCTCGCGATCGAGCCAGTCGTAGCACGGCGAATCTGGTTTGACGCTGAGCTTGCGCACCAGCGAGTCACGATGCAGCGTGGGCAGCTCGCTGGCACGGCGCGAACGCATGTGGAAGTAAACCAGGCGCCCGCGCAGATGGTTGCGGTCGGCCCACTCGGTGACTGCCGCATAGTGGCTGTCCGGCACCAGCAGGGCCAGCGCAAAACCGCGTAGCAGGCGCTCCGCGGCGCCTTCCCAGGCACGCTCTTCCTCGCGTACCTGGATCAATTCTCCGGCAAAGGGCAGGGCGTCCTCGGCGATGTTCAAGGCGTTGCACAGCGCGCTGCGCATCTGCACCTGCTGGTCGTCGATATTGCTGCGCCGACGCCGCAGGCTCTCGAGTTCGGTGCTGAGCAACTGATGTTCGGACTTGCCCTGGTGCAGGCTGACCGTGAGCTCCGTGAGTTCATTCTGCAGGTCGCTGTCGCGCTCGCGCAGCTCGCCGCGTAGCGTCTGCAGGCGTTGCGCCTGGGCGACAAATCCGGCTTCGTCACTGACCGGTGCTTCACCCACTTCGCGGCTGAGCGCCGCATGTCGGTGGGCGCGCTGGCGCCGTGTCTCCAGCAGTGCTTCGCGCTTCTTGATCTCGGCGCCGAGTCGCTCCAGGCGATCGCCGCCGTTCTCACTGATGGCGGTCTTCAGTTCATCTATTTCCTGGCGCTGCTCGTCGCGCTGGCCTTCCAGGCGCGTGACCTGGGTATCGAGCCGCTGCCACTCCTCGCCCAGGTGCTCCAGGCGGCGTTCGAGCAGCCCTAGCTTCAATCCAGCGAAATAGATGCGCAGCAGGTCGCGGCATTGGCGTTGCAGGTCGAGCTCGGCCTGCAGGGCGGAGTGCCGTGCACAGTCGGCCACCAGCGGGGTCAACAGCGCGACCTGGCGTTGCGCGGACAGCACCGCCAGGTGCGCACGATTGAGATCATCGAAGTGGGTGATCAGCGACTCGATGCGGGGCCGCACATCGAAGGGTTCGAGCATGTGGCTGCGCACGAAATCGGTCAGGTTGCCGACCGATTTCATCGACACGGTCTGGTGGAAGAGCTCCAGGGCCTGGTCGTTGTCGATCCCGAAACGGCGGCGAAACCAGGCCCCGTAGCGCGGGAAGCTGTCCTCGATCTCGGCACCGGCCGCGCGCAGTTTCTTGCGAAGCTGGGTGATGTCGGAACCGAACTGGGTGAAATCCCTGGTGATCGATAGCGCGCGCTCGGTGGCCACGAAAAAGCGCGCTGGCTGGGTGTGCGCGTCCTTCATCCAGAACACCTGGGCCAGGGTCACGGTCGCGTCATAGCCGGCGTTGTGGAACACTCCGAGAATCACCGAGTAGCTGGTGTGGTCGCGCAGGCTGACTGGACGCGCGGTCCCGGTCGCCTCGTTGCGCTCGGACTTGTAGTGACCGAGCACATAGGAGCGCAGCGTGCGCTCCTTGCTATCGGCGCCAGCTGCCTTGTTGTAGGCGACGCGCTGCGCCGGCACCAGCAGGGTGGTGATCGCATCCACCAGCGTCGACTTACCCGACCCGATGTCTCCGGTCAGCAGGCCGTTGCGCCCGTCGAGCTCGAGCGTCCAGACACGCCCATCAAAGGTGCCCCAGTTGTAGACCTCCAGGCGCTTCAGGCGAAATCCCGACAGGGCATCGTCGCTGACGAAGCTCAGGCCCAGCGTGGCCGGCTCATTCATCGCTGGCCCCAGGCAGCGGTGCCCCTGCAAGCTGGGCGCGGTAAGCGGCCAGGCGCCCATCAAACTCGGCCAGCCATTGGGCGTCGACAAAGGCCTTGAGGATGCGGCGTACCTCGAAGTTGGGACTGCCGGTCGCGCCGGAGGCGGGCTTGAGCCTGCGCAGGAAGCCAAGCTCGACGATCTTGCTCAGGTGCGTATCGATCTGGTCGATCAGGCGCGCTTCGTTGCTGCTGTCGGGCATGAATACCCGCACCATTTCGACCACATCTTCGCGCGAGAGAATGAGCCGGGTATCGCAGCCGCTGGCATCGAACTCGGCAAGTTTCTTGCGCAAGAGTGCCAGCATCAGGCTGACCGGAAAGGACAGCGTCCGGCGCGCGATCAAGCGCGGCAGCCGGACCGCGGTGGTGTCGTCATCGGCAGGCTCCGGGCGGCTCTTGAGAAAAGCGTGGCCCTCGGCTTCGTCGAGAATGAGCTCCAGCCCAAGCACGCCGACGTAGTCGCGTACGCGCGCCTGCAGATCGATGAGCTTGCCCCACAGGCGTTCGTCTGCCTCGCGATAGATGACGCCTTTGAGCAGGTTGATCAACAGGACCGACAGGTCGGGCTGGGCGTGTGGAGCGTCCTGGTCCATTCCTATCTCACGAAAATGACGCGCGGCATGTGTGCCTGCCGCTCGGTGAGCGTCCCATCTGCAAGGCTGCTCCAGCGAATCAGGTCATTGACGCTCTCGTCGACCACCGCAGCGAATGACTCGCTGCCCAGTTGCAGATAGGTGACCAGTTCCGCCAGTCCCTGTTCGAGCGGTGCCGCGTCGATCAAGGCCTTCAAGGTGATCTGCGAACGCTCTTGCAAAGACTGGCGGATATGGCGCGTCAGCCGCGCCGTGTCGACCACGACCTGCCCGAACAGCGCCGAGGGATCGAGCTCCTCGTCAGTCATGTCCGTCGTGAGTGCGCTGATCACCGGCTTGAACGCCGGCGTGTACAAGGGGCGCTCCAGCGGCAGTTCCACATCGACCGCTGCTTGCGCGATGAGCATCACATCCCCCGGGGGCGGGCTGGCACGCAAGGCCAAGGCCTTCGCTTCGATGCCATGCAAGATGTCCATGATGCGACGGTTCTCCAGCCAGGCCTGATCGTCCAGGAAACGGCGCAACTGCGCCGACAGCTGCGCGATCGTCCGCTGGGTGTGCTCGCCGGCTTCGAGCCAGTCGTAGTGCACGCGGCGCAGGCGCGGTTCCGGCTTCAGCTCATCAATCGGCGGCAAGGCGAGCACGCGCTCAAGCAGCGTTGAAAGCTCTTCCTGGCGGCGGCTCGACATCAGGAAATCCCACAGCGCCCGAAAGCTGCGGCCCTGATCGGAATCGCCGATCGCATCGCGCTCGCCCATGATCTGGTCGAGCAGTGCGCCCTTGTTCCCTTCCCACAACGCGATGCGCTCGCGCACGCGCCGGTCGAGCTGGCGAAAGTTGTGTTCCACCTCGCGAAAATCCGCCAGCAGCTCGCGCGCGAGCTGCATGAACTGCTGGAAGCGATCGCGCAGCGCCGTGTCATCGAGCATCGGCGCGTCGCCTTCCAGCGCGCGCTCGATCTCGCGATCAATCTCGGCGCGCCGGGCCTGCAGCTCGGCGACGCGTTTCTCGGTGTCTGTTTCGCTGCCCGTGCTCATCTGCTTGAGCAGTTCGAACAAGGTGAGCAGGCGCGATTCGGTACCGACGAAACTGCGTTCGGACAGCTGATTCAGCCAAGCGATCGCCTTCTCCGTGGCGGGTGTCAGGTCGAACTGGGGCTCGTCGCTGCCGCGCGCATAAAACTTGCGCAGCCAGCCCTTGTCAGGGCTCGACCAGTCATTCAGATATTCAAGCGCAGGTTTCGGAAAAGCAGATTCCCCGAGGCGCTGGCGCAGCGCGAACAGTTCGTCTTCCAGTGCTTCAGCCAAGTCCGCAGCCGCCATCACGCGCCGGTTCGGGACCACGAACACCCGGTGCAGAAAGCTCGCCACCAGGGCCGCATGGTCCGACCGCAGCAGCCGCCATGCCGGATGATGCATACGCAGCGAATCGAGGATGGCGTAGTCGAGGGACAAGCGCGGGTCGGGTGCAGGGATTTAGCCCGAAGGATAGGGTGAAGCCGAGCTGCTGGGGGGATGCGAGAAGAAGCTGTTGTGGGAGCGGCTGTGCGCGGACGCTCTTGGTAGGTCATGTTGCCCGCGCTGGCGGGCTACTTGACGCGTTCTCAGTGTAAGGCACAAGCGTCAAGTAGATCCCTGCGGGATCAATATGACCTACGACCAGCAGTCCGCGCCGGTGGAGGCGAGGGGAGTTGTGACCGGCCCGCAAGCGCAGCTTGCGGGCGTTCGGCGGCGCGCGGCATGCCGCGCGAAAGCCCGCCTCACCCCCCGTCCCGGGTCTTCAACTCTCCCCGCCTCCACCAAACAAAAAAGGCCGCCCTGTCGGGCGGCCTTCGTTGTTTGGTGGAGGGAGTTGTGACCGGCCCGCAAGCGCAGCTTGCGGGCGTTCGGCGGCGCGGGGGGTAGGGACCGAGAGTCGGACGGCCACGAGCCCGCGGGGGTCGCCGTAACAGGCAACAACCGGCAGCGA
>JANPJV010000314.1:0-70070 GCA_031425695.1 Rhodanobacteraceae bacterium | reverse complement strand
GTCTGCGCTATGCGCGGACGCTTTGCTCTCAGAACAGCAAAAGAGTCCGCGCGCAGCGCAGACCCACCGAGCCAAAGCTAGATCAAAAGAGTCCGCGCGCAGCGCAGACCCACCGAGCCAAAGCTAGATCAAAAGAGTCCGCGCGCAGCGCAGACCCACCGAGCGAGAGCGCTTCGATGAACTTCGCGGGGACACTGTCACTTCCTCGCCCCGGCCCGACGCGCCGCGTTGCGGCGGCTTCGATCAATTCTCCGCGCTGCAGTGACCTTCTTCGCCCCGGCCCGTCAGCACAGCTGACGGGCGTTCGGCAACGCAGGACGCTTCGCGTCCAAAGCGCGTCGCCTCACCCCAAACTTATCTCCGAGAAATCGAAGTCGAGGCGCGGGCCGGCGGTGGCGAGGACGTCGCCTTGCAGGTAGCTGATGCCCATGTTCCAGAACTTGCCGATCAGCGTGAGGTCGCGGATCTCGTCGATGATGATGTCGCGCTCGGCGCGGTACCAGGCTTCGAGGACCGGCGTAACCAGGCTGGCGTCCATGGCCTGCAGGGCAGCAGCGGGCAGGCGCAGGGTGTTGAGGGGCAGTGCTTCGAGGCCCTTGATGTGGGCCAGGCGACCGGAGCGGTCGACCGCGGCGAAGCGCACGCCGACGGCTTCGAGGCGCTCCAGCATGCGTTCGGCGCCGCTGTCGGTGAGCGCGTTGGCGTCGAACTCGAGTGTCAGTGTCTGCTCGGTGTTCTTGCGCCGGCTGAACTCGGACTGCAGCCAGGTCAGCTGCTCGCGATCGATCGAGAGCCCATCGATTGGCACCACCAGATTGGTGACGCGATTGCGCGAGCGCTGGTCGTCGAGCGCTTCGAGCGCGCGCGTGATCACCAGGCGATCGATCGCTGCTTGCAGCTTGAGATCGCGAGCGACCGGCATGAAGTCGGCGCGGATGACGCCACCGAGCGGCTCCTTGGGATCGCGCAGATGCATGAGCATCGCGTAGTGGCCGGTCTCGGTCGCGCGCAGCGGGATCAGCGGCTGGAAATCGAAGACCAGGCCATGCGGCGATGTGGCATCGCGGAGCAGTTCGCGAATGCGCATCTGCCGCTCCGGTGACAGGCCGGAACCGTTGTCGGAAAGGATGCCTTCGACGCGGTTGCCGCCGAGCCGGCCGGCCGTGCGCACGGCCGCGAAGGCTGCGTTGATCCAGTCGTCGAGGCTGCGCTCGAGGCTCGGCATCAGCGCCATGCCGACACTCGCGGTGAGCTGGGTATCGGTGCCTTCGATCTTGAATGGCTGGTCGCCGATCAGCGCGCGCAGGCTCTCGGCGGTCTCCAGGATCTCGTCGCGGCGATCACGTTCCAGGCTGAGGCCAAAACCGAATTCCTGGATCAGGCAATAGCGATCTTCTTTGGAGAATCCTTTGGCGAGACGCAGCGCGACCGCCTGTTCGAGCTCGTGTCCGACCGAGAGGGTGAGGCGGTCGGACAGATCGTGGGCCTGGTCGACCGCGATCACCATGAGGGCCGTGGCCGGCCCGGGCGTGCGGCCCTTGACCTCGCGCAGGTGGTCGAGGAAGGCGCCGCGCCGCATGTGGCCCTGGGCATCGCCGGGACGGCGGATCAGCTGCTTGCTCAGCGTGCGCACGCGCTTGATGCGGCTGCGCACGGCCGCCACCAGGTGGCGCGGGCGGACTGGCTTGGTCAGGAAATCGTCGCCGCCGACCTGGATGGCCTGGAAGCGCGCCTCCTCGCTCTGCTCGCCGGAAAGAAACACGATCGGCAATACCACCGCATCGGCCAGCTGCCGCAGCTGCGCGGTCAGGGTCATGCCATCGATGCCCGGCAGGTAGAGGTCCATGAGCACGAGGTCAGGTTTGAAGCGCCGCACGCGCTCGATCACCGTGTCGGCTTCGGTCGTGCTCTCGACGATCATCCCCGCGCGGCTGAGGATGGCGTCGCAGTACGTGCACATCTGGCGATCGTCATCGACCACTAGCACGCGGAACGGCTCGATGTTCTGGGTGGCGAGCAACTCGCGCACCTGCGCCGCGAGGGTCGGGTCGTCGAGCCGCGGAATGAACAGGTCGGCGCCGCCGACCAGGGCCTGCAGGCGCGCCGAGGAATCGCCTCCGCCGATGCCGATCAGCGGCAGCCGGGTGGCCTCAGGCACGGTCGGCGCCAGGTCGTCGAGCAACTCGGAAACCGCGCCAACAAACGCACCTTCGGCCAGGATTGCCTGTGGCAGATGCGCCCGGATGGCGTCGGAAAAACTGTCGCCGTCCTGGAAGATCGCGAGCTGCAATGACTCGTGGCGCAATGACGGCGCCAGGCCATTGGGTTCGTCGAGGCCCGGCGCAAGCAGGTAGACGACCGCCCCGGTGAGCTTGGCAACGCTCGGGGCGAGCTCCAGCACGGCGCTCTGCGCATCCTGGATCAGCCGGTCGAGCTCGGCGCGCTGCGCCGGGTTCGGGCGCATCGTGCCTTCGGTGAATACGCTCACGTAGGCATAGAGGTCCAGCGCCGCCGCGTGAATGCGCTCGAGCCCGAGGTTGCCCGCGTAGTCGGCGAGATCGCTCAGGTCTTCCTGGTGCGCATGCGCCGCCTCGACGTCCCAGCCACCGGCGTTCAGCCGATGGGTTTCGACCAATACACCTTTGGCCTTGTCGGCAAAGTCGGCCACCACCTTGGGAGAAGCGTTCATCGAATCCAATTGAGGCACACGTGTCCTCCCAGTTTAACGCGCATGGTCGTGGACTTCGTGCACCCGCTCCGTGATTGCGCAAAAGTGCGGGGAGCACTTTGATAGAGTCCGCGCCAATGATCGATCCGCGTGGAGTAAGTGCATGCTGCAGGTTCGTCGCACCCGAATCATCGCCACCCTGGGACCGGCGACCGACCGCCCGGGGATGCTCGCCAAGATCATCGAGGCGGGAGCCGATGTGCTGCGCCTGAATCTCTCGCACGGGACGGCCGAAGATCAACTGCGGCGT
The DNA here is from genome assembly GCA_031425695.1 of Rhodanobacteraceae bacterium. Classification (GTDB taxonomy): domain Bacteria; phylum Pseudomonadota; class Gammaproteobacteria; order Xanthomonadales; family SZUA-5; genus JANPJV01. The sequence goes on along the minus strand of JANPJV010000314.1, from coordinate 67,092 downwards.
GCCGAAGAGTTGCGCCGCGTCGCGGCTTCGCTGGGCCGCGAGGTGGCCATCCTGGCCGATCTGCAAGGGCCGAAAATCCGCATCGAGCGCTTCGCCGATGGCCCGGTCGAGCTCGTTCCCGAGCAGCCTTTCACCCTCGATTGCAGTACCACGCCGGATCCCGGCAACGTGCATCGGGTTGGGGTCAGCTACAAGCAACTGCACCAGGATGTGAAAGCCGGCGACACGCTGATGCTGGACGACGGCCTGCTGAGCCTGAAGGTCGAACGCATCGATGGGCTGCAGATCCACACGAAAGTGATGGTGGGCGGCCAGCTTTCCGATCGCAAGGGCATCAACCGCCTGGGCGGCGGGCTCTCGGTGGACGCGCTCAGCGACAAGGACCGGCGTGACATCGAGCTCGCCGCGCGCATGGGCGCCGACTATCTCGCGGTGTCGTTTCCGCGCACCGCGGCCGACATGAACCAGGCGCGTGCGCTGCTGCGCGGCGCCGGCTCGTCCGCCGCGCTGATCGCCAAGATCGAACGCGCGGAAGCAATGGACAACCTCGCCGAGATCATCGACGCGTCGGACGCGATCCTGGTCGCGCGCGGCGATCTCGGCGTCGAGATCGGCTACGCGGAACTGCCAGGACTGCAGAAACGCATCATCCGCGAATCGCTCTCGCGCCATCGGGTGGTGATCACGGCGACGCAGATGCTGCAGTCGATGGTCGAGTCGCCCATCCCGACGCGCGCCGAAGTGCTGGATGTCGCCAACGCCGTGCTCGACGGCACCGATGCGGTCATGCTCTCGGCCGAAACCGCCTCTGGCAAGCATCCGGACCAGGCGGTCGCCGCCATGCGCAACATCTGCGAGGCCGCCGAGCGCCAGTTCGAATCGATGGAATCGACGCTGCCGGCGCCGCTGGAAATCCACCGTACCGACCAGGCGATCGCGATGGCCGCGATGGCGCTCGCCAACCGCATCGGCGTGCGCGCGATCATCGCGCTGACCGAATCCGGCGCGACCGCGCAATGGCTCTCACGTTTCCGCTCGCGCATCCCGATCTACGCAATGAGCCGCCACCAGCCCGCACGCCAGCGCATGTGCCTGTATCGCGACGTCTACCCGGTCGCGTTCGATCCACAAGGCGGCGGCGTCGCCCAATCCACCCGCCTCGCGATCGAAATGCTCCACGCCCAGGGCCGCCTCAGCGTCGGCGACCGCGTCTGCATCACCACCGGCGACCACACCGGCCTGCTCGGCGGCACCAACACGCTCAAGCTCCTGCGCGTCGGGCCGAATGGCACGCCGGAGGGGATGGGCGAGATCTGAGCGCGCTGGTCCCGATAAAAAAGAGCGGGGTGGGAAGGAAGCGAAGGAAAAACAGAAAGGACGCGAAGGAGGGCGATGCAAGCAGCAGCAGGTGGTTAGGGCGCTGTGGATCTGGTGGGTCTGCGCTGCGCGCGGGCGCATTTTTCTCAGAAGGCGGCAAGAGCGTATGCGCATAGCGCAGACCCACGAAGGCTAAAGGGCTGGGGTGTAGATGCGCTTCCCTTCGCGACCTTTCTGCTTCTCTTCGCTTCCTTCCTCCCCGCTCTTTTCCAAATAGCACGCAAAAAAAACGCCAGGCATCCATACCCGGCGTCAAGGTCCCTTTCGCTGTCTCTGAAGCAATCCCGGGACGGGGATTTGGAGTGCTGCCCTGCCAAGTCAGACTGCGGGGCAACAGAAAAGTTTCAGTGCTCGACTGGCGCCAAGGAGAGCGTCAGACCGGCTTTACAAATCGTGTTCAATGCGTGCCAGTGGTGGCGCGGCGAAGACCGCGTCTTCGCCCCGCCGGCGACTCACCCAACCGATCCGAGATCGCAGATTTCGGATCGAGTCCCGCTCCGATCCGAAATCGCAGATTTCGGATCGAGATCTCACTCCGGCGCTTCGGCGCTGAAACGCTGTGCGGTGACGCCGACCACTTCGCCGATGCGTGCGTTCTGGTGGACGTAGAGCTTGGTTGCTTCGTTCTCGATCAGGATGCGGCCGCGGACTTCGCTGCCTTCGCCGATGACCACGACCGGCGGCTTGGGCTTGCTGCCCCAGCTCCAGCCGAAGCTCTTGTTCTTGGCGACGACCAGGTCGCCGGCGACGATGGTCGCGGCCGCGAGATCAATGCGGCCATTGACCATTTCGACGTTGCCGCCGATGCGGCTGGCCTTGAAATCGAGCCCGCCATTGACGGTTTCGACGTTCTGCGCAACGCTGACGTTATCGAGGCTGACCTTGCCGTTGACGGTCTCGACCGAGCCCTCGATGCTGCCGCCGCTGGCAATTTCGATGCGACCGTTGACGGTTTCGACGTTGCCCTTGACCTTGAGGTTGCTGCCAGCGACGACACTGCCGTTGACGGTTTCCAGCGACTCGACAGAAACGTCGTTGCCCACCTTGACGCTGCCGTTGACGGTTTCTACCGAGTTCGCGGTCGCGCCGGAGCCGACCTCGATGCTGCCATTGACGGTTTCGACGCTCTGGACCGCCGTGCCATCGGCCACGCTCAGGGACTTGTTGACCGAGTCACCGCTGGTGCCCGGCGCAACCACGGTCGCGGCAATCACTGGAGTGGCGACGCCGACCACCAGGGCCGCCAGCAGCGCGTTGACAAACTTGTTCTCGTTCATGGGTGTGCTCTTTAGTTGCGGACTGGGGAGATGGGGGCGGACTCGGTGCGCTCAGCGCGGGCCCAATCCTGCGCGCAGCGCGCGGCGCCGCGCGGCTCGTCTTGCGGCAGGGTGGCGAGCGCTTGCAGCAGGCGATCGACAAAACGCTCTTCCCGAGCAGCGAAGGGTTGTTCGGTGATGCTTTCCATGGTGACCTCCTTAAGGTCTGGGTTCGAATCTGGTGCGGGAGCGATTGCAATCCCTGTGCCATCCAATAGATGCAGCCGCAGCCACTTTGGTTGCGTGAGGCGCGACCCAACTTCCGGCACGGGTCGCGGCCAACTCCGGAATTGCTGGCGGCGCACAAGGCACGCGCTCGGCTAGCATCGGAGCGATCCCGCCTGCACCTGACGAAACGCGCATGCCGCCGAAGCCGATCCTGCTCCTGATCCTCGATGGCTGGGGATACGCGGAGCCCGCGCCAGACAACGCGATCCACCTCGCGCACACACCCCACTGGGATCGCCTGTGGGCGACCAGCCCGCGAACGCTGATTCGCACCGATGGGCTGGCCGTCGGCCTGCCGGAAGGCCAGATGGGCAACTCCGAGGTGGGTCATATGAACCTCGGCGCCGGTCGGATCGTCTACCAGGACCTGACCCGCGTCGACGCCGCCATTGCCGATGGCAGCTTCGAAACCAACCCGGTCTTGTCCGCGGCCGTCCAAAAAGTGTCCGCTAACGGACGGACGCTGCATGTGCTCGGGCTGCTCTCACCCGGTGGCGTCCACAGCCACGAAGACCACATCCTGCACTTCCTGGAAATGGCCGCGCGCCAGGGCGCCGCGCGCATTGCCGTGCATGTGTTCCTCGATGGCCGGGATACGCCGCCCCGCAGTGCCCTGCCCTCGCTCGAGCGGCTGCAGGGGCTGTGTGCACAGGTGCCGCAAGTGCGGATCGCCAGCGTCGGCGGACGCTACTACGGCATGGACCGGGACCAGCGTTGGGACCGCGTCGAACGCGCGTGGCAGGCGATCGTCGATGCGCGTGGAGATTTCGACGCAGCCGACGCGACGAGCGCGCTCGCCGCCGCCTATGCACGTGGCGAAAACGACGAGTTCGTGGCGCCAACCACGATTGCTGGGGGTGTTCCGGTGGCCGATGGCGATGCCGTCGTCTTCATGAACTTCCGCGCCGACCGCGCGCGCGAAATCAGCAAGGCCTTCATCGATCCCAAGTTCGTGGGCTTCGCGCGGATGCGCGTTCCCCTGCTGGCCGACTTCGTTAGCCTGACCCAATATGCCGACGATATTCCCAGCAGCATCGCCTTTGCTGCGCAGAGCATGGCCAACACCCTGCCGGAAGTCCTGGCCGCGCAAGGGCGCACCCAGCTGCGCATCGCTGAAACCGAAAAATACGCGCACGTGACGTTTTTCTTCAGCGGCGGGCGCGAAGCCGTCTACCCCGGTGAGGAGCGCATCCTGGTGCCGTCGCCCAAAGTCGCGACCTATGACTTGGCGCCGCAGATGAGCTGTCCTGAAGTTACCGATCGGCTGGTCGAAGCAATCGAGGAACGCCGGTTCGATCTCATCGTGTGCAACATCGCCAATCCGGACATGGTTGGCCACACCGGCATCATGGCGGCAGCGATCGCCGCGGCCGAAACCGTGGATGCCGCGCTCGGTCGGCTCGAAGCCGCAATCCTGCGCAGCGGTGGCGCCATGCTGGTCACCGCCGATCATGGAAACCTCGAAGACATGTGGGACGCGGAAAGTGGCCAGCCCGCCACCCAGCACTCGATGAATCCGGTCCCGGTCGTCTACGTCGGCGGCCCCGCGCGCCTGCGCGACGGCGGCGCACTGCGCGACCTCGCACCCACCATCCTCGAGCTCATGCAGCTCCCGATCCCCGCCGAAATGAGCGGGCGCTCGCTGTTCGCCGAATGAGCACGCGCGTGAATCGCTCGTGGGAGCAGCCATCGTGGGAGCGGCCATGGCCGCGAGCTCTTGCTTTGCTGCTGCTGGTAATCATCCTCTCAGGCCTGGCGATCCCCGCCTTCGCCCAGCCTGCCGACATGAGCAACGAAGCCGGCCTGGTCGATCGCCTGGAGGCCATCGGTGCGCAGGTTGCCAAGGCCGAGCTGGAACGCACGCAGCGCAAGGGCGCCGTCGATGTCGCGATCGCCGAGTTGCGCAAGGTCGACAAGGAGATCGCCGGTCGCAAGGAAACGCTCAAGCGATTGGCTGCCGAGGCCGTGCTGGAAGAGGCACGACTGATCGAGCTGCAGGCCGAATCGGCGCGCCTCGAAACCGATCTCTCTGGTGAAAAATCCGCGCTCGCGGCCCTGCTGCGCTCGGCTTACGTGCTCGGGCGGCTGGATACCCTGAAGCTCATCCTCGCCCAGGACCAGATGTCGGACACCGGCCGGTTGATGGCGTATTCGACCCAGTTGCAGCGAGTGCGCATGAGCCGCATCGGCCGCGTCCGGGAATTGCTCGCGGGCCTCGAAAAGGTGCTTGCCGACACTGAGATCGCGGCCCAGGCGCTCGCCGCCGTGCGCGTGCTCGAAGAACAGAACCTGGCCGAGCTCGCCGCCGATCGCGCGCGCCGCGGTGACATCGTCAAGGGCCTGAAGAGCGAGCTGGCGAAGGTCGAAGCGCGTGTCGAAGATCTCGGCCGTGAGTCGCAGGAGATCGAAAGCCTGCTCGCACAATTGCGCGATGTGATCGGTGACGTACCCTCACTGCTGCCGCAGGATCGTCCGTTTGCCGAATCCAAGGGCAACTTGGGTCGTCCACTCGCCGGCCGCACCAGCATCGGTTTCGGACAGGCCGGGCCGGGCGGTCGCGCCAGCGCCGGAACCCACATCCTGGCCGAGCGCGGCACTCCGGTCAAAGCCGTCGCGCGTGGCCGCGTCGCCTTTGCCGACTGGCTGCGTGGCTATGGCTTGCTGCTGATCCTCGACCACGGCGATGGCTACATGAGCCTCTACGGCCGCTGCGAGACACTCGAAAAAGCCGAAGGCGACTGGGTCGAAGCCGGCGCCCCGCTGGCCACCGTTGGCGATTCCGGCGGCGCCTCCGAGCCAGGCCTGTACTTCGAGCTCCGCCACCGCGGCCAGGCGCTCGATCCGGGGCGGTGGTGGGGGAAGTAGGCAGCGAGAGCACAAGAGCAAGAAGCGGAGAGCCTTATCCGCAGATTAAGAGCCGATTACGCAGATTAAGAGCAATGCAAGCCGACGTCGCTGCTGGTTTTTAATCTGCGTAAATCTGCGAAATCTGTGGATAGAAGTGCTTTGCTTTGTTGATGCTCTTCGACGGGCACAGTCGAACCTATACTGCCACCAGCCTCCTGACGCCCATCGACCATGACCCTGCCTGTGCTGCGCCCTTTATTCGCAACTCTTGCCGTGGTCCTGATGTCGCATGTCCACGCGGCCGAGCCGAAGTCCGCGGCGGACAAGCCGGCTACCAACACGGTCGTCGAGAGCGCCAAGGTCGCCGGCTCTGACGAGGTCAGCGTCGAGGACATCCGGGTGTTCACCGCGGTGTTCCGCGAAGTGCAGCGCTCGTATGTCGAGCCGGTCAGTGCGCAGCAACTGATGAAGGCGGCGATCCGTGGGCTGCTGCTCGATCTCGATCCGCACAGCGCGTACCTGCGCAAGAACGACCTGCAGGCACTGACCGATGGCACCAGCGGCAGCTACGGTGGCCTCGGGCTGGAGGTGCAGATCCGTGGCGGCCAGCTCACGGTGATCGCGCCGCTCGACGAGTCTCCCGCAGCGCGTGCCGGCGTCCAGTCGGGGGATGTGATCTCGCGAATTGACGGGCTGGCGGTCGAAAGCGACAACGCCGACATTGCGATCGACCGCATGCGTGGCGCCGCCGGTACCAAGGTCAAGATCACCGTGCTGCGCGCCGGCCAGCCGCCGATCGATCTCGAGCTCACGCGCGAAGTGATCGACGTCACTGCGGTACGCGCGCGCTTGCTCGCGCCGGGCTTCGGCTATGTACGCATTGCCGCCTTCCAGGACAACACCGGCGAAGAAGTCGCCAAGCGCATCGCCGCCCTGATCAAGCCGAAGAAACCGCTCGAGGGCCTGGTTGTCGACCTGCGCAGCAATCCGGGCGGCCTGCTCGATGCCGCGGTCGAGGTCAGCGATCTCTTCCTCGACAGCGGCGTGATCGTAAGCACCCGCGGCCGCGTGCCGATGGCGAGCGCTGAATTCAATGCAACCGCCGGCGACGTGCTCAAGGGCGCGCCACTGGTCGTGCTCGTCGATGGCGGCTCGGCCTCGGCCAGCGAAATCGTCGCGGGCGCGCTGCAGGATCGCAAGCGCGCACTCATCCTCGGCCAGCGCACCTTCGGCAAAGGCTCGGTGCAGTCGGTCCTCCCGCTGGAAAGTGGCGAGGCCATCAAGCTCACCACCGCCCTCTACTTCACCCCGGGCGGCCGTTCGATCCAGGCTGAAGGCATCGTCCCCGACGTCGAGTTGCAGGCCGCCGAGCTCAAGCCGATCAGCCGCGCCTTTGCCAACATCACCGAAGCCGAGCTGCCCGGCCATCTCGGCAACCGTAACCGCGAGGCTGCCCCTACGCCTGGTGCGGCCGCGACGCCTACCACCGGCCCCGACGCCGACTTCGTCCTCCAGGAAGCCGTGAACATCCTCCGCGCCCTCTCCCGCTGGCAGGCCCCGGTGGCGGCGAAGCCGGAGAAATAGCAGAGGCACAAGAGCAGAAGCTTTTATCCACAGATTAAGAGCCGATTTGCGCAGATTAGAAGCTCGTTGAGCCTCGCATGTCGGTGGCCAATCTATTGCTTTTAATCTGCGGAAATCTGCGTAATCTGTGGATAAATTCTTGCTTTTCTTGCGGCTTTCACAACAGCCGCGCATCCCGTCGGTAGAGCCAGGGGCGGAGGGTCAAGGCTAGGACGATGCCGTTGGCGAAGCCGAAGACGTGGGCCCACCAGGCGATCGCGCCGGCGCGGGTGCCGAGGGTTTCCAAGAACTGGAACAGCAGCCAGATGGCGATCAGGTGGATGGCCGGGACGCGCACGAGCTGGAAGTACAGCCCGAGCGGCAGGATGACGCCCAGGTGCGAGCGTGGATAGAGCAACACGTAGGCGCCAATGAGCGCGGAGACGGCGCCCGACGATCCGATGATCGGCACGTTGACCAGCGGCGACATGAGCGCGGCAAAGAGGTTCGCGGCGGCGCCGGCGATCAGGAACAGGAACAGCAGGCGCAAGGATCCAAGCGTGCGCTCGACGCCGGCGCCGAACAGGCCTAGAAACAACAGGTTGCCGAAGAGGTGGGTCCAGTCGGCGTGCACGAACAGCGCGCTGAAGAGGCGCAACCCGGAACCGCCGAGCAAGGCCGAGGGATCGAGGCGCAGCTCTGCCGGAATCGTCCCCCAACTCTGCAGCACCGCATAGCGCTCCGTCGGCGCCGCCAATGCCTGCCACACTGCCATGCCCATGCACGCCAGCACCAACGCCGGCGTCGCCCAATGCCAGCGCCGCTTTGGTTTTTCGTCAACGCGTACGAACAATGGGTATGGCCGGCTTCACGGAAGCCGACAGTATCCGGGCAAAGTGCGTGTAGTAGGCAAACGGCCTCACGGGTCGCGAGAGCCGAACGTAGCGTGGCCCTGAGCGCGCGTGGTGTTGGTCATCACGAAATCGGTAATCGCGCCAGCGCCGCGTTTCGCGACGAAGCGTTCCCTTCAAATGTCGATATCTACGCTCCGTGGCCATACGCGGCGCTGGCGCGATCGCTTGTGCGCGAAATACCAGCTCGACGCGCGCTCAGAGCCACGCTACCAAAGCTGCCATCCACGTCTGCGGTAACGGGCGCAATGCGTGACCGGCGCCAGGAGGGTTCAGGGCCCTAGTACGACACCCGCGGCAACAAGAACCGCTGGCCGCGGAACTCGAGCACCGCGCCGTCGTCAACGATATCGACGAGGTTGAGCTCCGGGCCGGGAGCCGGGGAACTCAGGTTGAAGCGCTTGCCGTTGAGGACGATGAAGCGCTCTTCGGCGACCGGGCTGTAGACATGCATCGACAGCTCGAGCTTGGGCAATTCCTTGCGCAGGGCATAAGGCAGCTGATGCACCACCAACATGCCTTCCTGCGGCTGGGTCACCGCTGCCGGCGGAGTCATGGGCAGCTCGTTCTTGGGATCGAAGCTCGGTGGCGGCGCAATCGCTGCCGGCATCGGATCCGGAGCTGCGAGCGGTGGCGCGAGCGCGGCGACGGTGGGGGCGGCGGGCGGCATCACGGGCTCGGGTGCCGGCGCGGCGGGTACGGGTGGCGCGGTCTCAGCAGCGACCTGGGATTCGGGATTGGCGCTCGGCGTGAACAGCCCGGCGCGCTCAGGGGTAGGCAGCCCGCCACCCGACACACTGCCACCATTGCCGTTGCCAGCCAGCCCACCATAGGTCTGCTGCAGTTCGGCCTGGCTCTCGGCGGACGCGAGCGCGACCGGCAGCGGCGCGCCGGCAGCGGCGCTCGTTGCCGGAACGCCGGGGGCAGCCGCGCTGACGAGGCTGCCGGAATCGCCCGGTGCGGCTGGAACCGCGGCCAGGTCGGGCGCGGCGTTGTCACGGCTGCGATTGAGCAACACCCAGCCGCTGGCAACCCCGGCCGCAAGCAGGACCGCACCAGCTCCGGCTACCCACGGCATATGGCGGCGCCGGCGCGGCGCACTGAACGGCGTGTTGAGCCCAGGCGGCAGGCCGCGACGGCGTTCCGCTTCGGACTTCTTCAACGCATCCAGAATCAAAGACATTGCATCAACCTCGCGGCGGCGTATCGAGGCGCGCGAGACGCGGGCCAAGGGCATCGTAACTGGCAAGCGCCATCTGCGTCTCCGAACCCGCAATCCCGTCGGCCACCAGGCCGAGGCGGATCTGCAGGCGGCGCAGCCGGCGCTCGAGCTCCGCATCGAACTCGGCGTTGGTGATCACCGGACCATCCAGTCCCTCTTGGACCTCGGCGCCGGCCAAACGTTCACGCAGCCACGCGACACCCGGTCCGCGATCGCCGATGCGCAGCACCGAGGGCACGAATTCAGGCGCGCGCCAGAGTGCTCGATAGTCGCCGAACCAATGCAGCTCGATCAACGAGCGTGGCACGGTCAGCGGTTCGCCGGCGATCTCCAGGCGTGCATGCACATCGTCCAGGCCCAGCAGTAGCGCCGAAGTGAAGCCACTTGCCTTGCGCAGGCGCAGGATGACCGGGCGATTCAGCTTGGCGAGCCGCCCGAGCGGCCCGCTGGCCCGCAGACAGTAGACGCCCTCGCCGATTGCGCCTGCGCACGCGGCCAGTTGCGCCAGACCGTCGGCATCGACCGGGATCTGCCAGAGTTCGGCCAGCCGCGACCAGGCCTGGTGGTCGTCATCCTGGCTCGCGGCGAGTAAGCGCTGCAACGCGGCGTCGGGTGCCTCCGCTGGCACGGGCGGCGCCACCGCGGCAACCGCCTGGGTGGTGGGCTCCGGCGTTCGTGGCCACCAGATTGCGATTACCGAAAGCAGCAGCGATGCCGCCGCCAACGCCGCAAATGCGCCCAGGCGCCGGCGCTTGCGCGAGCCACCGTGCAGCGCCTCGTCGGCGGCCTCGTCCACGACGCGTTCGTTGATGCTGTCGAGCGAGCGCGCATACCCGGCGACCAGCGCCCGATCTGCGATCACGTTGATCAGGCGCGGCACGCCACCGGAGCGGCGGTGCAGGCTGCGCAGGGCGAGGCGGGTGAATGGAATACGCTCGCTGCCGGCGACGTGCAGCCGATGGCGCACATAGGTTTCGGTCTCTTCCGAATCCAGCGGTGTCAGGTGATAGCGCGCGGTGATGCGTTGCGCGAGCTGGCGCAAATCCGGGCGATCGAGCAGGTCGCGCAGCTCCGGCTGGCCGAGCAGGATGATCTGCATGAGCTTCTGCGTCGAGGTCTCGAGGTTGGTCAGCAAGCGCACCTGCTCGAGCGCGTCGACGGACAGATTCTGTGCCTCGTCGATGATAACGACCACGCGCTCGCCATCGGCGTGCGCTTTCAGCAACACCGCGTTAAGCCGGTCGGTGAGCGTCTTTAAGCTGCCGCGCGCGCCTTCGAGGTCAATCGACAGCTCTTCGCAGATGGTTTCCAGCAACTCGACCGGATTGAGCAACGGATTCAGCAGCAGCGCGATCCGGGTCTTGTCCGGCACCTGTTCGAGCAGCAGCCGGCAAAGTGTGGTCTTGCCGGTCCCGACCTCGCCCGTCAGCTGCACGAACCCGCCCGATCCGCCCTGGCCGACGCCATACAGCAGATGCGCCAACCCATCCCGATGGCGCTCGCTCAGGTAGACGAAGCGCGGATCCGGAGTGATCGAGAACGGGGCCTCGCTGAGGCCGTAAAAGTCGAGATACATCACCACATTCTAGCCCGCTTAGGCTTGGCTCAAGTGTTCAGGAGACCAGCGGGCGGGGAAGATGGTTCCGCGAGAGGGCGAGCGGTGGGGCGAGCTTAACCACGGTTTCGGTTTCGGTTGTCGGTTTCGGTAGAGCACTCCTCCGAAACCGACGTCCGAAACCGACACCGGCTTTCACCCCCCCTGCGCAATCAACGTCGCATTTCCCCCCACCGCCGCCGTGTTGATGGTGAGCGTGCGCTCGGTGGCGAAGCGGTGCAGGTAGTGCGGGCCGCCGGCTTTGGGCCCGGTGCCGGAGAGGCCTTCGCCGCCGAAGGGTTGCACGCCGACCACGGCGCCGATCATGTTGCGGTTGACGTAGCAGTTGCCGGCGCGAATGCGTGAGCTGATGCGTTCGATGGTCGAATCGATGCGGCTGTGCACGCCGAGGGTGAGGCCGTAGCCGCTCGCATTGATCGCGTCGATGACTTGATCGAGCTCGCTGGCCTTGTAGCGGATGACGTGCAGGACCGGGCCGAAGACCTCTCGTTGCAAGCGATCCAGCGAATCGATCTCGAACGCCTGCGGTGCAAAGAAACAACCATGCACATGGCTGTCGTCTGTTGCCATCGCCTTGATCAGGCGCCCTTCGCGGCGCATGCGCTCGGCGTGATCGATGAGCGTCTGGCGCGCTTCGGCGTCGATGACCGGGCCGATATCGGTGGCGAGTAGCCCGGGATCGCCGAGCTTGAGCTCGTCCATCGCGCCGGCGAGCAGGGTCAAGGTCCGCTCCGCTACATCCTCCTGGACGAACAGGATGCGCGTGGCCGAACAGCGCTGGCCAGCCGATCCAAAGGCGCCGGAGATTGCATCCTTGACCAGCTGTTCGGGGAGCGCCGAGGAATCGGCGATCAGCGCGTTCTGGCCGCCGGTCTCGGCAATCAGGATGGCAATCGCGGCGTCGCGCGCGGCCAGCGTGCGATTGATCAGCCGTGCCGTTTCGGTCGAGCCGGTGAAGCAGACGCCGGCGATGCGCGCATCCGCCGTCAACCGCGCACCCACCACGGAGCCCGCGCCCGGCAGGAATTGCAGCACCGCGGGCGGAATCCCCGCTTGATGCAGCATCTGCGTCGCGCGCCAGGCGATCAGGTTGGTCTGTTCGGCCGGCTTGGCGATCACGCAATTGCCCGCCACCAGCGCCGCCACGACCTGCCCGACATAGATCGCGAGCGGGAAATTCCAAGGGCTGATGCAGACGAAGATCCCGCGCCCGTGCAACTCGAGCTGGTTGGATTCACCGGTCGGCCCCGGCAAAATCTTCGGCACGAAGTCACGGCGCGCGCACTGCGCGTAATAGCGACAGAAATCGACTGCCTCACGAACCTCGGCGACACCGTCGGAAATGGTCTTGCCGGCCTCGCGCGTGCACAGCGCAATCAGCTCGGCGCGATGGACCTCCATCAGGTCGGCGGCACGCTCGAGCATCTGCGCACGCAACTCGACCGGCGTTGCTTCCCAGCCCGGGAAGGCCGCCTGCGCGTTGGCGAGCGCCTTGTCGACCATGGCCGCATCGGCGGGCTGGTGGCTACCGAGCACACGCCGGCGATCGGCCGGATCGGTGACCGGTTCGGCGGCCTTGGCGCTGGTCGCGCCCGGCACCATCGGGATGGCGTGGATCTCGCCGAAGCGCACCGCTGCGGTCAGCTTGAGAAGCTCAGTGAGCTCGCGGTCATTGCCGACATTGATGCCGCGCGAGTTGCGACGGTCGACGCCGTACAGATTGAGCGGCAACGGGATCCGTGGATGGGCCTTCGGCTCGGTGGCCGCGACGACGTCGCCCGGGTGCGGGATCAACTCATCGATCGGCAGGCTCTCATCGACGATGCGATTGACGAACGAGGTGTTGGCGCCGTTCTCCAGCAGGCGGCGCACCAGGTAGGGGAGCAGGTCTTCGTGGGTGCCAACCGGCGCATACACGCGACACGGCACATTCAGGCGCTCGGCCGGGATTACTTCGGCGTAGAGATCAGTGCCCATGCCGTGCAGGCGTTGGAATTCGAAGGGCCGTCCCTGCGCCAGATGAAAAATCGCGGCGATGGTCTGCGCATTGTGGGTCGCAAATTGCGGATAGATCGCATCGCCCTGCGCCAGCAGACGGCGCGCGCAGGCGAGATAGGAGAGATCGGTGTTGGGCTTGCGCGTGAACACCGGATAGCCGTCGTGCCCATCGACCTGCGCCCGCTTGATCTCGCTGTCCCAGTAAGCGCCCTTGACCAGCCGCACGTTGAGGCGCCGGCCGGTCTTGCGGGCGAGCTCGCCGAGCCAGTCGATCACCCCGAGGGCGCGCTTCTGGTAAGCCTGGACAGCCAGGCCAAAGCCCTGCCAGTCGGCCAGGGTCGGGCTCGAGTGCACGCGCGCGATGATCTCCAGCGACAGCTCCAGGCGGTCGGCCTCCTCGGCATCGATGGTCATCGGAATGCCCTGCGCTTTGGCAAGTTCTGCCAGCGCAAGCACGCGCGGGGTGAGCTCGACCAGCACCCGCGAGCGCTTGGCGCGCTCGTAGCGCGGATGCAGCGCCGAGAGCTTGACCGAAATGCTCGGGGCCGCAACCAGGTCCGGATATGGACCGGCGCGGCCGATGCCGATGATCGCCTGGCGATAGCTTTCGAGATAGCGCAGCGCGTCGGCCGAGGTCAGCGCCGACTCGCCGAGCATGTCGTACGAATGCCGGTAACCACGCTGGTCCTTGTCTTTCGAACGCCCGATCGCCTCCTCGATGGTGCGACCCATCACGAACTGGTGGCCCATGATGCGCATCGCCTGGCGCACCGCGAGGCGCACCACCGGTTCGCCCGAGCGCGCGATCAGGCGCTTGAAGGCACCGAAGAAGTTGCGCTTGGTGTCTTCCGCAATACGCACCAGCTTGCCGGTGAGCATCAGGCCCCAGGTGCCCGCGTTGACCAGCAGGCTGTCGCTGCGGCCTGCATGCGATTGCCAGTTGGCGTCGCCGAGTTTGTCGGAGATCAGCTTGTCGGCGGTCTCGCTGTCGGGAATGCGCAACAGCGCCTCGGCCACGCACATCAACATGACCCCCTCCTCGCTGGAGAGGTCGTACTCACGCATGAACGACTCGACCGCGCTCTGGTCAGCCTTGCGCCCGCGGACGCGCTTGACCAGGTCCGCGGCGGTCCCATGGATGCGTCCCTTGAGCTCGGCATCCATCTCCGCCACCCGCAACAGCTCGCTCACCACCTCCGCCTCGTCACGCGCGTAATTCGTGGCGAGGCGCAACAGCGACTCATCGGCGTCGGACGCAGCGTCCTGCAACAGCGGGGCTTGGGGGGTCATCGATGGGCTCGGGACGGCGTGAATGTGAGGGCGAGGAGTCTACGTGATGTGATTGCTCCCCTCTCCCTTGCTTCTGGGGAGAGGGGCGGGGGAGAGTGATGCGCGCTGACATAAATGCGGCCGAATCTTGACATAAATGCGCGTCGGTCAAAGTTCAGCGCTTGCGAAGAGAATACGCACAGACGAAACGGTCACGATGCGCCGTCCGACGGCGCATCGGTTCAGCTTGCCTCACTTCGGCCAGTTGCGCTTCACGTACGCGGCGCAGTCGAGCACTCCATAGATCGCGCGCTTCGCGGCCCAAAGGATCACGATCCAGGCGGCGAGGTCTTGGACGGTCATCAGCTCAGCGGCTCCATTGGCACTTCCTCGACCATCAGGTGCTCCAGGCCAATCCGATCACCTTTTTGGCTGCGCAGCGGTGCCCAGCTGGCCAGCTGACCGTGAACAGTCTCGTAGAAACGTGCCAGGTCGTTGTCGCCGCCATCGTTGGCCCGAACGGCGACGACGCACTCGCGAGAGTGCCCGATCGAGGCAATCGCAGCGGCCAGGCCGGGCACTGTGCCGCCCACAGCCGTCGCCCTGGTCATCAGGGTGCGGCCAGCGCGAAGCCGGCGCCACCTGGCGCGGGCGTCGGCGTAAACGTCGCCATCGGGGCTCCGGTCGGTCGGACTGCCGTCCACAGCTGGGTCAACTTCCCAGCCTGCTGCCACGCCGTCGCTGAGGATGATCCCGCCGCCGACCCACAGTCGGCGCATATCAACCCATGAGGGATCGATGCCCTCAAAGACGTCCACACGCACGCGGAGGTAGCGCGCTTCCCAGGCCGCACCTGCGGGGTGCAGCCAGCAACCGGCGCCGTAGGGGAAGCCCCAGGCGGACTCGTACTCAACGACGGTGTTGGCCACCATTACAGAGAAGTCGGCGAACGCCGATAGCTGGTATCGCACCTCGCAATGCCCCTGCATGCCCTTGAGGCCCAGCGTCACGATGCTTTTGACGTCGCCCAGGTCCACATCAAAGATGCAGCGCGGGTACGGGCCATCGTGAGCCCGGCAAAGTCCTCGACCCCAAGGGACCTGCAGCTGCGAGAGGGGCGTCAGGAACGTGCCCGTGTTCTCGGTGATAGTCGCGTCCGCGCTGTCCGCGTAGTTCACGTTGCTAAGGATCGCGCCCATCTAGCCAAGCTCCTGCAGAGAAACCGATCCGAATTCGAGCGCTGGCGTGCCGCCCTCGGGGATGAAAGTAAGGGTCCCGTGCGCACCAGAAGCGGTGGAATCGAAGGTCCACTCGCCGACAGCTGGCGCCAGCCCGGAATAGATCAGCTGGTCTCCGAGGTAGACGTCCAGCCCGTAATCCATGTCACTGGCCAGCACGTCGACCGTCAGCCGATAGCCCAGGCCGGGTGTACAGGGGCGAAGCAACTCGGCCTCCAGCTCCCCTTCGTCGTAGGCAGCGTAGCCGTCCTCGACAAGCCAGCCGGTCCAGCCCGAGCTGCTGTCGAAGGTCGTGTCCTCAATCAGCTCCTCGATCGGCGACGGCTCGTAAGCCTCGTCTTCGGCTTCTGGCTCCGCAGAGCCCCAACACACCAGGTCAACTTGCGTCTCATTGCTGCGCGCCAGCACCACGAGCAGGTTCACGCCGGCCGACAACCCGTAGCGACGATGGGTCAGGCGGATCGTTTCACCCGGCTCGATCTCGTAGGCGTCGAGCACGTCGTCGAGTCGCACGGTGAATGACCAGAAACCGCGAATCAGCCGGTACAGGTCGCACAACCGGTTGATCTCTGCCTGGGCGTCGGCCTGTTCCGACAACAACGACTCGATCGGTTCGCGAGCAGCTGCGTCCGCGGCATATTCGGCGTGAAGCGTGATCGTCGAGGTCACCACGGAGGGACCGCGCGACAGCGCAGCGCGCATTGCGGGATCGGTAATCCCGCTCATGTCGTCATCGCTGTGAAGGACGTAGTTGCGCCCGAAACTCATTCGGTTGGCCAGACCTGGCGCGTGGTCGGTTTCAAAGGCGATATCACCCTTGACTCGCCACTCGGGAATGTCCCAATCGGCCACCGCTGACGGGCGCTTTAGCCGAGCCGGACGCAGCTGGCCGGAGCGGTCCTCGAAGAACCCGGAGCCGTAGCTCAACGCGGCACGCCGCACGAGTTCGTCGCCCGTGATCGCTCCGGTGGTCGCTATCGCCAGCCGGTAAGGCGTTTCCGCCTGCAGGTCGTCACAGGCGGTCAGCGCCAGCGCCGAGGTCGAAACCGAATTTCGCGCTGCGGCGAAGCGGAGCATTTCGCCCAGCGAGTCAATGCGATGCACCCGGTAACAGCGGAGGAAATTGATCTGCACGAAGCCGGACTGGCCGATGTTGAGCCCCACACCAATGTTGTCGACCCCACCGGCCGCCACGAAACAAACCATGACCGTGCGGTTGCTGGCCGCCTCGAAGGACCGCAAGACGGTGGCGCCGTAGTAAAAGTCGGCGGTTCCGGTCTGGGACGAGACGCGCACCTCCAACTGGTACCGGTGTCCGTCGGTCAGGCCAAGGGTTTGGTCGATCCGCACATTCCCGTCGCCGAACCCCGTGATGGTAACGATGCCTGGCGCCGTCAGAACGACGGTGGCCGTGCCTTCCTCGGTTACATCCCAACCCGCGGGATCGTCGCCGGTAGCCGTAGGGAAAGTGTCGTTTGTGGTGAGATTCGCCTCGCGGCGAAGGTTGCCGTGCATTTCCCCAGCCAACCGGTACGTCTGGGGACCAAACCGGAAACCGTAGCACTCGTCCGCGTCGACCCAAAAGCCACCGGTCGGCAGCTGCGGGTCTGGCTGCTCAATAAGCGGCGAGCCGCGATGGAGAACCTGCGCGACCGACTCAAATGGTGCGTCCGTCAGGTCGTACAGGCCGCGCGTGCTTCCATCGTTCAACCGCCTTGGCCGGGGATCGGCCCAGCGCACGTGACCGAGCACGATAGGTGCCGGCTGGCCGCGCAGCTGCAGGTTGCCAATCGTCTGCAGGAACACACTGTTCACCGGCCGGCCGAGCAGCTCGATAGTCGATCCGCATTCGAGCCGGATACGATGAGCGCCGGTTACGCGCGGCCGGTGAATGGTCATTGACCCTAACGCGATCCTGGTCGACCACGCCTGGCGTGGCTCAACGGCGTAAAGGTTGATTCGACGGCCCTTCCAGGCCAGGTTCGGCCACGTGTCGAAATAGCCGTCGATGTTGTAGAGCTCGACGCCGCTCGTAGCGCCGCCGCCGCCGCGACTCCAAAACTCGAAGGTCAGGGCTCGCTCGTAAACGATCTCTGCCGTGCCGCGGGAAATGAACAGGTTTGCTGGCGTGTCGCTGGGATGCGTCGCATACGGCCTGGTGGAGGCATACACCACGCCGCCAGGCGCATCGATCTGGGCAACGACAATGTGCCGGATCATCAGCCGGCGCCGTTCATGCCGACGAGCTTGCGGTCGGTGGAGCGCCGCAACACATTTGTCGCGTCCCGGATCTCGCTGGATATACCTCGCAGCTCGACGAGGACGGCTCGGCTGTCGGCCACGTTGCCGGCCTTGTCGGCGCCGGCCGATGCGATCGCCTGCTGGATCAGAGCGCGGATTCCCACCAGGTGGGACACCGCGGCATCCATGCCGACCGAAGCATCGAGTCCGGCCGACTTATCCGGGTTGAAACGTGCGCTGGCGGAGCCGGGCTTCGGCGTGTTGGCCAGCGTCGCGAGGATGCGGCCCAGCAACGAGTTGCCGGCGTTGACCGCGGTCTCGACGCGGTTGGTGGCATTGACCTGCTCGACTTCGGGCGGCGTTACGTCCACGTCATCCAGGAACGGCGCAAAGAGGGCGCGCAGCTCGGTCGGCAGGCGGTTGACCAGGGCCTCGATCTGCGCCCGGATGCCAGCGCGGTCGGCCTCGGGCGCCGTTTCCAACTGTCGCAGCAGGTTGCGGATCGGGTCGGCCTGGCTCGCGGTCAGGCGTGCGAGCGCGCGCTCGAAACCATCGTTGATCATCGAGCTCGCGTCGGACAGCGAGCCCAGATTGACACCAACACGCGCCGCGAGCTCCGGCAACTCGACACCCAGCGCGCGCGCCGCCTGCACCAAGCCGTCGAAGTTGCTGGCATCGCTCAATGCAGACAAGTCAACGCCCAGGTCCTGCAGGAACCGGTCGAACGGCAGGCGCATGCGCTCGCCGATATCGAGCACGTCGTCACCAGTCGCCCAGCCCAAGTTGAACAGGTTTT
The DNA here is from genome assembly GCA_031425695.1 of Rhodanobacteraceae bacterium. Lineage (GTDB taxonomy): Bacteria > Pseudomonadota > Gammaproteobacteria > Xanthomonadales > SZUA-5 > JANPJV01. The sequence goes on along the minus strand of JANPJV010000314.1, from coordinate 48,471 downwards.
GAGCGATCTGAAGGGCTTGCTGGTAGCGCTGCGGGTCGATCGCATCAGCAGTCTCCTGAAAGCCGATCGCCAGCTGCGTGATGATCGCCAGGGGATCATTCGAGCGCGAGAGATCGAACTCCTGGACCGCATCCGCAGCCTCGTACAGGCTCGCGATCATCCCGACCGTCGCCGCATCGAGCGCCGCGATCGCCTGGCCAATTCGGGCGGCCGCCAAGGTACGGATCTGCGTCAGCGTTTCCTCGCTCGCCGCTTGCTGGCCCGTGGCGCGTGCCAGCTGGTGCGCCTGCTGAGTCGAAGTCACCAGCCAGGACTCCACATCCTGGATGCCGGTCACGAACTCGTTCATGCCATCGCGACGCAGCGCGTTGAGATCCTGATCAAGCTGCCCAGTGAACTGGCTCAGCCCGGCAAGTGCCTCGGAAACCGTGTTGGCCACGACCCCCAGTTCCTCGGCGCTGGCGGCGATCACGTCGGCCGTCGCGGTCGTGGTCTCGGCGAAATCTTCAGTCGACTCGGTGAGCGCATCGGAGGCAGCCGCCGCCTGCGCGAGCGCGACACCCAGGCGCACCCAAGCGGCGAACTCCTCCGGCGAGAGCCCTCCCGCGCGCGCCGCCTCGAAGCGGGCGCGGAAGTTGTCGAAAGTGACGCCCTCGGCGCCCACTTCCGACTGCGCCCGGGCAACCCGAGCTTGCGCTTGAGCCAGGCGTAGCGCGTTTCGCTCGGCCTCTGTGAAGAAGGTTTCCAGGATGACGTTGAGCTGCTGCGTCGCGGCGTCCAAGCCGCCCAGGGCTTCGACGGCGCCGTCGGCAAACTCGACAATCTCAGCCGTCGACGTCTGCAGCGCACCGTCCATGATCCCGAGCGCAGTCAGATAGAGCTGCGTGGACGCCTGCAGGCGCGCGTAGCTCTCGATCATCGACTCGCCTTCCCGGCCCAGCTCCTCGACCAGGTCGGTGATCTGGGTAAGGGTGCCGTCGGTGATCAGCGCGGTGCCGTTGCGCATGTCCGTGGCAGCCGCCAGCAGGAAACCCGCGCCGTCGAGCAACATCGCTGCGTCGTGGCGCCAGCGCTCGGCGATGGCCGACGCTTCGCCCTGGGTCGCGCCGACGTTCTTCACCATGTCGTCGATGACGCCACTGAGTCGCGGCAGCCCACCGGAGAGAGCTCCAGCAGCTGCGTCGACGACGTCGCTGGCGGCATTAGCGACCGCATCACCAGCCACGGTGACCGTCGTGCCCAGGACCGAGTCAATCGTCGCAATCATGGACTCCGCGATGATCCGGCTCGTAGCCGCCTCGGACGACGATTCCTCCCAGGTGCGGCCAAGCAGGTCTACAAAGAACTTGGTGGCCGTCACCTTGCCTTTGCTGTCGTATTCCATGACGGTGCGCAGCGCCGCATCGATCATCGGCGGCACCTCGCCCTGCAGGGCGCGCGCGCTTGCCGTCATGACCCCGCGGACGGTGTCAAACAGCTCCTTGATGGCGGTCTGCGCTTCCTCGCCAAGATCGAAGTTATGGTTGCGCCAGCGGTCGCTGCGGAACGTCCCGCCGCGCTCGACCGTACGGTAGACCTCGGAGCCGCTCGTACCGTCCGGCCCCAGGTTCCACGTCGATTCGCTTCGCCGCACTTCTGGCTTCTTGCGACCAAAGAGCCGCGTGTGCAATGCCGAGCCACTGAGCATGGAAGCCGTCGACGCGGAGAATCCAAGGGACTGAAGGAGCCCGTCGCTAACCGCACCATCCATCCAGCGCGGGGCGCCCCCTCCAGTGATGGACTGTCCATTGGGGAGCACCGTGCTGGCGCCGTTGGGCCGCCAGCCGGCTGCGTAGGCCCGGTTATTGGCACTGATGCCGGCGGCGATCAAAGCCACCCAAGGCACTGCGCTCATGGCAGCACTCATGACTTGGCTCATGCCACTGACGGCAGCACCAGTCGTACCACCCAGGCCAACCAAGCCGCTGGTTGCGCTCGTGGTCGCACCACCCAGGAGCGTGCTGCTGCCGAAGATCGGGGCGAGCCCACCGGCGCCGGCCGCGGTGAATCCGCCGCCGCCAAGGCCGAGCATGCTGCCGATCGAGCCAAGGTTGAAACCGCCCGATCCGCTGCCCGATCCGCCGCCGAAGACGCTGCTGATCATGGACATAAAGCCGCCGCCGCCACCGGCGCCACCCCCGCCGAACACGCTGCCAAGGTTGAAGCCGCCCATTCCGCCACCGCTCAATAGCTGCGTCAGTCCGGACTGAACCCACTCCGCGACCATCCGACCGATGTACTGCTTCCAGGCCGACTCCATCTTGTCCAGGAAGCCTTCCCAGTCTTCGAAGCCGTTCGCTGCAAGCTCGCCGAATGCGTCGCTACCGGTCGTGAGGAAGTCCGTCCAGAAGCGGTCGTATTCGGTCTCGATCTCGGCCAGCGATTGTTCGAGTACTCGTCCCGCCTGCTCGGTCATCTGACGCGCGCGTGCATCCCAGGCCGCTGCAGAATCGGGTGTCAACGGACCCACCGCGAATGCCGCTTCCAGGCCCGCCTGGATGATTCGAAGATCCTCGATGTACCGCGCACGAGCTTGTTCGGCAGGCCCCATCAGCGCCTGCGTCAGATCGCCCTGCAGCTGGTTGAAATCGCGCTGGGCGTCGGCAACGTTGCGCAACGGATCGAGCAGCTCCGCCGTTCGTTGTGCCAAGCGCTGATTGGCTTGCGCCAGGTCATCAGTGACTCGCTTTGCTTCACGCTCGGCTTCGGTTGCTGCCTCGGTCAGCTCGATCTTGAGAGCCAGCGTGTCGCCCAGGCGCCGGATCTCCTCGGCTTGCTCCCGCGTTGCCGCCTTGCTGGCCCGCTGAGCCGCCTCCCAACGCACCTGCTCGGCACGAGACATCCCGAGCGTGGCGATCTGTTCCTGCAGCGACTCGATGTACTTTTCGGCAGCCGCGTGCAGATCCTCGAACCCGCCTGTGGTGTCGCCCGCTTGATCTTCGACCTCTCCAAGCTGGATTCCAAGCGCATTGAGGAGCTTGGTAACCCCAAGGGCCTTGTCGAAGCCGGCCCAGAGCTTTCGAAGGTCAGCGGTGCCCCCGGATGCCTCTGCAATGGCCGCGCGCAGCCGGAGTAGCGTAAGACTCAGCTCGTTGATGCTTGCGGCCTGCGCGGCGAGCCCAGGCGTCCCTGCACCCCGCCCGATCTCTCTGCCTAACGATGCAAGGCTCGCCGGACCGGCAGCGGCAAGCGAGGCTCGGGCTGCTACAGCGGAGGCGATCATCGCCTCAGTTCGCTTGATCTCAGCCTGGGTGGCGGCGATCGAGCTTTGGCGGTTTGCATCCGTAGCCGCGCGCAGATTGTCGATCGCTTCAGTAGCCCGATCGGCAGCTTGAGCGACCTCACCCTTTGCCGTCGCCAAGTAGTAAATGCCTGCTGCAGCAGCGGCCAAGAGCCCAGGCCAGCCGCCCATCAGCAGGAAGAACCCGCGCCCGACCGTCGAAGCAATGCCGGCCGCTCGGGTCCAGGCGGTGATTGCCGAAGTGCTGCCGACCACTGGCACGTTGAGCGCCATGAAAGCAGCGCCAGCCGAGGCAATCACCGCAGGCATTGGTCGCGCAATGATCCCGAGTCCCTGCAGTGCTGTAACCGCAGCCCCGACGCCCCGCGCGCCTGCGAAAGCAACCATCGCCACAGCAGCGATATCGGCACTGCGCGCGATGCTTCCGAGGGCCTCACCGATGTCCCGGCCTAGGTCCTTCGCGTTTATGCCAGCGAGCGCCTCACGGAACTCTGTCAGACCACTGCCCAGCCCTTCGAAGAGTCCAGTGCCCAGGTCAACCGCGATGCTCTGCAGCTCGTTGCCAATTCGCTCGAGCTCGGCAGCCGGTGACGCTGCATTGAGGCCCGCTGCGGCCCGCGTTGACCGTTCGAGTTCCGCTGCAAACTTGGGAAGAAAGTCCTTGGCGACGACCTCACCCTTGGTGAGCATCTTGTCGAGTTCGGCGGTGGTGACGCCCATCGCGCGCGCGGCGATGCCGAATGCGCCCGGGATACGCTCGCCGAGCTGCCCGCGCAGCTCTTCGGCCGAGACCGTTCCCTTGCTGATCATCTGCTCGATCGCGGTGATGGCGCCGCCGATCTGCTCGCCCGATGCGTTGAACGCGCGGCCTGCCTGCAGGATGGCGCTGGTCAGCTCGTTGACCTTCGGTGCCAGTTCGGTACCGCGGGCCGCCGCGGCGAGTTTGGTGTAGCCGTTGAGCGCGGGTTCAAACGCAATCCCGAGCCGATCGGCTTCCGCCCTGATGAAGGATATTCCCGAGGCCGCAGCCCGTGAGCTGCCGAGGACGCCCTGCAGCGTCCGGCTCATGCCGTCGATACGGTTGGTCGTGCCGATGATCTCTCGCACAACGGCGGCGCCGAACACGGCTGCCAGGAAGCCCTGCACCCGGCGCGCCGTCGCGCCGAGGGATTCCATCTCCGTGTTCGCGCGCCTGGTGGCCTGCGCCTGGCGGTCCGCGCCGGCCGCGACGTTACGCTGCGCAGTCGTGAGGCCCTGGCTGGCACCGGTGATCTTGTTGATCGCCTCGATCGCCGGGCGACCGTTGGCATCGATAACGATGGCGAGGCGATATTCGTTCACTTCTTGGGCATCCGCTCGATCAGCTTGACTCGCGCGTGCTCAACCAGCACGCGAACCCCGATAAAGACCTGAAACCTCATCGAGCGTGGGATCTCCATCATCCGCATGGCCGCCTCGACTTCGGTCCAGGGCAGCCCGCATTTCCCGCTGAAGCCGCCCGGCATGTCCCACTGGCTCTGGCAGCAACGAAACACGGCCCAGGCCAACAGGTTTTCGGGAAGGACATCGATCGCAAGCAGCTCGCCAGCTGCTGAGCGCCAGGCGCCGTTGCGGTACACGGCAGAGATCCAGAGCGCCGCGACCTGCTCTTCGAACTGCGTGCGGTACCGAGCGAGGGTTTTCTCGTCGGCGCCGCCCTCTTGCATTGCTCGCAGATCTTCATCGCAGCTCGGAACCTCCTCCTGGCTCGCCCAGACGTAGGCGAGCTCGATTAGTTTCCCCGCGGCTCCTGCTGCCGGATCGCAGAGTTGTAGGCCTCGAAAATGGCTGGGTAGACCATCTGGTGCTGGATCAGGGCCTTCTTGGTCTCATCGGAGAATTCGACCGGCTGCCTGTCGCGATTCAGGATCCCGGTCGCACCGACAAACACCTCGTCCAGGACACGCTGCGCGATGCTGAAGAGGCCTTCCATCTGTTCCTCGGGCGACGAGGTGGCGATTTCCTTCATGGCCTCGCGGTGCTCGGTCATCAGCTCCAGGCGCCGCTCCTGGGACACGTGCACGAACTCGGCCTCGAACTTCATCTTGACCTTCTGGCCGACGTTGGTGGCCGACGGCACCAGTACGGTCACCGGCCACTTGAAGGTCGTTTCAGTGTCCAGGACGAATGGAATCGGCCCGGTCCTCTTACTCTTGGTGCTCATGGTTGGGGGTTCCTACAGGTTTCGGTTGGTGGAAACGCGAGCGCCGTCGATCGACGGCGCCCGTGGTGACAGGTCAGCCAGCGATCAGGCTGCCGATGCGAACCGCAACTTGAACTCGTCGTCGCCGGTGCTGGTCGGCACGAACGCCAGGTCAACGTTCATCGTTGCCCGGTTGCGGTCGTCGCCGTACTTCGGCTGCAGGATCTGGACCGTCGGCGCCGACAGGTGCCAACGATTGGCGGCAACCGTACCGTGTGTGATCAGCAGCGCCCCGAGGGTGTTGGTGCGCGCCTGGGTGAACTGGTTGAACGTGCCGACTGCGCGCTGGAGCATCACCAGGCTGCCCTTGCCGTCGCGATCGACCAGGTCGACGAGCTGCTCGCCCGGCCCTTCGAAGTACTGCACGTCGTTGCCGACATCCAGCTTGAAGTTGCGCAGGTTCCAACCAGTCGTGATCCCGTAGAACGACATCGCGGTGGTGGCGGCGAAGCCAATCGGCTCTGGCCGGACATAGTTCGCCCACCCGGCAGCCGGGTTGAGCGCTGCCGTCGCGGTCGGGTCGGCGTAGATCCCGATGAAATCGAAATTCAGGTACGGGATCTGGTTGGCGTCGAGCTCGATCATGACGTTGCCAACCGCGCCGACCACCAGGTGGTCGATGCCATCCATATTGAACTTCATCGTCACGCTTGTGGTGTCGCTGGAGAGCGGCTTGTATTCGACACTTGTCACCGCGACGATGGTTTCAAGCAAGCGGCATCCCTGCAGCAGATCACCGAAGGCCGGGGCGGTACCGAGCGTGCCCGATCCCACCAGCTCGACCTTGAACTTGATCCGCACGTGCAGCCCGACGTGGATTCGATCGGAGGCACCGAACTGGGGGCGGTCCAGCTCTCGATCGAGCGCCTCACCCTCAAACGGCATGATTTCCAGATCGCGGGTAAGCACCGCATTCGCGCCAGCCAGAGTTTCGGCGACGCCATAGGCGGCCTCGACTTTGGCCGCGAGCAAGACTTTCTTGGCAGACAACGACATGGCTCAGTTACTCCTTGGGCTGGTCGGTTGCCGCGGCCGGCGCGTCGCCCGGCTTTGCGACCTCGACCGACTTGTCGCGCGCGGCGCGGCGGGCTTCCTTCTTGGTGGCGGCCTCGGCCCGCTCGGCCGCAAGCTGCTGCTCGTGCTGGCGGGCAGCGAGCGCCACCGGCACTCCGTGTTCATCGCGAGCGCAGAACATGCCGCTCGCCGGAGGCGGCGCGGTTACGTTTTCGGTGCGCACGTAGTTGCCGTTTTTGTCGTTGACGACACGCATTTTCAGGGCTCCTCGATTTCCAAATGGCGCTCCGTGCTCAGCTCCAGGCGTATGGAGTGACAGAGCACTTCGCAGAACATGACAGTGGTGAATTCGCGCAGCTGCACGTGGATCTCGCCGCCGCGACTGGATGCCGATTGCGAGGCAACCACGCCGCCGAGGTTGTAGTCCTCTCGGAAGGCCTGGCGGATCGTCTCGACCAGTTCCTGCGCATCGAGCTCGGAGGCGCCATCGCCACTGACGGCGACATAGCCCTGGATGCGCCAGGTCGTGTAGTCGGCCGACCGCTCGTAGATTTCGCCCACTTCGGCAGTTGCCATGCGGCGCAGGTACCAGCCGCGGAGCACGCCGGAACCGGCTGCCACGTAATACTTTTTCAACGCGGCCAGGTCTTTTCCGAGCGGCTCGAAAGCGCTGACCGGGCCGATTCCGGGAATGCCGCGCAGCTTGGCCACAATTGCATCGCGCACGGCAGAGAGGCTCAGGCTCACGGCAAGGCCTCCACAGCGCGGTCGATTGCCGCATTGACTTTGGCGCGAAGCATTGGTTGGCACCGGGTGAACGTCGGCTCCCAGACCGGCTGGGCGGCAGTGCCGCGGCGACCGATCGTGACCGCGATCGCGTGTGCGACGGAGCGCGCCTCGGCACCACGCAGCCCGAGCTTTACCTCGACCCAGTCTTGCAGCGGCTGGATGGGCGGGAAGTGTGGTCGCGTGCCGAACTCGACGTGCTCGGCGTACTCGAGCGGCGAACCAATTTCGCCGACGGCGCCCGAAGCGGTCCGCTCGACTCCGTAGCTCACGCTCGCGGCCAGGCCGGAACCACCACCGACACCACCCGCACCTTTGGGCAATGCCTGCATCAGTTCGCCCTGCAGCAACAACATGCCTTCGATCGCGGCAATCTCCAGCTCAGCAGGCAGTCGGGCGCGGGCACCGGCACCGAGGACCCGGATGCCGAGGTCAAGGGGCGAGAAGTCGATGTAGAGGTTCACCGGCGCCGCCCGAAAATGCGGGTGCGCTCGGCAGGCCGCGCAGGCGCGACGACGACGCCAGCCGCCTGCGTGTCGCGATCGGAGATGCCGATGTGCGTGAAGTAGCGAGCACGCAGATCGCGCTCGAACATTCGGTAGGTCTCAGCCTTGCTCTTGCGGTCGACCGCATCAGCGGAGATCGAGGACTCGCTTTCCTGGCCGTAGTAACGCGCCATCTGGCCGCACAGATCGCTCGCTGCGAGTGCGGCTACGGCGGGCGCGTCGCGATCCGGGATGGTGTCGGTGTCGTCGTCGAGCGTGTGCGCGCGGCCATAGCTGACCCGCACCTCTTCGCCAGCGCTGAGCGAGTATTCGAGCTCCAGCTCGGATGACGACGGCCCTTGATAGATCAGGTACGTGCCCGGCTCGATGTAGGTGGCCGGCACATCGCCTGCGGGGTATTCGAGTGAAACGACCTGGCTGCGGCCAGCCTGCCACTCGGACGGCAGCGCCAGGCGTCGCCCGCCCGCGCTCGTGACGTCTTCGACCAACACCAGCGGCCGGTGATCGGAGTAACGGAGCACGGCGCGCTGTAGCGCAGCGCTGAGCTGCGCCGTCGAGATCCGGGACTCGCGGTCCCGCACCAGGTCGGCAATCAAATCTTGGTAGGCGGCGAGGGACATGGGTCAGTAGCCAGAGCCGCAACTGCCGCCACGGCGCTTGATGTTCCAGCGGGCAATCAACAGCAGCCCGAGGACCACAGCAGCGAGCACCAGGTGCGACACGGTCAGCCAGAAGCCCATTACGTTCCCTCTGTCAGTGACCAGGCGCCCCATCCCTGGGGCGCCTTGGCTTGCCGCTCGCTCGCTGGTTGTTCGGAAGCTCAGCCAGTCAGATCAGGCGACCACGGCGCCGTAGAAGCCGCGGTAATCCTTCACTGCGCCGCCGTAAATGTGGCGCATCTTGTATTTCAGCTGGTCGTTGGAGAACAGGCTGCCCTGGGTCGGGTTGTCCTGCACGAACAGCTCCGGTTCCTCTCGGCCGCCGTAGAAGCCCAACTCGATCAGCGGGACGTCGGCCTTGTCTGCGGTGACCCACCAGTTGTTGGCGTCGGTCCAGTACGGCACGACATGGGCCGTGGGCTTGCGCGACTGGACGAAGGTCTCGTCGTTGTTGGTGTTGCGGACGAAAAGGTCGAACGCCGTTTCTTCGAGGTTGGTCGGGATGAACAGGTGGCGTGCCACCAGCCCAATGCGCTCGGTGCTGCCGGCCTCGACCTGCTGCAGCATCGCCAAGCGCGCCGCCGCGAAGGTTGCAGCGCTGAGCGCCGTCGCCCCGAGGTTGTTGTGCGTGGCATGCGCCAGAGCGACCGTGTCGTAGATCGCCGCGTTCGTGGCCAGAAAATCGAGCACGAAGCGATACAGCGTCTGCTTCGCCGCCTGTGCCAGCTTGCTCGGGATGCGGCGAATGGCGCCGACGTCATCGTTGGCGATCGCCTCGATCGAGATCGTCTCCGTGCCGCCACGCTTGGTGGCCGCGTAGGTCGCCTCTTCATCGCCCGGCGTGGTCAGTGCCGCATAGGCGCCGTTCTCGGCGACAGCCGGGAGGTTGCCGTAGCCGCCCATGCGGGTGCGACGCTGGGTGCGAAAATCGTTCACGGGCACGACGTCGCACAGCACCCGCCAGTCATCCCACATGTTCGACAGGTTGTAGTCGCGAACCATCGCGCGGGTGATCGAGTCACCGAGGATTTCGGCAAAAGTCGCAGCCGACACCGCTTCCACGAACCGGCCGCCACCGAGGGCTTCGGCCAGGCGTGTGCGGTTGCAGTTGGCGAGCAGGCCGGTGACCGCGCGGTCGCCGGTGATATCGGCGTAGGCCTCGCGGAACGAGCCGGCGCGGCGCGCGGGATCGAACAGGTGGTCGAGCTGCTCGCGTACCTTTTCCGAACGATCCTGGCCAGCCACGACCGAGCCGCCACCGAGACCGGTGATCGGGGTTTCGACGAAGCGGCCCAGGTAGGCACGCTCGGCGGTGATCGCCGCGGTCACGTCGGCCTCGACGAAGCTGGCGCGACCGTTGAAGTCAGCCTGGAGGCGCTCGACGGCCGGCGCCGGCAGGCCGCTGCCCGCGATCGTGGTTCGCGCGGTGACGCGCGCCTCCACCATGCGGATCTGCTCGGCCACGGCATCAGCGGTTACGCCGTTCCCATTGGTCTGAGCAGCGTGCTCGCACGCTTCACGGAACGCGCCCGCAACTTCCGCATCGGACGCATCGGCAAGCGCCGCCGCCCGGTTCGGGTTCATCTTCTGCAACAGCGCAAGCATTTGCGCTCGATTCATGATCGACTCCTGGTGACGGGATGCGGGGTTGACGGCCTCGACGAGGCGAATGAGTTGACCGCCAGCGCCCGGTTCGGACACGACGTCGACGGATGCGACCTTGTTGATCGCGGTGGCCTCGCGGAAACGTCCGGCCTTTTTCCAGGTACCGGATGCGTCGATCGAGAAGCCGAAAAGGTCAGCCGCGCCGGCCGAGATCGCCTCGCGGAAACGGTCTGCCCAGCCGCTGTCGATCACGACCAGGTCGGCGAGGAGTTCGCCACCGGTACCGGACTCGACGAACCGCGGCTTGCTTAACCGGCCGATGATCTTGCCGGCGTCGCGTTTGGCGGGCAGGTCCCGGATGTGCTCCTCGTCGCTGACAGCGCAGACGCGCGCACGGTCAAACAGCGGAGCCGACTCACGCAGCACCGCCGCGGGGTAGTCCACGCCGTTGCGGCTGAGCCCGCTGCGAATGACGCGGATCACGAAGCGATTGGTCGGCGCCTGGTCATCGGCACTCCTCACCGCTTCAACCAGCTGCCCGGAGATCGGCACCGGCTCCATGACCACTTCGCGAGCCGCACCGAGCGTGATCTCGTTGTTGGCCGCGATCGAATAGGGGAACTCGATTAGCTTGCCGTCCCGACGCACGATGACGCGGTCGGCGTAGATCGAATCGGGATAGATCCACTCGGCTTGGCCGAGGCCGTAGTGACGGCGCAGCGCTGCCTGCAGCAGGTTCGACGTCTGGTCGAACGACAGCGAGCCCTCAACCAAGTGGCCCTCGGTGTCGCCGTCGGCTTCGACGAAGCGCCCGGCAAATGCGAGCCCCGCCATGATCGCGGTCGCCATCAGCGACTTACGGGCCATGCGGCACCTCGACCTTGCCGGCCCAGTTCGCCGTCATGCCTACCAGCACCCAGTGATCGGAGTACTTGCGCGCCGCGAGCACATCGGTGAGGCCGGGGCGCAGCTTGCAGGCGGCGTCGTACACGGCCGCGGGAACGTCAGCGTTGACCGCGTCGCGGTGCTTGGTCAGCTTGTGTGAGGCGGGGGCTTTCGGGGCTGCCTTGTCCGCGTCGCTGGACGCGCCCACCGGTGGCTCCCCACCGGTGGGACGGTCCGTGGTGCCGGTCTTTGCATCACCCGGCTGGCTCGCGCCGTGGGCGCTGTTATTCGGGTTGGCAGAGCCCGGAGCCGGCGGCGAGCCAGCTCCGGGTTGCGTTTCGGCCCCAACCGGCCGGACTGGTTGCACGCGGGCTGCTTTCGATGCCGCGGGCGAAGTCTGCTTTGTCATCACGCTGTACTCGAAGGGTGAACTTCTTGTCAGCGTGCAGGTTGCAGCAGGTCCTTGGGTTGGGTCTTGTGACGCGCGTCAAAGAGCTAGCCGTGCACGAATCCGGCATAGGCAAGGGCGAACTCGCGGAGCAGCTCCTCTGCTTCCGTCCCCTTGTAGTCCTTGACCCCAATCGTCCACGTCCGATCAAACTTTGCTGGCGGAACTACAGCCGTCAGTTCCATCTGCTCTTGGCTTGCATCAAACCACGCCGAGAATTTCGAATGAGCATCGCGACTACTGGAAGTTGCTATTGAAAGCGTGCATTGGAGCTCGTTTGCCTCCACTTTCGAGTTCGAATGTCGCGCCTTTACGAATTCGTGTTCGTGACGAAGCAGGTTCGCAATGACGGCGATGTACTGCCTCCCTTTGATTTCATTCTGCTGCCGCCGCTGCTCCGACTTTGCTTTCGTCTCTAAATACTCTGCTTCAGCAGATTTGAAGATGGATCCCATTGGATGTGCTCCTCGGTCGGGAGCACGATTCTAATCGCCACGGCGACCAAGCCGCGCAGCCTGGTCGCCAAGAGGACGTCAGTTTGGCGTTCCCGCCCACCCCGCCGGCATCGGTTCCGCGCTTGCCCGATTACTCTGCCGAAACCGCTGGTAGGCAGCTCGCGCCACTTTGCCCGCATCGGCAGCCTTGGGATTGATGGTCGCCGGCCAGCGGCCGCGCGCCGCAGTGTCGTCGGCAAAGAAGCCCACGCACTTCCCATTGACCAGGATGCGCGTGTTGACCGCTGCGCCATCCGCATCGATCGACTGGACCACCGACTCACCGTAGGCCGTCCAAGGGTCTTGGCCGTAAATCGCGATCATCGTGAACTTGCCGTTGCTGCAGTTGAAGTCCTGCAGGGCGCGTTGCTGGGCAGTCAGCGTGACGTGCTCGTCGCCATCCTGGACGAAGTAGAAATCCGGCATGCCCTCCGCGAAACGCTGCGCCAGCGGATCGTCGGTCTGCGCGAACAGTTCTTCGCGGAACTCTTCGATTTTGCCGAGTCGATAAAAGCCCTGCGGCTGTACGTCGTATACCAATGATCGCGGCCCCTCTCCGGTGATTCCCGCAATCCCCAGCTCGGAACCGAGCGCCGCGATTGCGACTGCCACCTGCAGATAAAGACTTCGAACCCGTGTTCCATCCATCGTTGCGTCTCCTGTTGAATTACCCGCGGACAACGATCAGGCCCGCTTGCGCGACCTGGTCGAGAGTGATTCCAAGTGCTTCCTCGGCCGGCGTCAGGCCTGGCCGGCGTTCCAGCGTCATCTCGCCGGTGCGGCGGTCGATGCGCACGGTGCTGGCGCCCAGCGTCGAGCCGTCGACCAGCGGCACCGACATGCAGCCGCAGTTGATTGTGTTGCTCGCACTACCGTTCGGATCTCGCGGATGCATGAGCCGCTCGCCCGCGACGAGGAACGGCTCGGCGGCCAGTTGCACCTGGTTGTGCGCGGCGACGTGATCGCGGCGCGGGTGGATCTTCCCGCTCTTAACCCAGCGCTTGCGCAGTCCTGGGATCTGGGCAGCCGCTTCGACCAGCGCGGCGTGGGATGCCATCGCGTGAGCACGGCCGACCTCGGTGAAGATGATCGTCTGCGCCCGTCTGCGCGGCGCATCAAGGATCGCCGACACCTGGCTGATCGCATCGGCCTGGGCCGTGGTGCCGATCAGCGTCTGGGTGATCACGCTGTTGATGCGCGCGATCGCGCTCCTGCTCGCATCGGAGATCAGGTTCGTCAACACCTGCTGCACGCTGGCTAGCGCGCGAGGATTGATACGGTTCCCGACCGATACACCGAGGCCTGCGGCAGCGATTGGTGCACGCACCAATTCCATCCCCGCCGTCCAGCTCGTGCTCGCCGCGGCGCTGCCGATCTCGCCCGCGGCCCTCGACCAGGCCGAGAGTTGCCGCTCCACCTCGGCCAGCATCCGCGTGCGCGATGCCCGGCGCGAATCACTCAGATCAGCCGCCAGCTCAGCGAGGATCGAGGTACGTGCGAGCTGCAGCTCGGCGACGACGCTCTCGATCGTCTTGCGCTGCAGGCGCGGCAGGGCCGCCAGCTGCCGGCGCAATTCCGCGCGATAAGCTTCCAGCGGCGTCATCGGTCATTCCGGCGTTGCGGGCGCAACTGGTGCCGCGGGCGCAGCGCCTGGCGGTGGCTCCGCGTGCTTGAGCAGACACCGGAAGAAGTCGTTGGCGAGCTGACCGCGCATCACGATCCGGAACCCGTCCCTGGTGCGCTTGAACGTCGCGCTCGACTCTTTTGCCTTGCGTGGCATGGCTGGCTCCGTGGTTCAGGCTTCAACGCGGGCGTCCGCCGCGGCCTGGGCGTTCTCTTTGGGATCGTCGATAACGGCAGGCGCGAACTGCGCCGGGTCGCCGCCGCCCGTGGACTGCTGCTTCTGCGCTTCCTCGAGCTCGTGCTCGACGTCGACCTCAACGCCCAGCTGCGCGGCCAGGGAGGCGAGCATCGCGGTCACGGTTTCGCGCGTGAACAGCCCCTCGTTGATCGCCTGGACACCGGCCGCTACGACCTGCGCGAACGCCGACGCGTACTTGGTCGTGTCCTTCGCCGTCAGTGGCGGCCAGTCGACGCGCACCGAGTCCAGGATCTTCTGCTCGGCTTCAGTGACCTCGCGATCGAGCGCGCTCCAGCCCGAGCGCAGCACGTAGCGCATGGTCTCGGCGAGGATGTACCCGAGATAGCCCTGGCGCTGTTCGAGCACGCGCTCGGTCGGTTCGGCCATGCCCTGGCTGTTGCTCTTGTTCGCGTCCTCACCGTCAGCGAACCAGGTGGGCGGGATCGAGCGCGCACCCAGGATGTGATTGCGGAAAAGGCGCGAACCGGCCGCCGCCTCGTAGGCCGAAAGCGCCGGGCTCACCGCCGCCCAGGTCTCGGAGTCGTTGTGGACGCGGACCGAGTTCGGCGCCGGCGCCTGGATCTCCTTGGCGCGCGTTCTCACTGCTGTCGCGTCCGCGCCTTTGAGGGTGACGTCCCAGACGTAGTTGCGGAGGTGGTCGGCCCGGTCCAGCTCGCCGTAGAGGAACTCGTCGTAGGCATCCAGCCAGTCGATCAGGGGCAACAGATCGGACCGGCCTCTTCGCCCTGCGGAAAGATCATTCACGCGGAAGAAAAGGCAGTCGCCGTCGACCATCTGCGCGCGCATCGCCCGCGCGACCCGACCGAACGCTGCTTCGCTCACGTTGACCAACGTGCGGTACGTCTTCTTGTTGCCTTTGCTGTCGGCAACCGTGCGAATGCCGATCGGCTGCTCGATGTTGTCGGGGTCGGTGATGACGTCGTCGATCAGCGACGGGTCGAGATAGCCGAAGCGCACGAACCCGCTCACCGGATTGCGAAATGCGATCCAGCACTGCTCGCCGAAGATCGCGAGCTCACGCGCTCGCTTCGGGAGTTTCAGGTTCCAACTGTTAAGCCCGTCCGCCCAGTGCCGGTCGAGGGCCTTCTGCGACTCCTCGTCCTCGACCACGACGCGGCAACCCTTGCCGAGCATGTAGGCGATCGGCAGCTCGATCAGCCGATTCGCCAGGCCGTTGCGTTCCCAGAGGTGGGCCGCCAGCTTCTGCATCCGGCTCTGGGTCATTGGCGCGAGGTCGCGGTTCGCGTCGCCGCTCAGGCGGCGCCACTGATCATCATCGGCGTCGATCGTTTCGCCCGCAGATTCTACGAATCGGCCCGACCCGAACATCCAACCGGCAACTGCGCTGAAAATACCCATCAAACCTCCCCTCGGGAGCGTTCCGGAATGGGCTCCCCGCCGTTTTGCGAATTTTCTGATGGGGTTGCCGCGGGCTCGCCGCCTGGGCGCTCCTGGTGGCGCGTACGCGTCCGGCCGAGCAACCGATCCTTGAGCCTTCCGAACATCCCGCCCGAGGTTGGCCGGCCATGAACCGGGCGCATCGTCTCGGGCGTCGGGTCGACGGTCTCCCCGGCCGGCGCAAGAAAGGGAGCAGATGCCGCGCTGATCGCGAGGAAGCACGCCCAGGCGCGGTCGGCGTGTCCGGTCGAATCCCGCTCGGCGACAAACCTCGGCATGCCGGTCGCGCTGACTTCGCGCTTGAGCTTGTGGAGATCGCTGCGTAGCGCCTGGTCGCCCATCGGGATCTTGATGCGGCGATCCTCGAACGCCTGCTTGCCCTTCGTTGCCAGCTCCTGCTTGCTGGCAGGCGTAAACATCACCCCGTGGACGCGGTGCTCGCCGTACCGGCGAGTGGCGTCTTCGACGGGCTTCATGCCCATGCCGGTCTTGTCCATCCACAGCCCGCGCACGTCGTAGCGATTCATGACCCCGTCGAGCAGCTCGTCTTGCTCGGCAAAGGACTTGCGACGCGCGGTGATGATCTCCCGCGTGATGAGCTCGCCGCCGACATCCTCGACGACATAGAGCACGAACAGGTCCCGCACCGCTGCGATGTCGTTGCCCACATACACAGGTCCGCCCTGGTAGAGCGACGGGTCACCGGCGTAGTCAGCCTCGCAGGTGTTGATCAGCTCGAACGAGAGCCAAGCCGAGGCCTCGTCCAGCCACTGAAGTTCGAACTCCTGCGCCCAGATATCGGCGTCGTTGAGGCCCTGGCGCAGCTCTTCGATGTTGCGCGGCAGACCTTCGCGCACGGCGCGATAGATGTCGCAGAAGTGCAGCGACCACACCCCGGCTTGGATGTGCCCTTCGCGGCGCAGGTCGGCGTCGTTAGCCTGGCTGATCAGCTCGTAAAACTTGTTGGCCTTGCCGTTCGGCGTACTGATCACGCGCAAGCTGAGATCGGGGCGGGAGATCACCGGGAACAGTGCCGCCCAGATCTTCTTGCTATCTGCGTGGAAACCAAACTCGTCGAGCAGCACATTCGCGGTGAAGCCGCGAGCGGTGTCGGGATTGGCAGGGACGCCCGTGATGCAGCTGCCGTTCGGCAGCCGCACCTCAAGGGCCGCTTCCTTGGCTCCTTCCCAAGGAACCTCGAGAGAATCGAATGCGGCGCCGTAGGCATGGAAGTGGCGCTTGATGCCTTCGCCCATCGCCTCTTTGGCTTGGCGCTCGCCGCGGGAAAGGATCACCCACCTCTGCCGGCCGCCGCCTGACTCCTGCTCAAGCACCTGGTTGACGATCTCCAGCGTGGAGCCAAACGTCTTCCCGGTTTGCCGCGCCTGCATGCACGCCTTGAACCGCGAGCGGTCCTGCACGTAGCGGCGCTGGCTTGCGTACAGCTTGACGGCCGGCTCGTTCATACCAAGCCGTAGACGTCGCGCTGGATGATGGCGATCGCCTCGGCTGGGATCGTGCCCCGCTTGACCAGGTCGCCGAGCTTCTCCTGCTGCTCGCGCACCAATTGCTTGCGCGCTTCCTCGCGGATTTCCTGCCGTTCCTTGAGCCCGACGCGCCGCGCGTCCATGACGTTCTTCGCCGCGCGAGCCAGTTCCTTGACCTCGCCGATGGACGCGCCGTCCTCCTTCTCGCCGGCCTTGAGCGCCGCGTGGGTGGCGAGGGCGGTGATCGTCTGCGTGAGCAGTGCACCCGCGCGCTCGTCCGGGTTTTCGCCAAGCTCAGCGACCACCACACGCGCAGCGGCGTCGATATCGCGCATGCGGCCCAGCATCTGGCCCATCGACTGGCGATATCGGCCGAGCGAGCTGCGCGTCGGGATTTTGTCTGCCAAGTCTGGGAATTGCTGGATAAGCAGCTCCCGCATTTCCTCAAGGCTGAACTTGTCCGCGCGCAGCATCTTCTCGATCTCACTTCGGATCGAATCAGGGGCGTCCTTGACCTTGCTACGGCGGCCCATCAGCGCGGGCTCGGCCGGCGCACGCCTGGCGCGATCGCGCGGCCTTCAGCGATGTCCTGCCCGCGCTCGGTGATGGTGACCAGCAGCAGTGCGCCGACGAGCGTCTCGGTGCGCACCAGGCCTTGCTCCGCAAGCCAGGCGACATCGGTGCGGATGTCATCGCGAGTCGACGAGACGCCATAGCAGTTGGCGCCGTCGTACAGGACCGACGTGTTCGCTTGGCCGCTGGCGATCTCGGCCAGACAGCGAAGGATTACCAGGCGCCGGTGCTCGCGTAGATGCGCATCGAAGCTCATCGCTCACGCTCCATCAGATAACTCTGGATGACTCGAACTGATTCGAGGGTTTGCTCGGCCGTGGCATCGAGCCCGGCGAGCTTCGTCGCAAGCTCACCCACCTGGCTGGTTGCCGCCCTGATGTCCACGCGTAGCCCGTGCAGGTCCGCGTGCGTCGGCATGCCGGTTACGCGCGCCCAAAGCCAGGCGCACAAGGCCCAGTTGATCAGCTGCGCCAACATGAGCACCGCGATCACGATCGGCCCGAAATCTGGAGGATTACCAAACATGTCAGTCCTTAAACAATTCGGGCCGCAGCGGCGGCGAAGCGCTCGTCGATATCGGCCGCGCTCCAGCCCATGCCCTGCGAAAGCGCGGCGAGCATTGGACTGTTGCGGTTGTAGTAGGGCGCGCCGAGGGCCTCAGTTGCGATTGCGCGGTGCGGCTCGGGCATCGCGGCGACGATCGCCAGCACGCGCTGCCACTCACCGCGAACGATCAGCTCGATTCGGCATTTGTGGCTCTCGACGGCCGGAGGCGCAGACGGAGCCCCGGCCGGAATCACAATCCAGGTCTGGCGCCAAATGCCAGCGGCAAACTCGGGCTCGCCTTCGGAAACTGAATCACCAGGTCGCAGAGCCGGCCTCGCAACCATCTGCACGTCGACGCACTCAAGCGCCACGAGCTGATCGATCGAGCACCGTTCCCACGTGCCAGGCAGCGGACTGACTTCGGGATGCGCCTGCTTCGCATCGGGCCGGAGCAGATACGGGTAGGCAACGATCACGCCATTTATTTCGCGTGCGGGATTCATCAGTAAATCCACCCACCGTTGTTGATCGCAGCTTCAATGCCGGCCTGGCTCGCGCTCATGTCGGCCGAATAGACAATGAAATCCCGCACAGTCCCGTCGACGTTGTACGCGCCGGAATAGGCTCCGAAGCCAATCTCGGTCCATCCACCGGTGTTTACTTCGAGGTAGTAAAGAACCGGGACACCAGTTGCGACGACGGTATGCAACGCCGCGCGGGTGTTAGCTACCGCCGTGCCATTTACTGCCTGCACCGATATGGTCGAATCTGAAGTTCCGCTGCCGTCGCCGCTATTCCATAGCCCGGCATAGCTGTAGTACGGCGGACCCGCATGCAGCATTGTCCCGACGCTGTCGGATGTCTTGATGGTCGCGATAACGGTCGCTGTGCTGGGCTGATCGGTCTGCATCCAGCCATCGTCCGAGCCGTCAAACTTCACACCGGGAATGCCGGTTGCGATCAACTCGACTGCACCCGAATTAACGATCCGCGGCTGCGCGCCGTTCGTGCCAATCGTGACATTGCGCGAGCCATTCTGGTCGTAGAAGGTCTTTACGTACGCGGAGCCTGCTCCGGCGAATGCGAGCAGGGCTGCGGTGTCTAGCGCTCCATTGCTGGCGTGCCCGATATTCAATTCCGCGTCATCGGATGAGCGGCGGACGCGCAGCAGCGGATTGCCGAAATATGCAGAGAGCAGCAGGCGCGTCGAATACACGAACCAAAGGCTGGTGGTGTAGCTGTCCAGCGCCCCCGTGAACGCGACCGCAGCAGAACGCCGCGCCGTCCGATACCGCGGAATCCGAACGACCGTCATGCGACCGCACTCACGTCGCCGGAGATCTCGAACGCATCCACACCCACGTTCTCGATCAGGAAGCCCTGATAGCGCGTGTTGACGGTGCAGCTTCCGCCGTTCACACCGTTGAGCGTGACCCCCGCGACGGCGTCGATGGTCACAGTGCCCGCGCCCGATCGTTTCCCGGGGAAAACGCATCGCGCCGGGTAAGCGACGGTCGCGTTCAGCGCCAGAGTCAGCACGATGGCGCTCGCGCTGTTCACGCGCTGGTTGACGTTCGCATCCGCGATTTGGAGGGTCTTGTCGGCCGCGACATCGACGTAGAACGGAGTGGAATCCTTGTAGCTCGCCGGAGTCATTGCCACCGCAGCACTCGTGCCGGTGTTGACATCTGCGGCCGACGCGGCTCCAACCGTGAGGGTGCGATTGGCCGAGAGGTCGCCGCCCCCAGTTACCAGGCCTGCGCCTGCAACCGTGCGCGTGCTCGGCACCGCGCCTGTGATGCGCGCATCGTCGCCCGCCGCGACAGTCCCGGCTGTGGTGCCAACCGCAAGCAGCGCAGCTCCACCAAGCTGCAGGAGCGTGCGAGCTGCGGCTGCGCTGGCAACCGCGAAAATGGCTTTCCCGAGCGTGCTGCCCCCGAGGTTGGTGAGCGCCGCCGCGGCGTCAGTCAGATCGCTGAGATTGGATGCTTTGGCCAGCTTGGTCGCGATAGACGCCGCAATCGTTGCTGCAAAGTTCGGGTCATCACCGAGCGCCGCGGCGAGCTCGTCCAACGTGTCCAGCGTGCCAGGCACGCTGCCGATCAAGTCTGCAAGCGCCTGCGCCACAAAAGCCGTCGTTGCGAGCCGCGTACTGGAGTTGCCGGCCGACTGCGTTGGCGCCGTCGGATTGCCCGTCAACGCTGGAGAAAGCAGCGGCGCCAGTAGCGCGAGCGCCGCGGCCAAACCGTTTACGCCCGCCATCTCATGCGCACCAGCTGCTGCCGCATGTGCGGCAACGGCAGCTGTGGCAAAAGCACGGTCGGCGTGTGGATCCACTGCGCCCGCATGCGCCGCAACCGCAGCGGTGGCAAACGCGCGGTCAGCATGTGGATCGGCCGCGCCAGCATGTGCAGCTACCGCCGCCGCCGCGGTACCCGTTGGATCCGCCCCGACCTGTACCGCCGTGGTTCCGTGCGGATTCGCCGTGCTGTCCAGATGGGTGGCCACCTGGGCAAGCGTTTTCGTGCCTTGCCGGAGCAGCTTCCCAGTCGTGCCGTTGAAGCCTGCGAGACGGTCATCGACCGAGACTGCTGGCCCCACCACGTCGCCCGATCCGGCAGGCGGATCAACCCACTCGACGTCGTAGTCCATGTTCGAGGCCTTGCGCGGCTGCTGCCCGGTTGTGCCGCCCGATGGCAACCCCTGGCCTGGCGGACCGTCGGGACCCATGCCCTCGTAGACCTGAACCACCTGGTCAACGACCTGGACTTCAATTCCGCTCATGAGGTCACCCGCGGTTGCGCGTTGACCGCGCCGTGGAGCCAATAGCGAACGGGCTCAGTGTCGCCTGCCTCGGCAATGCGCACGTCGTAGAACCAGGTCCGAGGCCGACCCAAGAACGGCATGGTCGCGGTAACGCTTGCCGGCAGTCGGATGCGAACGTAGCCGTCGGCGTCAGTCGTTATTCGGCCGTCGCTGGTGCTCATGCTCGCGAGCAGCGTCGCGTCTTCGCGTTCTTCCGCGCGGATCTGGCACTTGACGACCAGGCCGACCGCACTGCGCGGCAAGCCGTCGCCCAACGGCGCCGCGGCGTTGTACACGCGCAGGCAAAGATCCCAACTCGCACCTTGGTAGAGGCCGCGGTCGAGGCGGGCGGACTGGGTGAGCTGGCTCACGACACGCCCAACCGCGACGCACAGAAAGCGCAATGCCGGGCCGCGGGCACGAACACCAGGCGCATCACCGGAATGGTCTCGTCGCAGCGGTCGCAGTGCGTGCGCCCGCTTGGCACCTGTTGAGCAGCCGCAGCTGCGCGGACGCCGGCAATGCCGGCGTCGCGTGCGATCTGTTCGAGCTGCTCGGCGCGGTCAATCCTGTCCACTTCCGTCCTCGGGTTTCAGCGGTAGCGTGGCGATTGCGGCCTTGTCGTCGTTGCACATCTTCAGCACGAAGGCGTAGGACTCGCGCAGCTCATCCAGCTGCCGGTTGCAGAGCACCGGGAAGCCTTCCGCATCGACGCACAGCGGCATCGGCACGTTCGGCGCCGGCGTCGGTGCCGTCAGGTTTTCCGGGACCGCAACGAACCGCGTCGGTCCGGGAACCTCGACAAACTGCGGCTCACTTAGCGGGGGGCGCTTTTGCTCCGTTGAGCAGCTCGTCAGAGCGAGCGCGGCACACAGCACCAGCAGCCCACGCACGGCAATCGGCATTCGTTTCATAGATCCCTCGGATGATTTCGGCCCGCATTGCACGCTCGCCCTCGGCCTCCGCCTGGGCGCGCGAGCGCTTGCGGTTGGCGAGCGCGAGCGCGCCGTTCATGTCTTGGTTCTTGCCGCGGCAGGCGGTCAATTTCTCGGCCAGCAGCAGAACGTTGCTGGCGTTGCGCTGGCTCGTGTCGGTGCACGCCTGGAGATCCGCGTCGCCCTTTGCTTTCGCCGCGGCGAGCTGCCCGCTGAGATCGGAGACTGCGGCCGACTTGCTCTCGATCTGCACCCAGTGCAACCAGGCCGAGACGCCCAACAGCACAAGCAGCACGACGCAGGCGACCAGAAGCCATGCGGTCAGTTTTGCGCCACCTGCAGAAATCAATCGAGATCCGATCACGCCAACCTCCGAGGGCCAAGGTGAGCCGCTTCGCGCCATTCCGACGCGTTGCGGTAGGGCTTGTCGTCGCGGTAGCCGCGGAAGGCGCCTTCGTTCCAACGCACGAGAAATCCCCTCGGATGCGTCATGCCGGCCTTGACCTCGATAGCGCTACCGTCGCGAGGCGCGGAGACGATTGGCCTCCAGGGGTTCACCCCGGCAGGGCTCTGTCCGCCCTTGCCGTTGCCTTCGTGCCGAAATTCCCAGCGACGGTTCACAGAGCCGGGCACGTGCGACTCCCCGGCCACCCGGCCGCCAGATAGGTGGGTTCGAGGGTGGTCAAGATGCGGCGTGGATAACCGCGGTTCTCTGCGATGGCCCACGCCGCGCGCTTGGAGTGAAGCTCGACATTCGAGAACCACACGGCACGATCAGCCCCGTTAGCCGACGCCAGTTTCCGGTCTCGATTGAGCCACCCCAAGCCACCGTTGTACGCGGAGAGCGCCATCGCCCAGCGGTCGCACGGCGTCGCCGCGTCGGCCACCTGTGCATGCAGGTGCCGCATGTAGCAGGCTTGCGCACGGATCGACCAGCGCGCGTCCCAGACGTTAGGTGTACCCAAGTCAGCACACACCTCGGGAATCCATTTCGCGGTCGCTGGCGTGAACTGCGCGAGGCCTTGCGCGTATGGCGACTGCGCATCAGTGCGCCAGCCCGACTCCTGATGGAGCTGCGCCGCCAGCAACGCGACCGGCGCATTGAGGCCGAAGCGCCCGACCGCTTCCCGCTCGAGCAGCTTGGAATAGCCGTCCGCGCGCACGGGAATGTGAGGCGTCGCGCCCGCACCTGGGGCGGCCTCGGCGGGACTGCTCGCGATCACCATCATCGCCAGGATCAGCACCACGGCGAAGTCGCACCAGTAGGCGATGTTCAGAATCTCGTCGCTCTCCTCGCGGAGAGACCAGTCGCGCAGCCGCGGCCAGTGATCGATGCTGAGCCGAAACAGCAGCGTGCAGAGCGCCAGGAGACCTAGCAGCTTCACAGAGTCCAGCCTGCGGCCAGCATGCCGAAGCCGATGCAGACCGCTCGCGCGTTGATCGCGTTGCCGCGCGCGAGGCCGGTAAGCTGCTGCGGGTCACCAATCGGGATAAGAAGGCCGCCGAAAAGGTTCCCGGCAAACGCGCCGAGCGCCAGGCGGCAGAGGATCCAGATCGCAATGGCCGCGCGCTCCGGCGCGATCCACCAGACCACGATCAGGCACAGCAGAAACAGCACGAGCACCGGCCAGCCGGTAGCGAATTCGTGGATCGTCGCCTCTGTCGGCGACATCGGAATAGGCCCTTCGACCGGCCCCGTGGTGCGCTCCGTTTCCATCACCCTTCCCCGTCACGATCTATTGACGGGTGCAGGTTAGGAGCGAGGGCTGTCTAGGGTCTTGTGACGTGAGTCAAAGAGACTATTTCGGGGGCTCGGCTTTCTTGGGCTCCGGCGCCGGAGCATTCGTCATCACCAGCTGCTGGACGCTGCCGATGTTCAAGTGCAGATGGATCACCACCACGACCAGGTCGCGCCCAGAAGTTGCGTTACTGCTGCCCTCGATATCAATGTCGCTCATGCTTGGTCGCCCCCGGCCATAGTCGAGTATGGCAACCAGGGGAGAAGGCAATTCCCAGGCGACTCTGGGACTATGCGCGGGTGACAGGCGGGGTTAATGCAGCTGACGCGGGGACAACAGGTCCTGAAGCGGGATGGGACATTTCGCCCTCTGGCGACACAGCATCAGGCTTGGGCGGCGGGAGCCGCTGGATTTTGTCGGCGGTTCGCGCCATGCGAAAAACCGCGAGGGTTGCTGCGAGGGCCATGAGAATCGAATACACGACGAAGAAGAAACCGACGAAGTGACAAATGCCGATGGCGAAACGAAATATCCCGGTACCACCAACGAGCGGGAGAATTCCCAGCTCGGCCTTGGCGATTATCGCAAGCAAGAGACCGAGGACCTGTGCCACCAAGTAGTGCACAAAGATGCTTGCGTATCCCATGAAGGCCGAATGTTTGGACGTACCTTCCCCGCCTGTCACCACCATTGCCCTTGAAAGGACGGCACGGAATCGGTCGTCTCCAAACGCCAACATCATTGCAAACCCGGCAAGCGAAAAACCGAGCATTCCAGGGATGATCTCTAGCGACAGATCCCACCAGGCAGCGTCCCACCAGAGAGACCAACAGAGAACGCTGATCAGCAGGGCCGCCCAGGTGTACCAAGCGCGTGAGATACGCCGCCACCCGCCAGAGATATCCCAAACAACCTTGAGTACGTCAATGGTGCCGTTGTCGCTCATTGGCTATCCAACTTCTTTCCTATCGCGAGCCTAGTGATGAACTGCTTGATCAAGCCCTTAAAGGCGCTGGAGTAGGGCTCCTTATCATGTGGCTTGGCCGTCTCGACAATAGGCTTGTCGGACGTCGATTCAATTCTCGTCTTGCCGCGTGAACCGTGGGTGACCTCTACTCGGCCATGCCGCGAAGCAACTCGCGCGAGCCTCTTCAACTCTTCGTCTGGTTTGATGCCGCCGGTCTTTGCGACGGGGGCGGTCAAGATTCGTTCCTCTTTTGTCGCGCCAAGCCTTTCCAATTCCTCCTGAACAGCATTGTCCTCGGCCTCCCCATCATCGATGTTCGGCATCGAGACAATGACGTGCAGGCGCTGAATGTTCGGCTTTGAAAGCAGTCTTTCCACCTCGTCGTTGCTGGACAGGACAGAAAAGCTCACGGTCATTTTGGGGGCATCTCCCAAAACGCCAAGGGCAAGCTTTCGTAGCGCTTCAGCTACGAGCGAGATCGAAAGCGATTCACCCTCTTCATTCTTGGTCTCGACTACGAGGCAGTGAATGCTGCCGTTCATCTCGGCAAGCGCAGCGCGAAAAACCTGCATGGAAGGCTTGATCTTCTGAACCGCCGCTCTTGCGGCCTCGGTCGCGCGGACGTCCGCAGTGTCTAGCAGCTCAGGGTCGAACCAGGGCGCGTCTGGGTCGAAGTCGGTGAACGTGACAATAGTTCCGCCGCGTATCTGACCATCGCCATCGAAGCCTCGCACGACCATCGAGCGTTCCGCGCGATAAGCTACCTTCCTGCCAACGAGCTGCTTCATCAGGGACCCATAGGTGCCTGGCTCGTGCGGATGGGCATCGATGTTCACTACGCTAGCTGTGATCTGTCGCATGACACCCCCTGTAGGTGTTGGTTGAACCTGACGTTATGTCGCCGAGGCGCCAAATGTCCCACCTGGCGCGATGCCGCCCGCATCACTGCATGCCTTCTCCGCCCTGCGCCGCGTGTACATCGCAAACGCGGTAAAGCCGAACCCGGCAATGCCATAGATGGCGACAGCGGCATCCTCGAAAAGCGGCATCACCCGGTAGTAGGTTGCAAGGTAGTTCGCGCCCATCATGGCCGCGCCCCAGGACACAAGGCCGAGGAGCGACAGCAGCATCGGCATTTGGAGCGGGCGCAGGTGCTCGGTGACGCGGGCTTCCCAGGAGAGCTTGAGATTGTCGCGGGTGATGTGGACGATCGTCAGGTCGCGTCCAGCGGTGTTGTTGCCGTTTCCAATGACGTCGATGTTCATGGAGTTCCTCGGGTTGGGTTGTCGGAAATTTCCTACGCCAGCTCGCGCTGTTCACTGATAGACAGGGTCAGTCTCACGGGCTGAGAATGACCCTGCGCCGCCCGGAAGCATCGATCTCGCAAGAGGCCCGGCCACGGGGGTTTCGATGTGGCAAAGCTGTGCCGGGCGGCGCACCCCTCTATGCACCAGTGCTCGGACCCACGTAGGTCTGCACATCGGGCTCGACATTCGGTGGCACTCCCTGCTCCACAGCCTTCAATGTGACCAGCTCCAGCAGGTGCAGTCGGCATGCGGCGAGGTTGTCAACGATCGACGCCAGCGCGAAGATCGAAAGCGACATGCCGATGAGATAGGTGGCGCCCATCGCCGACAAGACTGGTGGCGGCTTCGGGCTGAACGTCGTGCCCGGATCGGTAGAAAAGGCGACCAGCATCAGGATGCCACCAGCGACCACGCCGAGGGCACCAATCAAGGCGAGGATGCCGCTTACGAATCCAGCCATGCCGACCCAGCCAGGCACAAATTGCGGATGAACGATGTGGTCAAACGGCTTGTACTTGGCTGACATAACGACTCCAAGGTTGGTTAGTTGCCTGCGAGTTTCTTCCGCATGAACTGTTCAACTTCTTCTTGCTGCCCAGGCTCAAGCGCCCGATAGAGCCTGATCAAGCGCTCTTCGGTGGGTGTTAGCCCCGAAACGAATAGCGCGAACGCGTCTCTGGTTTGTGGATCAACCACATGGCCGATTTTGCCTCCAGCAGTAACGTTGCGATCCCCTCGCACAGACACGGTATTGCCCTTGGCCGAGGCGGGTGGATACCACTGCGGCCATAGCTCTTCGAGTGGTATGCCGGTCACGTTCGAGATTTCGGCCTCGACTTTCTTCGACCGCCCAACGCCCCGTACCACTGCGTTGGCGACGCCGCGAACCACCCCGCAGGCCGCCGCAACCTCGGCCTGAGTGACCTTCTTCCTCTTTAGCGCGGCCGCAATGTCAGCGGGGTGCATACAAACACCTTGACACCACGCGCCATCGACGGCGTATGCTTTGGCACATTGCGAAAGCGCATTGCAGTGTCACACGCCAACATAGACGCCTATGAGCCCGATAGACATTAAGTACGCGCTGGAACGCGCCGGTCTGACCCAGGCCGATGTCGCACGAATGTGCCAAGTCGCACACCGCCAGACGGTGAGTGCGGTCATCCATAGCGTGGGTCGGAGCCGTCAGATCGAGGAAAAGATCGCCACTCTCCTCGGGCTCAGCCTGGCTGAAATCTGGCCGCATTGGCACGGCCCAGAAGCCCGGCGCCGCAAGCGCCCACTGAACGTTGCAGAGCTTTCCGCTCGCGTGAAAGCCCTCGAAGCCCGCCTTGCGGCGAAAGCCGCCTGACCCTCCCCCAACCGGAGCAACACCCGTGTACCAACTGACCCTGAAATCCTTCTTCCTGGCGCTGATGGCAATCCTCGTCAGCGTCGGCGTGGCCGTTCTGGCCCTGCCCATCGTCCTGCTGATCATCGAAGCGCAGACCGTCGAGGTTTGCGTGTACGCCGGCCTCCGCGCACTGTGCGCGTACCTGATCTCCATCACGCTGATGGCGATCTTCCTCGGTATGCCGATCTTGGCTTTCGCGCTGCTGCGGGATCTGGCGCACGGCTGGCGCCATCGCAGACCCGGCACTGGCTCGCGCATCAGGGCGGTGCGCTGAGTCATGGCGCGAGATCCCGCAAGTGTTCGTAAAGGCCTTTCTCTAGGTAATAGGTCCGAGCCTGTTGCTCGCCCAGCGCAGCCTGTTTCGCGTACACGTTCAATGAGTTCATTGCCCGCTCGCGCTGGAGTGGCGGCAGGTTCCAAACAAGCTGCGGAACCAGCGCGAAGAGCACGCGCTGGATCGAGGCGGACTCCAGATCGAGGTCTTCTATCGTCGTTTGCTGACTGCCGCGCGCTGGCAAGGATTCATGGCTGGCGGGGCGTCGAACGCGAGACGCTTGCCCAGAAGCTTTTTTCCGGTCAGATGAATCGTCGGCAGTTTTCGGCATGACGTCTCGCCCGCTCAAAGGTGGCGAGAGTTTCGGCCCTGGCGAACTTAGTTCGCAAGGGCAGAAACCAGCCGCGATTGGAGAGGCCAAGAAAAAGGCCGCTCCAAAGCTGCGCCGAAATTGGAAAGCCGAGCGCGCGAACTCTTTGCCAGCCGCGATGGAGCTGTGCCTCAAGTTCGCGCTGGACACCCGGAACCTCAGCGTTGAACGCATCGCCGACCTGATGGGCTTGCCCAGCCACTGGGTCATTTACAAGTGGATCAACGAGGGCTCGATCCCGGCCCGAATGATTCGGCCTTACGAGCACGCCTGTGGCTGCACCTACGTCACCCGTTACATCGCAGCCAGCGCGCACCAGTTGCTGGTCGATCTGCCGTCAGGGCGCCGCGCGCGTCCCAGCGACATCCATGCCTTGCAGGAAGCGTGCACCGCGGCTGTGGGTGCGCTCCTGCAGTTCTACGACGGCCGTGCCGCCGCCGCCGACACCCACGCCGCCATCACCGTTGCCCTCGAACGCCTCGCGGCGGAACGCTGCGAAGTCGAGCGCTACGCCACCCCTGAACTTCCCCTGGAGCCCGTCCATGAATAGGTCGCTTCGCCACGCTGTGGCGTTCGTCGCAATGCTGTGCCTCACGTTTGCCTGCGCCTCGCCCGTCGCCGCAAAGGATGTGCCGCTCACCTCGCTCTGGTCGGGCGCGTGGCAGACAGCAGAAGGTGATCGCTGCAGCCTGCGCATCACCAAGTCCGGAGGCGAAGCCGCTGTGGTCGCCCTGTGCACCTTCGGCAGCGCCGGAGTCTCGGCAGAAACGCCTTTGATCTATGGCGTGCCGATCCCGCTGTCGCGCGCCGGTGCTGAACTGGGCGGACCGCCGACCGCGCCCTCGCCCTGGGGTGAGCTCAGCCCCTTTGCCGTGTGCGACTTTGCCGGCCCGTTGCTCTACACCAGCGTCATCCGCTACACGCCGGCAGCTGCGTCCTGGAAGGAGTTCCGGCCAGTGCGCCTGGACTACGCCGACGCGGCCACGCTGTGCGGGGGCGGGACCTTCCGATGAGCGAGGCCGACTCCTACCGCACCAACGACGCGCAGCAGCGCGTCGCCCAGATCCTGCAGGTGCTGGCCGGGCGCGAGGCCGAAGGCCTGACGCAGGGCGCCATCTGTAAGTCCGGCAAGTGGTCGGCCCCGATGGTCCACAACGACCTCCGCAACCTGCGCGCGGCGGGCTTCGTCGAGCGCCTCGAATCCGGCAACTGGCGGCTCGGCCCAAAGCTCGTCCAGATCGCCATTTCCCATCAAACCGGTCTCGCCCGCCTGCGCGCGCAGGTGGAGGAGATCGAGAACCGCTACTCCCGCCAACCCTACTGAGCCCTGAGGTTGTATGCCACGCACAGCAAAAGAAATCGCCGCACCTGGGATTGTCGGCCCCACGCTGCCCACGTCGTCACCGCAGACCATTCTCGACGACGCTGCGAAGGTTGAGGCACAGCGCCAGGCGCTGGCTGAGTTCGACGCACGCTACGGCCTGACTGGCCCGTATGACCGCGACACGCTGTTCCGCGCAGCCCAGACCCTGGTGGTCGAAACCGGCATGCGCATGCTGCAGCTCGGGCGCGTGTTCGAGTTGCTGAAAGGACACGAGCCACCGGGAACCTTCCTGGAAGTGCTCGACAGCCTCAATGTGTCGCCGCGGTTCGCACAGAAGTGCATGGCCGCTGCGCGGAAGCTGTCGGGCAGCGACGGCAAACGGCTGCTGGCCGGCCAGCACGTCAGTTCGAAGCTGCTGGAGCTGGCCGTCCTCGACGACGAGACGCTCGAGGAAATCGCGGCCGGCGAAGTGCCTGGGTTCACCCAGAGCGACATCGACCGCATGTCCACCAAGGAGCTGCGGACCGAGGTCTCAAAGCTGCGCGAGGTCGGCAAGGCACGCGACGAGATCGTCCAGGGCAAAGATCAGAAGATCAACGATCTCGACAAGCGCCTGCGCTACTGGGGCCGCTCTGGCACGGACGAGAAAGCGGACGAGATCCTGCAGGACGCGGCCAAAGCCGGCGTCGAGCTCGCGAGTGTGCTGGCCAAGTTTGGCCGCGCCGTGCGCGCCACGCGGGCTGTTTACGACCAAGCCAATGCACCGGTTCCGGCCGAGATCGAGGAGACCATCACCGGCCTGGTCAAGCCGCTTGCGGAGCGCCTCCGTGAATTGACCGCGTTGATCGGGGAGTAACCGATGCGCGCCGGGCTCGCCGAGCTGGACATGCTGCGCGGATTCGCCGAGCGCCTGCGCAATGCGGGCCACGGCGAGAAAGACGGCATCGTGGCGGAAGCCACGCACTGGCTTGGCTGCTCGGCGCCAACGTTCTACCGGCGCCTGCGAGAGATCGGAGCCGCGAAGGAACGCAAGCTGCGCAGCGACAAAGGTGACAGCAAGATCAGCTACGACGAGCTGCTGACGCTTTCCACCCTGTGGTCCGGAGCCGGGTGCCGGCGCGTCAACGGCAAGTGGCTCGGCAGCGTCGACGACGCGATCGACATGGCGCTCTCTAACGGCTGGCTCACAACGCGGATCTCAGGCGCGACGGCCCTGCGGCTTTTCACCCAATACGACCTGCACCGAAAGCAGGTCGGCGCACCGCGCCCGCACACCCAGCTGCAATCGCTGCACCCCAACCACGTCTGGCAGGTCGACCCCTCGATCTGCATCGTCTACTACTCGCAGCGCGACGGCGTTCGGGTGCTGGACGAGCGCCAGTTCTACAAGAACAAGCCGGACTACGTGGCAAAGATGACGCCGCTGCGCGTGTGGCGTTACGTTCAGACGGACCACTACAGCGGGTCCATCTACGCGCGCTACTTCGAAGCGCTGGGCGAGAACCAGGCGGTTCTGTTCCAGTTCCTGATGTCGGCGATGCTGCCGACGAATGCCGCACACATCATGCGCGGCGTTCCCTATTGCCTGATCTGGGACAAGGGCTCGGCCAACACTTCGCACGGCATCCAGGAGCTGCTCACCGCGCTCCAGGTGCGCCATTGGGCGCACACCCAGGGGAATAGCCGCGCGAAGGGTCAGGTCGAGAACGGCAACAACATCGTCGAGACCCGCTTCGAATCGCGGCTCGCCTTCACGCGCGTACCGACGGTCGAGCAACTCAACGAACGGCTCGACGACTGGCTGATCGCGCAGAACGCTTGCGCAATCCACTCCCGGCACGGCCACACCCGCTATGGCCTTTGGCAGACGGTGCAGGCGAGCCAACTGCGCAACCGCCCGGACGAGCAGATCTGCCGCGAGCTGCTGACCAGCAAGCCGGAGCCGCGCACGGTGCGCGGTGATCTGACCGTGCAATGGCAGGGCCGTACCTACGGCGTCGACCACGTTCCAGATATCCGCGTCGGCGAAGTACTGCAGGTTGTGGTGAATGCCTACCGCGCGCCAGCGATCTGCATCGTGCGCGAAGACGCGGAAGGCAAGACGCGGTTTCACGTCTGCGAACCGCAAGAAACGAACGCAGCTGGGTTTTCAGTGCTCGCCCCGATCATCGGCGAGGCCTACGCCGCAAAGCCCGACACCGGCGCCGACAAGGCGCGCAAAGCGCAGAACCAGCTGGCCTACGGCACCGCCGATTCCGGTGAAGTCGAGAAGCTGCGCGCGAAGGGCGTACCCGCGCACGAGGGGCGCTTCGACGTCTGGAAGGACATCGCCGCCAAGGCCGCAGCCGCGCCCCAACACATCGCTCGCCGCGGCACGGATCTGCACGTACCGAACCCCGTGCAGGTCGAGCTGAAACCCCTTTCCCTGGTCGAGGCCCTGCGCGCGCTGCGCGAGTGGCTTGGCCGGCCGATATCGAGCCCCGAGCGCGAGCTCGTTGCCGAGTGGTACCCACAAGGAGTCCCCGAGACGGATCTCGGGGAGATCGTCAACCGCCTCTCGCAGCCTGCTCAGGAGGAGCGCCCGCGTCTGGCCCTAGTCCGGTAGCCAACCATGCCCGACAAGACTGCTGCACCCGCCGTGAGGCGGTTTGATGAAGATGTGCTCGACAACCCTGTAACCGTCGCCGCTTTCGATGCGGTGGACGAGTTCCTGCGCGCGGGTTCGGATGGCATCCAGGTGAATTTGCGCGATTTCAACAAGCGCGTGTCGCTGATGCGCGCCTACCTGCGGTGCGCTGAAGAGACGGCGCACCAGGAAGCCTCCAGGCGGGCCGGGATGATGCCGTCATGAGCGCCCAAGACGATGTGCTCGATGGGCGCTGCGACCTCGAACTGAAACTGTTCGAGCTGCTCGACCTGGCCGCGCTGTGGGCAGCCCAGGGGGTGAATTTCCTTCGCAACGGTGACGACGCCGGTGCGCATTGGGATTCCGTTTACACGCTGGTCGATCAGGCCGCCTTGGTCAAACAGGCACTGATCGCGCAGCGCGCCAACGATGAGCTGAACGAGCCCCTGCGCAGCTACATGCTGGAGCGCGTGCAGACACGCCTCCAATGGGAGGCGCAGTCATGACCAAGAAGGCGCCGCTCAAGTCTCGAATTCACGCGTTCATTGCAAACCGGCCGGGCAAGCAAGCGACCGACGCGGAAGTGTTCCAGGCGTTCGTGCAGACGGCCGGTCCTTACCCGGCGACTGTCAGCAACGCGCTGCTCGCGCTCGCCAATGATGGCCGTATCCGCGGAACGAAGGCGTTTACCTGCTTCGAGGCCGTCCCATGAGAAACCCCGACCACGCCATGAACCCGGCCATCGGGCTCAAGAGCGCCATGCGGCGCGGCCGGATCTCGACAGCCCATCTCGCGGCCGAGCTGGCCGATATCAAACACGGCCGGCTCGGCAATCGGATCAGCCGCACCACGCTGCACTACCTGTGCAACCACGGCATCTGGCCAGTCGGCTACGACACGGAGGAGATCAGAAAAAGAATCGAGCGTGCCGTCGCCGCAACCGGGCAGAGCGTCGATGGACTCTGGGAGCCCGAGGTCGCCACCTCGGACTCCCGTCCCCCGGAAGAAAGCCGGCCGGCGAGCCGCGAGAAAGCTGCACCAACCTTCAGCCAAACCGTCCCGGAGTCCGAAATGCTTTCAGAGGCCGCTCGCCGTCATTTCAACCTGCACCAGAACCCGTTCGGCAACAACGACATCACCTGCGGCCGGGACGTCTTCATCAGCCGCGACATGCGCTTCGTGGGCGAGGCGATGTACTACGCGGCCAAACACAACGGGCTGCTCGCGGTGATCGGCGAGAGCGGCGCCGGAAAGTCGACACTGAAACGCAACCTGATCGAGCGCCTGGCGCGCAGCGAAGAGCGAATCACCGTCATCAAGGTGAAGTGCACGGACAAGCGGAAGCTGACCGCCAATCACGTCTGCCAGGCGGTCCTCGCAGACGTCAGCTCGGAAACCCCGAAATCTGATCTTGAGGGCTTGGCACGGCAGGTCGAGCGTGTGCTGGCGGAGAGCGCAGCCGCAGGCAATACGCACGTGCTGCTGATCGAAGAAGCGCACGACCTGTCGATGGACATGCTCCGCTACCTCAAGCGCTTCTGGGAGCTGGAGGACGGCTTCCGCAAGCTGCTCGGCATCATCCTGATCGGCCAGCCCGAGCTGAAGTTGA
The DNA here is from genome assembly GCA_031425695.1 of Rhodanobacteraceae bacterium. Classification (GTDB taxonomy): domain Bacteria; phylum Pseudomonadota; class Gammaproteobacteria; order Xanthomonadales; family SZUA-5; genus JANPJV01. The sequence goes on along the minus strand of JANPJV010000314.1, from coordinate 15,317 downwards.
TCCTGGACGAGCGCAAGAACTCGAAGATCCGCGAGTTCATCCGGCGCTGCGAAGTGGCGACGCTTCGACCACTCGGTGATGACCTGGCCGGCTACGTCGAGCACAAGCTCGTTCGCGTGCTCGGGAAAGACGCCATCGAGAAGCTTTTCGAGAAGGATGCACTGCAGGCCCTTCGGCAGCGCCTGTTGTTGTCGCGGCAGGGCAGCAACATCCCGGAGGACCACAGCTACCCGCTGAACGTCAACAACGCGCTCGTGCGGGCATTGAACCAGGCCGTCGAGCTTGGTTTCGACAAGATCAGCGCGCAGCTGGTGCGGGAGGTCTGACGCCATGACCGCTACCGCATCCACTGCCACGCCGCTGGCGCCGATCCCTCCGGCGCTCCGGCGCCTGATCGAGCTGCGACCGCACCTTCGGGGACGGGTGCAGGGCATGTACCGTGGCGCTCGCAAGAGCGGGCGCGGCTCCGAGCAATCGGCCATCGACTGGGTGCTGAAGACGCTCAGGGACGAGGCGGAAAAGGTCGTGGAACTCGGCCCGTCCCAGCGCACCGAATACCGCAACGACCGCCAGTACGCACGCGACAAAGAGGGCGCGCGCAACCGTGACGCGGCCTACAGCGAAGCGCTCGGGCTGATCGGTTCCATCGACCGCGCGAAGCTGGAGAACCCGTCATGAGTCTTCTGCAGGTTCGGGTAACGGTTGAAGTCTTGGTCAACGGCAAGGCGGTTTCCAAAGCCAGCCAGACCGCTCTGCCGGAACAGTGGATTACGAAACCTTGGGCGCGGACAGAAGAGCAGCGGCTTCCGCAGCTGCTCGACATCGCGTTGGTCGACGCAAAGGAAAAGTTGGAAGGGAGGGCTCGTGGCTGAGCACTCATCAATCGAATGGACCGATGCCACCTGGAACCCGATCACCGGTTGCAGCGTCATCAGCGCCGGCTGCAAGCACTGTTATGCGATGAAGCTGGCAGGCACTCGCATGCGCAACCACCCGTCGCGCGCCGGCCTAACGGTTGCATCCAAAGCCGGCCCGGTTTGGAATGGCCTGGTACGGCGCAATGAGGCGTGGATGGTTCAGCCGCTGCGCTGGGCGAGGCCGCGGCGGATCTTCGTCTGCGCGCACGGCGACCTGTTCCATGAGGCGGTGCCGGACGAGTGGATCAGCGAGGTTTTCGCGACGATGGCCGCGGCGTCGCAGCACACGTTTCAGGTGCTGACCAAGCGCGCCAAGCGAATGCACGACTACGTCAACAGCGCCTTCGCAGCGGGCCGCGATTGGCCGTTGCCGAACGTGCACCTGGGAGTCAGTGCCGAAGATCAGGGCACTTATGACGAGCGCGTGCCCTGGCTGTTTCGAACCAAGGCCGCGCGCAGGTTTGTGTCGATCGAGCCGATGCTTGGGGCTATCGAACTCAATCGCTTTTGTGCCTGCGGATGCAAGCTACTGGTTCGGGACGCGATCCGGGAGGCCATGAGTTCTCCCGCAGCGCTGAACCGTGATCAGGCCGCAGCCGTGATGGGTATGACGCTCGGCGTCGACTGGGTTATCTGCGGCGGTGAAAGCGGTCGCGGCGCGCGCCCGATGCATCCAGAGTGGGTTCGCTCCCTGCGCGAGCAGTGCATTGGGTTCCGTGTCCCGTTCTTCTTCAAGCAATGGGGCGGCGAGAGCAAGAAGGCCACTGGCCGCTTGCTCGATGGCCGCACGTGGGACGAGCTGCCCGCATGAAGCTCGCCTGCCCAAACTGCCAGAGCCAGTTCGAACTCGCCGCCGCGATCGAGCTTGCAGCGGGACGCGGCGCCCTCTACCAGGCGCTATCGCTCTCGGGTGAGCTGGGCCGGCTCATGGCCCACTACATCGGCATGTTCCGCCCCGCGAAGCGCGCGCTCTCGAATGACCGTGCCGAGCGCCTGTTGTCAGCGATCGTCCCGCAGATCTCTGGCCAGTTCGTTCTGCGCCGCGGCGAGGAGTACGCGGCGCCGACGGTCTTGTGGATTAACGCGCTGCAGTCGATGTGCGAGTTGCGGGATGCCGGCAAGCTGGCCATGCCGCTCAAGTCCCACGGCTACCTCCTCGAGATCGTCGCTGCGCAGGCCTCGCAGGGGACGGCGAAAGCAGAGCGCGAAATGGAAACCGCCATGCGCACCGGCGACCGCAATGCGGCCGCTGCGCTGCGCGCGAAGTTCCAGGAGCGGCAAGCCGACTTGACCAACGATCTACGCCTGAAGGTCATCGACGAAGAGACCTACAGGGTGAAACGCGCGAAGCTCAAAGAGGAATTCGGGCTATGACGGAACTACCGCCACTCACCCAGGAGCACCAGGTCCTCCTGGCCGTGCTGTCGCTGCACGTCGGCGCCCCGCGAGGTATGCCCGCCCGGGCGCTTGCGGAAGCGGTCAACCGCATGGCGGAAAAGGACCTGGTCAACGATCGCCAGCTGCGGCACCTGGTTGTCGATCTGCGTCTCCGCGGGCACCACGTTTGTGCGACACCGGAGCATGGCTACTTCATGGCGGCCGACGAGGGCGAGCTCTCGGCCACCTGCATGTTCCTCTACCGACGCGGCATGACCGGGCTGAAGCAGGTCGCCGCGATGCGCAAGGTTTCACTCCCCGACCTGGCTGGGCAACTCCGCATCCGACTGGAGCCACCAGCATGAGCAACAAACTGCAGAAGATCGAACGTTCCTGTACCAAGCTTTCCGGCGAGCGCGAGCGGCTCGCGGCCAAGGTCGCCGTGCTGCAAAAGCAGGTCGACCAGGTCAAGAAGCGCCACGTCGCCGGCATCCGGCGCTTGATGGCTCGTGTTGCTGCCGCGCATCTGGCAACGCACGAGCTGGTCACCGCGGCGCCCGAGCTGTTCGAGGATCCGAAATCGCTTGTGATTTCGGGCGTCAAGGTCGGCTTCAAGAAGAGCCGTGACCGGCTCGAGATTGCCAACGAGGAAAAGACCATCGCGCTGATCCGGCGCCTCTATCCGGAGAATCACGCCAGCTTTGTGCAGGTCAGCGAGACCGCCATCAAGGCGGCGCTTGCCCAGCTCGACGACGCGGCCCTCAAGCGCCTCAAAGTCGAACGCATTGACGGCAGCAACGAATCCTTCTGCAGGCCGCAAGACAGCGAGCTCGACTCGCTCCTGGTGGCGCTTCTCGGGAACGTCGAGCCATGAGCCCGCTTCGCAACCGCGAAATGCTCGCCCTGCTCGGTCATCCGGCATTGAAGCCGGAGGATCAGATCGAGCTGTTCGGCGTGGACGGGCGGAAGTCTCTCGGAACCGTCGAGACGCTTCGCAACACGCTTTCCGCACGGGATCCGGACGAGTGGTTCGTCGGCGCCGACGCCCACTTGACCATCGCGCTGGTGATGTCGCCGGACACTGCCGGTGGCGTGCGGGTGCTGCGCATGAGCGACCCGCTGCCATGACCGCCGCGAACCTGCGCAAATCCGATCTCTCCCAGATCCACATCGCCAAGAAGGATCTGGGCCTCGACGACGATACCTACCGGGACATGCTGTTTACGGTCACCCGCAAACGCAGCTCGAAGGACCTGGATGCGCACGAGCGCAGCCAGGTCCTCGCGCACCTGATGGCCAAGGGCTGGCGCCCCAAGCCCAAGCAGCAGGCGCGCCCCGCCGCCGCTGACAAGGCACCGCCGCAGGTCCGGCTGATCTACGCCCTGTGGGGCTCCCTGGCGCGCCACGGCGCAATCCAGGACCGTTCCCCGTCGGCGCTGCGCGCTTGGATTCGCCACTGGGGCAAGTCGAACCCCGAGCAAGTCGGGGAGGGCGCCCCGGAAATGCTCACGGCCGAGATTCGCCAAAAGGTCGCTGAGCACCTGATCCAGTGGTGCAAGCGGCTGAAAATCCGGGTCAACGCGGTGGATCGTCTGCCAGGCAAGACTCGTCGGAGCGCGGCCAAGTGAACGAGCGCCTCGTCGACGGTCGCGGGGTGATCCAGGATGCGATCGCGGCTTTGCGCGCATCGCTCATGGAACGCCGTGTCTGCATCGACGAGGCCGAGGCTCAGGACATTGCCGAGGCCTGCATGTTCGACGTTTGGCAGCAATACGCCGGCCAGACGGTTTACATCCGCAAGGCAATGGAAAATCTGACGTCCGAGCGAGACCTTCGAATGTTCGCGGACTATCGGGCCGGGGTTTCGATCATCGACCTGGTGCGGCGCTACAAGCTCTCCGACGGTCACGTCTACCGCGTCATCCGGCGCCTGGAGCAACTTGCAGCACCGGATCAGCCCTCACTCTTCGATTGACGCGCGTCACAAGCCAGACGCGTAGCCGGCGAGCAATGATCCCGCAAGAGAAGAGGAGCGCCCGCGCCGCCGCGCTAACGACGACGCGAGCCCCAATCCACCGTTGATCCGGTGAACCAGGCCAGGGCTCCCCACCCGTGCACGGGCGAGTCCAGGCTAGCCGAGGATCATCCTGAGTGCAGCCGAAACCCCTTATTCCGTGGCCGGGCGGCAAGCGCCGTCTCGCAAAAGTCATCCTTCCGCTGTTTCCACCCCATCACTGCTACGTCGAAGCCTTTGCTGGCGGCGCCGGGTTGTTTTTTTGCCGTCCCGAGCCAGCCAAGGTCGAAGTCCTGAACGACATCAACGACGACTTGATCACCCTCTACCGGTGCGTCGCGCACCACCTCGATGAGTTCGTTCGCCAGTTCCGGTGGGCTCTCGTTTCCAGAACGATGTTCGAATGGGCAAAGCTCCAGGACCCGCGAACGCTGACCGATATCCAACGCGCGGCTCGGTTCTACTACCTGCAGCGTCTTTGTTTCGGCGCCAAGGTCGAGGGCCGCACCTTCGGCTATGCCACAACGTCGCCTCAGCCCTTCAGCATGCTGCGGATCGAGGAGGAGCTTTCCCTCGTCCACATGCGGCTCTCGTCGGTTTACCTGGAGTCCTCGACCTGGCGTGACTGCATTCGTCGCTACGACCGGCCGCACACGCTCTTCTACCTGGACCCGCCCTACTGGGAGACCACCGGCTACGGCGTGCCCTTCGGGCTCGACGAGTACGAGGCTCTGTCGGATCGGTTCTCGACGCTCCAGGGCAAGGCCTTGCTCAGCATCAACGACCACCCCGAAATGCGCCGTATCTTCCGCCGCTTCCCGGTTGTGGAGACAGCCCTGCGGTACACCGTTGGGAAGGTCGGTAAGGCTCGCGAGAAGGCGAGCGGCGAGCTGATCTACCGCATCAACTGCTGAGCGACGCCCGGCCGTCGGCGGTGCGATCATGCGCCGTCCGACGGCGCATCCGTTCAGGTTCGCTTTTGCGCAAAAGTTCGGGCCTAATTTTTTCCGCCCTTACGAACTCTTTTCGTTTTTCCCTTGTTCGATACGTCCCACAATCGACCATCAAATCCCATTTATGTCGATACCACGTGAGACTTATCTCAAGGCTGATCAGGAGAGGGCGCTTTCTGCCGAGTAAAACCGCCCTCTCCCCCTGCCCCTCTCCCCAGAGGCACGGGAGAGGGGAGCGACCTCGCGATCCTTCAACCGTCAAGGATGCACCCGACTCCCATCTGCAGTTAGACTTCAGCGGTTAGCGGGGGGCCCTATCACTGCGCCAAGCCAGGCAACCGTCCAAGAGCTCACCGGCTCGGCCGACATCTGGTGCTGCAGTGAGCTTTACTCCCACAGTCGACTTTGCGCGAGAGCGCGCGGCCGGCGGCTTAAGCTCATTACCCGGATCCTCATTGATGCGCGTCAGCGCTCGGACCGGCCAGCATCAAGAACTTTTGTAGAAGGACACACGGCATGAAGCGTGGATGGAAGCACTGGCTCAGCAGCGGTTTGACCGCGCTCTTGGCGACCCCGGCGTTCGCCAATCCGGAGCGGTGGCAGCTCAATATGACGCCAGGGGTGACTGCCACCAGTCAGGACGCCTACCAATTGCACATGCTGATCCTGTGGATCTGCGTGGTGATCGGCATCATCGTGTTCGGCGCGATCTTTTATTCGACCTGGAAATTCCGCAAGTCCAAGGGCGCTGTCGCGGCGAACTGGAGCCACAACACCACCGCCGAGCTCGTCTGGACGGTGATCCCGGTGCTGATCCTGCTCGCCATGGCCTTCCCGGCAACGCGGACGCTGGTCAAGATGGCGGATACCGGCGGCGCCGAGATCACCGTCAAGATCACCGGCTACCAGTGGAAATGGCGCTACGAATTCCTTGGGGAGGACGTCAACTTCGTCAGCTCGCTGACTGCCGCGACCAACGAGGCTCGACAGCTCAATTCCGGCATCGACCCACATACGGTCGAGAACTACCTGCTCGATGTCGATCGGCGCCTGGTGCTGCCGACCAACACCAAGATCCGCTTCGTGATCACCGCGGATGACGTAATTCACGCCTGGTGGGTTCCTGCGCTCGGCTGGAAGCAGGATGCAATTCCCGGCTTCATCAACGAAGCCTGGACCGAGATCAACGAGCCGGGTGTGTATCGCGGCCAATGCGCCGAGCTCTGCGGCAAGGACCACGGCTTCATGCCGATCGTCGTCGAAGCGGTCCCGCGGGCACAATTCGATACTTGGCTGGGTGAGCAGAAGCTTGCGCAGGCGACACCCGCCGCGCCGCTGCCGGCGCCCGCCGCCGTGCCGGCAGCAACCGACACCGCCGCGCCGCCAGCCGTTCCAGATGCAGTGCCGGTCCCGGCCGTCACCCCGGTCGGCACGGACGCACTGCCCGATCCCGCCGCCCCGGTCGACACGGCTGCTCCGGCGGATGCGAATGCCGCCCCGGCCGATGCCACCGCGCCTGCCGAGCCGACCGTCGAGCCCACTGCCGAGCCGGCCGCGACGCCGCCGCAGAACAGCTGATCTTCCCCCTATTTTGAAAGCTTAGCGGAGCACTTTTGCCATGGCCGGAACCCAGTCATACGGCGCCCACGCCGCAGACGATCATCACGACGATCACAACCACGCGCCGAGCGGCTTTTTTGACCGCTGGTTCATGGGCACCAACCACAAAGACATCGGCACGCTGTATCTGATCTTTTCGCTGGTGATGTTCCTGATCGGCGGCTGCATGGCGCTGGTCATCCGCGCCGAGCTGTTCCAGCCGGGGCTGCAGCTGGTCGAGCCGCAGTTCTTCAACTCGATGACCACGATGCATGCGCTGGTGATGATCTTCGGGGCGGTGATGCCGGCCTTCGTCGGCCTCGCCAACTGGATGATCCCGATGATGATCGGCGCGCCGGACATGGCGTTGCCACGCATGAACAACTGGTCGTTCTGGATCCTGCCGTTCGCGTTCACCATGCTGCTGATGACGCTGTTCATGGAAGGCGGCGGCCCGGCCGGCGGCTGGACGCTCTATCCGCCGCTGTCGATCCAAGGCGGCAACAACGTGTCATTCGTGATTTTCGCGATCCACATGATGGGCATCAGCTCGATCATGGGTGCGATCAACATCATTGCCACCATCCTCAACCTGCGTGCGCCCGGCGTCGATCTGCTGAAGATGCCGATCTTCGTGTGGACGTGGCTGATCACCGCCTTCCTGCTGATCGCGGTGATGCCGGTGCTGGCGGGCTCGGTGACCATGCTGCTGACCGACAAGTTCTTCGACACCAGCTTCTTCAACGCAGCTGGCGGCGGCGATCCGGTGATGTTCCAGCACATCTTCTGGTTCTTCGGGCATCCCGAGGTCTACATCATGATCCTGCCGGCTTTCGGCATCGCGTCCGAGATCATTCCGACGTTCTCGCGCAAGCCGCTGTTTGGCTACCAGGCGATGGTCTACGCGACCGCTTCGATTGCCTTCCTGTCATTCATCGTCTGGGCGCACCACATGTTCACCGTCGGCATGCCGCTCGGTGGCCTGCTGTTCTTCATGTACGCGACCATGCTGATCGCGGTGCCGACCGGCGTCAAAGTCTTCAACTGGACGGCGACCATGTGGAAGGGCTCGATCACTTTCGAGACACCCATGCTGTTCGCGGTCGCCTTCGTGGTGCTGTTCACGGTGGGCGGTTTCTCCGGGCTGATGCTCGCGATCGTGCCGGCGGATTTCCAGTATCACGACACCTACTTCGTGGTCGCGCACTTCCACTACGTGCTGGTCACCGGGGCGATCTTCTCGATCATGGCCGCGGTCTATTACTGGCTGCCGAAGTGGACCGGCCACATGTACAACGAGACGCTCGGCAAATGGCATTTCTGGGCATCGACGATCTCGGTGAACGTGCTGTTCTTCCCGCAGCACTTCCTCGGCCTGGCCGGCATGCCGCGCCGTATTCCGGACTACAACGTCGCCTTCGCCGACTTCAACATGATCTCGTCCATCGGCGGCTTTGCCTTCGGTCTGTCGCAGTTGCTGTTCGTCTGGCTGCTGATCGAAACCTGCGTGCTGAAGAAAGGCGCGCGCGCCACGCCGGGCGTGTGGGAAGGGGCGCATGGCCTGGAATGGACGCTGCCTTCGCCGCCGCCCTTCCATACCTTCTCGATCCCGCCGAAGGTGACCGATTCCATGCTCGCGCATGGCGACATCACCCACTGAGGCGACCGTGCCGACGACTCCCAATCGCCCGGCAGCAGCCGCTGCCGAGGCACGCCGGCCGGCGGTACGCCGCACCGTCGCCGTGTTGGTGGTGATCGCGGTCGTGCTGTACGCGTCGATCTTCGTGCGCGCCTGGATGCTGTCATGAGCGCGCCCACGACACGGCGGCACCGGGCGCTGGTGCGCCGGGTGTTGCTCGCGTGCGCGGCCTCCTTCGTGTTCTGTTTCGCGCTGATCCCGTTGTATTCGATCTATTGCGAGATCACCGGGATCAACGGCAAGACCGGACCGCAGGCAACCGCAGCAGCGCGCGAGACCGCGATCGATCGCTCCCGCAGCATCACCGTGCAGTTCGACGGCAATGTGCGTGCGGGCTTGCCCTGGAGCTTCTCGCCGCGGCTGTCCTCGATGACGGTGCACCCGGGCCAGGTCGTGGAAGCCTTTTACGACGCCACCAACAACAGCAGCGAGCGCATCGTCGGCCAGGCAGTTCCGAGCGTGGCCCCAAATCGCGCCTCGATGTACTTCAACAAGACCGAGTGTTTCTGCTTCACCGAACAGCCGCTCGACCCGGGCGAAACGCGCGCCATGCCGCTGCGCTTCGTCATCGACCCGGAGCTGCCGGCGAACGTGAACGTGCTCACCCTGTCCTACAGCTTCTACCGGAATGATCCGGCGACGCGGCGGCTGGCATCGCATGCCGGCCTTGCCGATAATCTCGACAATTGACGTGCCCGGGCCTTGACCGGCCCGACCGACCTTCGCAAAGGAAGTTTTTATGGAACAAGCCGCTGGCGCTTATTACGTACCGCACGGCAGCCGCTGGCCGATTGTCGGTTCAGTCGCGCTGTTCCTGTTCATGGCCGGCGCGGCATCGATGCTCAATGACAACAAGGCCTTGGGCAACCCGCTGTTCATCGCCGGCTTCATCCTGCTGGTGGTGATGCTGGTCGGCTGGTTCGGCGCGGTGATCAAGGAGAGCCTGGCCGGGATGTTCAACGCCCAGGTCGACACTTCCTTCCGCATGGGAATGGTCTGGTTCATTTTTTCCGAAGTGATGTTCTTCGCGGCCTTTTTCGGCGCCCTGTTCTACGCGCGGATCCTCTCGGTGCCATGGCTCGGTGGCGCCGGCGACGGCTTCTCGACCAACCAGTTGCTGCATTCAGGCTTCGTCGCTGCGTGGCCGACCAATGGCCCCGGACAGCTCGGCGGCGCTTTCCAGACCTTGTCGGCCTGGGGCATTCCGCTGCTCAACACGCTGTTGCTGTTGACCTCGGGCCTGACCATCACGCTCGCGCACTGGGCGCTCAAGCTCGGCCAGCGCCGCGCACTGATTTTCTGGATGGCCGCGACCATCATCCTCGGCGTGATCTTCCTGTACTGGCAGGTGATCGAGTACATGCACGCCTACAACGAACTCGGCCTGACGCTGGGCGCCGGCATCTACGGGAGCACCTTCTTCATGCTCACCGGCTTCCACGGCATGCACGTGACCCTGGGCACGATCATGCTGATCGTGATCCTGTTCCGCTGCATCAAGGGCCATTTCACCAAGGAACACCACTTCGCCTTCGAAGGCGTGGCCTGGTACTGGCACTTCGTCGACGTGGTTTGGCTGGGATTGTTCGTGTTCGTCTACGTACTTTGACGAGCGCTTTTTGTAGGTCAAGCAGCCCGCGAAGGCGGGCTACTTGACGCCAGCGTTGGGCCGAAAAAGCCGTCAAGTAGCCCGCGTGCGCGGGCAACATGACCTACGTTAGCTCCCCGGCTTCTCGGCGTACGGCCCCAGCCCGCTCGGTTCGATGACGCCGCTGTACACGCCAGCGGCAATCAGTACGATCAGCAAGATCGACAGACCGATGCGCCAGGTCAGCGCCTTTACCACGCGCTCGGACTTGCCCTTGTCGGTGAGCATGTAATAACCGCCCGCCGCGAGGTTGTAGACGATGAATCCGAAATACAGAATGATGCCGAGCTTGAGCATTGAAATGCCTTCGAGCGAGTGCCGGTCCTGGGTGAATTGAGGATACGCCCTCGTATTGCAAGACCCGGTCGGCGCGAATGAGCCCAAAGAATCGTCTGCTCCTTGCGTTTGGCCTGCTCGCCGCCCTGTGCGCAGCCGGGCTTTCACGCATCGGCTTCTGGCAGCTCGAGCGTGCGGTAGAGAAGGAGCGCCTGCTCGCCGGGATCGAATCCGCGCTCGCGGCTCCATTGCTTCCATTGGCCAGCGCGGAGCGGGACGGTGCAGGATTGCGCTTTCGCGCCGTGCGCATTCAAGGGCGGTTCGATGCGGGCAAGCAGATCCTGCTCGACAACCAGCTGCGCGAGGGCAAGCCCGGCGTGCGCGCCTATGTGCCTTTCCTGATCGAGGACGACGACCGCGCCGTACTGGTCGACCTGGGCTGGCTGCCCTGGCCCGATCGCGCCAGCGCGCCACCCCAGGCCAGCACCGGCCTCAACGATGGCGCGCTCGAAGGGATGCTGGTGGATCCGCCGGGGGCGGGGCTCGCATTGGGCGCGAGCGCCGCCGCCGACTGGCCGTGGCTGATGACCCGCATGGATATCGCTGCGATCGAGCAGCGCCTCGGCGTACCGCTGCTAGACTTGATTCTCGAAGACCGACACGCCCGCAGTGCGACCAGCATCCGCGCCGGGATGCTGCCGCCTGAACGACATCGCGGCTATGCATTGCAGTGGTTTGCACTGGCGCTTGCGGTCGTCCTCATCTACTTGACCCTCGCCTGGCGCGATCTGCGCCGGGGCGACCGACCCGAGCTGACCCCGAGCAATGAGTAAGAGCCGCGTCCAACTGCTGCTGATCATCGCGGCCTTCGCCCTGCCTGCCCTGATCGCGATCCTGCTGCAGACCAGCTGGTTCCACTGGAATCCGGGAGAAACGCGCAACCGTGGGACACTGATCGAGCCGGTGCTGCCGATGACGGCCGATGCGGGCGCCACGACACTCTTCAACAATGGCAAGCGCTGGACCGTGCTGGTGCGCTTTCCAGACGCATGCGCGGCCGATTGCCAGCGCCGCTTGACGCTGCTCGGCCATATTCGCGAAGCCCAGGGCAAGAAGATGGACCGGGTGCAGATGGTGGCCTGGGCGGCGCCGCAGCATCCTGCGCTGGGGACGATCTGGCACGCCTGGGAACCGGCGAGTGCATCACCGTTGGCGCTGGCGCCCGGCGAGAGCGTGCTGGTCGATCCGCTCGGCAACGCCATGCTGCGTTACGCCGCAAATGCCGAGCCCACCGACGTGCGCAAGGACGTCGCCCACCTGCTGCGCTGGAGCAAGGTCGGAGAATGATCCATTCGAGCTTCATGCGCCGGCTGGCCTGGGCGGCGGTCGCGCTGACCTTCATGGTGGTCGTGCTCGGGGCCTACGTGCGCCTCAGCCATGCGGGCCTCGGCTGTCCGGACTGGCCGGGCTGCTACGGACATGCCACCTGGCCCAATTCGGACGCCGAGATCGCCAAGGCGAACCTGGCGTTCCCTGAGCGTGCGGTGGAAACCCCGAAAGCCGGGAAGGAAATGGTCCATCGCTTTTTTGCCGGCACGCTCGGGCTGCTGGTGTTGGCACTGGCGTGGGGAGCGACGGCGGGATCGCGCGGCGCGCGCGGCTGCGTGCTGGGATCGGCAGGCATGGCGATTGCCGCGATTGCGCTCAATCGCAGCGGTGCCGATAGCCTGGCGCTGCTGGCTGCATGCATGGCAGTTGCGCTGCCCTTCGGGGGGGCTGTCCTCGTGCGCGAACCAGCTCCCGCAGGGGTGCTGACCGCGACGCTCGGCCTGATCATCTTCCAGGCCATGCTCGGGATGTGGACGGTCACGCTCAAGCTGAAACCGATCATCGTCACTGCCCATCTGCTCGGCGGGCTGGCCACCTTCAGCCTGCTGCTGTGGGCAGCGCTGCGGCTGGCGGCCCCGCAACGGGCTCTGGCGATCCCGCGCCCGTGGGTCGTAGGTGCGCTCATTGTCCTGTGCCTGCAGATCTTTCTGGGTGGCTGGACCAGCACCAACTACGCGGCACTCTCGTGTCCCGATTTTCCGACTTGCCTGGGACGCTGGGTGCCCCAGGACGGCTTCGCCGAGGGCTTCGTCCTGTTTCGCGAGATCGGCGTCAACTACGAGGGCGGCATCCTCGATGGTGCGGCGCGCGCCGCGATTCACTGGACTCATCGCGTCGGCGCGTTGCTTGTCCTGCTGGCCGTGGGCGCATTGATCCTGCGCCTGTTGGCCCTCGGCAACGAACGTCGACTCGCCGGCGCCCTGGTGTTTTTGTTGGCACTGCAAATTGCCCTCGGCATCAGCAATGTCGTCTACCAATTGCCGTTGTGGACCGCGACCGCGCATAACGGGGTGGCCGCGCTCCTGCTCGGCGCACTGCTGTTGATACTGTCGCGCGTAAACGCGCAGGAAGTGTTGCCGATGCAGGCTTATCCGCGTAGGCCTGGGGCATTCGCTTGAGCGCGTTGCTGGGCACGTTTGCAGACTTCTGGGCGCTGACCAAGCCGCGTGTCGTCGCGCTGATCGTGTTCACCGCGGTGGTCGGAATGTTCCTCGCGACCCCCGGGATGCCGCCGTGGCAGGCACTGGTCTTCGGAAATCTCGGCATCTATCTCGCCGCCGCCGGCGCGGCCGCGCTCAACCAGATCCTGGATACGCGAGTCGACGCGCAGATGCAGCGGACCATGTACCGCCCGTTGCCCCGTGGTCGTCTGAGCGAGCGCCAGGCCGTGATCTTCGCGCTATTGCTCGGCGCTGCCTCGATGCTGCTGCTGTGGTTCGTGGTCAATCCGCTGACCGCGGTGCTGACCTTCTGCTCGCTGATCGGCTACGCGGTGGTCTATACCCTGTACCTCAAGCGCGCGACCCCGCAGAACATCGTCATCGGTGGCGCCGCCGGGGCCGCACCGCCGGTGCTGGGCTGGACCGCGGTGACCGGGCAGCTCGACCCGCACGCACTGCTGCTGTTCCTGATCATCTTCATCTGGACCCCGCCGCATTTTTGGGCGCTGGCCATTTACCGCCGTGCCGATTACGCCAAAGTTGCGATTCCGATGCTGCCTGTCATCTACGGTGTCGAGTTCACGCGCTGGCACATCCTGCTGTACACGATCCTGCTGGTGATCGTGACCCTGCTGCCGTACCTCACCGGCATGGCGGGCTTTTTCTACCTCGGCGGCGCCGTCGTCCTCGGCGCAGGCTTCCTCTACTACGCGATCCGCCTGATGGATCCGCCAGACGAGCTGTTCGCCTACAAGACTTTCAACTATTCCATCCTGTACCTCGCCGCCCTGTTCGCCTTCCTCCTGATCGATCATTACCTCCCCGGCGGCCGCGCCTTGCCGGCGCCGATCGTTTTCGAGGCGGGGTGAGCGCTTCGATTGCGGCGTTTATTATTTGACGCAAAGGACGCTAAGTTCGCAAAGGACGCTAAAAAAGCCAAGGCACAACTTTGATATGTGTCCTCGCTTTTCTTAGCGTCCTTAGCGTCCTTTGCGTCAATAAATGAAAGTACCCGTCGCGACACTCAACAAGTCGCGGCTTACGGGTTAACGCCGCCACGGCGTCCAGGTGAAGGTTTCCGGCACCGGGTCGTGGCCACCTTCGCAGCCCGGATGGCAGCGGGCGAGGCGACTGATCGTGAACCAGCTGCCGCGGGCGGCGCCAAAGCGGGTGATGGATTCGGCGGCGTACGCGGAGCAACTGGGGTAGAAGCGGCAACGGGTGCCCAGCAGGCGGCTTATCGTCGCCTGGTAGCCGCGGATCAGCAGGAGCAGGAAACAGCGCACTTATCGAAATCACCGCCTTCGGGTTGTCGAGGATAGGCGAGCGCGGTTGCATACTGGGTCGAATCCCCGGGTGCGCAAGGTCTCCGCAACCGTTGACCGCTCTTCCGACACCGACAACCGAGACCGACACCGCTTCTCCAAGAGCTTCCCGATGAACGCCCTGCCCTGGTACTTCGACGTCATTTCGCCATACGCGTACCTGCAGCTGGAATGGCTGCTGCGGACACGTCCCGAGCTGCCACTCGCGCCGCGACCGGTGGTGCTCGGGGTGCTGCTGGGGCACTTCGGGCAGCTCGGTCCAGCCGAGATCCCGCGCAAGCGCGAATTCACTTATCGCTATGTGCTCTGGCGCAGCCGCGAGCTCGGCATCCCGCTGCGATTTCCGCCACGCCACCCGTTTAACCCGCTTGCGGCCATGCGTTTGATCGTTGCGGCCGGCGGCTCGACGCCAGTCGTTCAACGCGTTTATCGGCACATCTGGGCCGAGGGACGCGCGGCGGAAACGGCCGCCGACCTGGCCGACTTGGGCGCCGGGCTCGGCATCGACGACGTCGCCGCAGCAATCAACGACCCGGCCGTGAAGCAGGCGCTGAAAGCGTCGACCGACGCAGCCATCGCCGCTGAGGTTTACGGCGTGCCGACCCTGGTGGCCCACGGCGAGCCCTTCTTCGGGCAGGACGCCACTGCGTTCGCATTGACGGTGCTCGAGCGGCCTGACCTGCTCGCATCCGACGAATTCGCGCGTTTGACCGAAATCCCCGTCGGGATCACGCGACGATAGCTACGCCTTGGCCAGTATCTGAAGATCGAACTGGTCCATCCTGGACACGTCCGATCCACGCTCCCAAAAGCGTCGATTTATTAACCCGGCAATCAAATATATGCTATGATTCGGCATGAGCAAACCCGACGCCCGCAAGCTTTCTGATGAATCGCTTCGCTTGTTGCGTTTGCAAGCCGATCGTTTGCGGCGTGAGCATGGAAAAACTTGGCGGGAGA
>JANPJV010000313.1:0-29607 GCA_031425695.1 Rhodanobacteraceae bacterium | reverse complement strand
AGCCTGGTAGTCCCCACCCTCGCTGCTGTCGCCCAGTTTGACCCGAGAGCTACCGCGCATGGCGTATTTCTGGTTGCCCTCGTAGCCGATCAACTTGAGCGTCGACGGGCTGACGTCGCCGCGGCAGCTGATTCGATAGCTCACCCAGAACTCGGGCACCCCGTCGGCGTCGGCGTCACTGACCTGCGCTCCATTGCCGGCAAGATCCGCGGTGACATCCACCGGACAGTCATCGACGCGGTCCTGGATCACCCAGCGCTGGTCATATCCATCAGCGCTGTCGGCGAACAGCGTCGCGTACAGGCGTGCCGAGCGCTGGTCATTCCCGGCTACGCTGAAGATGCCGGTGCGCGACAAGATCAGCGTGTACGGCTGTTTACCGGCACTCAGCCGATAGGCCGCGGTCATCACGCCTTCGACGACGTACGCATCGAGCGCATCCAGCGGCAGCGGTGTCAATTTCGGTTCCGCGCCCAGCGCGGCCAACGGCAGCAGCAATCCCCAAAGGCCCATGGACCTTCCTCCATCGTCAAATCCATTGCGGGTCATAGCACATTGACCCGCGCGCACGGCCGTCCCCGATTCCATCTCAATCGGGAGGACCTGCGCAGGAGCGCGGAAAACTCTCGGCAGGAGAATCGAGTGTAGCGTCTGGTCCTGGACGGTAGGATGCGGCGGAGCAAAAGCGCGTTGGCGGCGCGTTTGCGTTGAACAAGACCCATCCTGGGCCGGATTCGACGCCCGGTCGATCGTGCCGTCGGGGGCACCAATGCATCGCAGGCGATGAGCGCATGGACAACGGCTGGAATGCTTCGGCGCGGGCATGGATCGATGAGATCGGTGCGGATGGCGACTGGGGGCGACGCTTCGTGCTGGATGCGCCGATGCTTGCGCGCGTTCGCAATCGCGGATTCACGCACGCCGTCGACGTCGGCTGCGGCGAGGGCCGTTTCTGCCGGATGCTCGCAGCAGAGCGCATTCGCTGCATCGGGATCGATCCAACCGCAGAGTTGATCCACACTGCACGACAACGCGATCCGCAAGGCGACTATCGCATCGAGCACGCCGAGTCGCTCAGCCTAGGCGATGCCAGCGTGGACCTCGCGGTCGCCTATCTCTCGCTGATCGACATCCCAGACCTTCCCCGCGCACTGGCCGAAGTCCATCGCGTACTGCGCCCCGGCGGCCACTTCCTGATCGCCAATCTGCAAAACTTCAACACTGCCGCCGTGCCGCTGGGATGGACCCGCGAGCCCGACGGCAGCCGCCGCTTTTGTATCGACCATTACCTGGAGGAACGCATCGTTCCCACCGTGTGGCGCGGCATCAGCATCCAGAACTGGCATCGACCCATGCACATGTACATGCAGGGGCTGCTCGACGCCGGCTTCAATCTCGTTCACTTCGACGAACCCCCGCCCCGCGGCGTCGAAGGCGAGAAGGCCGACCGCTACCGCCGCGTGCCGAATTTCCTGCTGATGGAGTGGCGAAAGCGCCAGTAACGAGCGAGCAAAGCAAGTCGGTCCCTCACTTGATGCGAAACACCGGGCCGCGCGGCACAAAGGGCAGACGACCACCGCGGGTCAGCAAGAAAGCATGTTCGCGCGCAATGCTGATGTGCGGCTCGCAGTAGCCGTCGGTGATCACCAGGATCGGCGCGGTCTTGGGGAAGTCCGGTGTGGTTTGCAGTAGATCGATGGCGGGTTGCAGGCGGGTGCCGCCGCGGCCCCGGATCTTGACGATGCCGGCGATGGCTTCCGCGGGCAGGTAGCCCTCGTCGTGTGCGGCGGCATCGCAGACGATCAGGCGCACCATGGGCACTTCGCGGCTTATGGCGTAGGAAGCGATGGCGCCGAGTCCGCGGGCTAGATCGCTGCGGTCCATCGAACCGGAGCTGTCGAGGACGACGCCGAAAGTACGTCCGGCCAGCGCGGCCTCGTCGAGCGCATAGTGCGCGCGTGGGATGTCAGGTGTGCTGGTTTGCCGACGGGACATGCGCGCGTAGCTGCGCTTGCGTTCGAGCGGAACGAAAAATCCATCGAACCACTGCGCCAGTACCACGTCCCACGGGATCGGCGGCTGCGCCAATGCTCGGATTTCTTCGACCAGGCCGCCTGGGACAAGCCCGCGTGCTTGAGTCAGTTGGATGTCGAGTCCGCCGAGCAAGGCACGGCGACAGAACGCATCGAGGTCGGCTGCGGCGGAGCGATCGATTGCGGACGGATCGTCGAGCATGTCGCCAAGGCCTTCGCCGCGCAGGGTGGCGAGCTTGCGGCGCGTCCGCAGGTCGCGGCTGATCATGTCGTAGATGGTCTCGGCCGACTGCCCTTTCAGCGCCGCGTCGTGTAGGAAGCCACGTCCTGGCGGCGAGCCCACGCCCATCTCGACCAGCCAGCCATTGATGACGAAATCACAGGCCGCGTTCCACAGAAAGAAATCCCGCGGGCCGCAGCGGTCCGCATGCCGCAGGCCAGCGTGCAGGAGTTCATGCGCCACCACGAAGCACGCTTCGCTCTCGGTCAGCCCGGCGCCTGGATTGAGGTAGATGCGCCGCTCGTGATCGCTGATCGCGGCGATGCTGATGTCCATTTGCTGGCAGCGCGCACTGTCCTCAACCAGCTCGAATCCAGCCGCCAACGCCCCCAGCAACGGGTAATGATCGATGAACCAGCTGCGCGCACGCTGGGCCGGCGTCTGGCGATCCCTGATCTCGGTGCTGGTGGTATTGGCCGCGCGCGACAATGCTGCATCGACCGCCTCCAGCATGCCTTCGCTGAAGAGCCGGGCCCAATCCACACGGTATGACCAGGATGGCTCGGCGTCAGCCGACATCGGCCGCATGTCGTCAACCTGTGGCCCGGCAATCGACAACTCGAGTGCCCAGTCCGGGATGCCGTGCGCGTGGAACTCGCGAAACCAGCGGTCCTCGTCCCACGGCCGCAATTGGTCCGGCGCCGGTGTGCTGAGCGGGTTGCCGAGCTTGAGGTCAAGCAGGAAGCGCGTCACCACGCAATCGCAGGCCGCATTCCACGGCCGCGGGCTGGGTGAGCTTCGAAAATGGCCCAAGGCCAGGTGCAGCGCGGCGTGGGCGAACACGAACAACCACTGGCTCGCCTCTGCCCGTCGGCTCGGATGCGCGTAAACGTAGCCACGGCTGTCGACCAGCGCCCAGCCGGTGGCGGGGACCGGATTGTCTTTTTTCGCAGGTCGCAGCAGCCGCATGCTCTTGGCAATCGGCCTGAACAGCGGATTCGTGCTCAACAATTTCCAGCCGGCGTCGACTGCCTCGAGCCCGGGATCCTGCCGTGGTCGCGACATCGTTCGTCAGGCCTTGCGTTCAACCAGACGCGGCAGGTCGCGCACCACCTCCACCATGAACCAGTCGGGCAGCGACTGCCCCTCCTCGCGTGCCACCACCACCTGCGCCATCTCCAGGCTGAGCTCGGCGAGCGATTTGAGTTTGGCCTTCGCGCGGTGCGCCAGATCGCGAGTGTCCGTGCCAATGTCCTCGCGCTTCTCGGGCAACTCGGTGAGCAAGCGCCCGCGCAGGCTCTGTGCCAGGAAATAGAGAAGATCACGATCCGATGGCGCATGCGGCCAGGAGATTTCGCCCGCCAGGATGGCGGTCAAGCGGAACTGGGAATTGAGCTGCTTGTAGAAGCTCCGAAACGATTGCGCATGCGCTGGCGTCAGCGTCGCATAGGCGAGAGTCTCGATCGTCGTCACCTCCAGCGCTTCGCCATAGCTGCGCAAGGCATCGCTCAGCATGTGCCAGGAGCGCGGCGTCGAGAACGGCTCCTCGTGCTTCGGTGGCTGGCTCCACAAGTGGTCCGGGCGCGACTTGAGATAGTCCAGCACCAACGGATGCAGATCGGCCAGATGCGCCCATTCCTCCCAGTCTGAGTAGGCCGCGCGCAGGTGGACATGGATCATGCGATTGAGCAGCGCCGATGACATTGGGCGCACGATGGCAGCATCCTGCGCTCGATTGCCGGCACCGATTACGACCGAACCCGGCGGCAGCAAGTACTCACCGATACGGCGCTCGTGGATGAGGCTGTAGAACGCCTTCTGGACTTCCTGCGAGCACGCATTCAGCTCGTCCAGAAACAGGCAATACGCCTCTTTGCGCGCGATCTGCGCCGGCGGACAGAAACGGCTCACGCCATCGACGATCTGCGGCACCCCGATCAGGTCTTCTGCCGCAAGCTGGCTGCCAAGCAGCGACACGCATGGCAAGCCGACAGAGGCAGCAAACTCCTGCACCAGTGCACTTTTCCCGATCCCAGGCGCCCCCCAGACGAACACTGGGCGCACCGGCGCGACGTTCAGCAGGAAGTCGAGCAGCTGCTTCTGGGTCAGGGTGACGATCGGGTTCATGAGGTGTGGTTCTGCAGCGAGATCCGCCGCGTCGGACCATACCTACATCCGTGCAATCCGCCAGACGCACCGCCCGAGTGCGTCCGGTAGCTGGGACTGATTAGCCGCCCTCCCCGACGCGAATGTAAACAATCGGTCGAAGGTGCGAGAAAGGAATCGCGAGGCACATCTAGGACATACCGCTGCGATGGTTTTTCAGGGAGATGTGCGAAATGAGAACGCAAGCTGTGTCTTCTGTGCTGGTCGGCATTCTGCTGTCGGGCTGCTCGGCGACGATCCCGGTCACCCAGATCAGCGACACGAGTCCACCTCGCCACGAAGGGACCTCGCTGATCCTGCCGCGCACATCGCTCACGATCAAATACGACGTCGTCAAGACGACCTTCACCGCCGGCCGCTGGACGGATGAGCTCGAGCGCTGCGAAAAGCTGCTCAATCCTGCCGGCCTGGACGCCGTAGGAATCGTGGATCGTCGAGCGTTCAACGGGACGATGTCAGCCGACGCCGCTGCGCCGCGTTCGTGCCGTCGGATGTTCGAGCTCGACCTGGCATCCAAGCGATTGTCGGGAAAGTCCAGCTGCCCGGCCGATACCTTCGACTCAGAAACGCGTCACGGAATCGATCCGAAAACTTTCGCAGTTTCGGGGGCGCCCGTGCCTGATCCTGCCCATGTCTATTGGGTGGCAACGCCCGCGCGCTGGCTCGGGTACGTTGACGTGCTGGTCAAGTACACGTCGACTGGCACGGTAGATGGGGCGAAGTCCGTCGCGTCGAATCCCTGGTCCGACTTTGCGGTGAATGTGGCGAGCTCGGCACTCAAGGCCGCGATCACGGGTGGAGGTTCTGACAACAAACCGCGGCTCGCTCAAATCACGGACGATGTCCCAGATTGCGTCAGCTCCATCCACGGCCAGCCGCAAAAGGGCGAACCAGGCATGCTGTCGGACGCGGCTTGCAAGGAATTGCACGTCGATCTCGACCAGCTCTACGCGGTTGCACAGGAGCGCAACCTGATCGTGACCACCAGCAGCAACTCCAGTATCGACGCGCAGATCGCCCTGGCGGACGCGCTCATCGATGCGCGCAAGGCGCTATTTGAGGGCAAGAAGTCCAAGGTCCCCACGCCGAGGTCATTCGCATGGATTCCCGCGCTTGAACGCGACCCGAAATCGGGAAAGTTGCTCACTTTCGAGCACGCAAAAAAGGACGTGCCGGCTGTATCCGTGTGTGGCGCCGGCTATCCGACAGAACGCCTGGAACCGGTCGCGAAGATGAGCGAATCCGGCAAGGCGATCCATGCCGCGATGGAGCCGGCCCTGGTCGCAAGTTCCGCAGGATTCAACCGGAATGACCGGGGCTTTC
The DNA here is from genome assembly GCA_031425695.1 of Rhodanobacteraceae bacterium. Lineage (GTDB taxonomy): Bacteria > Pseudomonadota > Gammaproteobacteria > Xanthomonadales > SZUA-5 > JANPJV01. The sequence goes on along the minus strand of JANPJV010000313.1, from coordinate 23,865 downwards.
CCTATCGGGTTCCCGTAGATACATCCGTTGAAATGCGGATCATGAAGTGCGAACCGGCTCCCGCAACGACTGCCGGGGATGGCCCGAAGGAAGTCTGCAAAGGCGGCGATCCGACCACGAACACGATGACGATCGCCCAGTTTGGTGGCGTTGGTCGGCTCACTCCCCGTGCAGGCGGCCGCAAAGGCACGATTGAAGTCGACTACAACGCGGACACGGGCGCGCTGGTGTCGGTGCAGGTCGTCGGCGAGGGCAGTGACCCCAAGCCGATCACCGACGTCTTGCAGGCGCAATTGAATCGGCCGGCCGGTCCATCACCGATGGATCTGCTCAAGGCAGAGAAGGATCGCCTCGAGGCCATGGCGGCGATCTGCAAGGCGTATCTGACCTTGGCCGCCGACGCGCCAGCGTATTGCCAGGGCTAGCGCCGTGGCGTTCAAGGTCGCAAAGGTGATTCTGATACCGCTGCCGTTCGTGCCCGCCACGGCGGCTGGCACGAACGCAGCGCTGGTCGCCGCGGAATACCCGTGCCTGGAGCAGATCGGCGATAACTGGTGTTGGGTCGCCTGCACGGCGATGGTTGAGCAACGCTGGAAAGGTTGGGCTCGTGACCAGTGCCGGATTGCCGGAGACATCCTGCAGATCACTACGTGCTGCAGTTCGCCTGGATATGCTGCCTGCGACAAGAAGGCGTCAGTCAACCAGATAACGCTCTCGCTGAAAAAAGTAAGGTCAGCTGTCCAATTTTCTCCGGTACAGGGAGGCGAGGCCTGGCTGCTCAACCAGTTGCGACTGGGCGCGGTGGTTGCGCTGTGGCAATGGAATGACATCAGTGCGGGGATCAGCTTTCATGTGGTGCTCGTCGTCCGGGCAGAGAAAGTGGGCAACGAGCACCGGTTCATCGTCCACGACCCGGAACAGGACGCACCGGATTGGATGCCATTTCAGGAGTTCGCAAGCGCTCGCGGAAAGGGTTGGTTGCGCAATGTCTGGGTGCGGGCATGAAAGCGCTCTTGCCCGAGGATCTGGCCGTCGACTCCATCAGGCTCCAGGCAGCAGCCCTGCTGGGACCGTGGCTGCATCGCCGCAATGAACTTGGAATCGGTGTCGCCGAGTGCCTCGCGTTGTTCACCGTGAGTGTCGGCGCGCTGCGCACGATCCAGGCAGGCGCCTTGCTCAAGCACGTCGCTTGGGACGGTCGTTGGCACGTGCAGCTCCGCGACGCGCAGGAAGTAGTCGGCTACGCGCGCGTGCAAGAAGGCGCCGAAGGGCTCAGCGTCTGCGGTGTGTCGCGCAATTCGCTGGCCGCGCGAATCGACGACGCGCTCGGGCACGCCGACGCTGAGCAGTTGGACCAGACTCACGGTGTCTTGCTGCTCGAAGCTGCGCCGATCAGGTTCCTGTCGCTGCTGTTCGTGCCTCGCCGTGCCGGCGCCCGATACTGGGCATGGCCGCTGCGCGTGCCAGGTCCACTCGTACCCGGAAATCTTTTCAAGCCCGTGCTCATGAATCGCTTGCTTCAGCAACTTGCGCCGCTCGATGGCCTCGGTGCCGTAGATGACCTGCGCTGAACGATCACGGACGTGCGGAAACGACTCGGCTACGTTCGATGGCCAGCGAGTCACGAGCAGCAAAGGACGCGGACGGACTCAACGCGCAATCGCGCCTTTTGGTGGGACGGCAACCGCACCTCTTCGACCATGGTGGCATCGCCGATCCGACCTTCGAGTACCAGCGTCCTGATCGGTGGAGAGTACTGGGAGGCCTCGTAAGACGCTGCGGGTACTGGGATATTGGCTGCCAGGCTCGCGCAGAGCCTGACCGCCGGATGTCATGCCTTTGGGCTAAGCTCTTCGTTTCCACATTAACTCCCGCACATGCCTGACAACCGTCGTTCGCAATGTCCATGGGTGCTCGCGTTGGCCGTTGGCCTCAGCGGTGCAGCCGCTGCGCAAACGCCGGTCTGCAATGCCGATCGCTATGGCACTGGCGCGCAGTCGGCTGCCATCGAGCAGGCGGCGCGCAACGGCAGCACGGCTGAGGTCGTGGCTGCCATCCGTGCTGCCCAGGCGACGCGAGGGCTGAATCTTGGGTGCGCCGAATCCAGCTACGGCCACGGGGGCGGCAGCATGGCGGCGCCGACCGACCTCGAGATTCGCGCATCGTGGAATATCCATGCTGCCTCCACGTCCCAGGCGCTGCAGATCTATGACCGATGCCCTGCGATCGGCCGGGGTGCTGGTGCCTACGCGCTGGGTCTTTGGACCGGTAATTCAGCCGGCCTGAGCGTCGACAGCGCGCCACTGAGAGCATTGGCAGACAATCTGCTCGCCACCCAGTTCACCCTCGAGCGCACACCAGGCCGTCAGCCGATCTGGCCCGGGCTTTACGGATACGCCGAAAGCCTGGCGACGCCGGGCGGCACCTGTTACGTCGCGGGCGTCGTCGGCGAAGGCGTTGCGACCGCTTGCGCTACAGTCCCTGCGCTGTGCATCACCTATGAGAACGGGCGCTTCGCGGGCGAGCGTTTTGTCATCGGCGACTACGATGTTGCGGCTGGCGTGGCCGACGGCGGAGGCGCTTTCGATCAGGGCTGGGCTGGCGCCATGATGATCGAAGCGGCGCTGGCCAGTACCGACCCTGCCCGGCGCGAGCGCTATCGCAAGTCAGCCCTGGCCGCGGGTGATTGGGCGATCGCTGAGCCGTCCGTGCGCAACCACAACTACACCGCCAAGAACATCTGGCTGCTGGCGCAGTTGTACGACTGGACTGGCGAAGCACGTTTCCGCGATGCGCTGATCAATCGGCTGGAGCGCAATCTTCTGCCCGGCGTTTTGATGGACGCCAACGGCGACGGTGCCGTTGACGGCGTTCCTGGAGTGAGCTTTGCCGACCTCAGGGCACCGGCCGCGCGCGTGCCTGGGCGCATGTGGGATGCCCATAACGCGCTCCCCTGGTATCACGCGATGAATGCGTGGGCGGCCGTGGAGGCGTTTGCTGCCTTTCGTGCGCGCGGCGACAGCGACTGGGCGACGCGCCTGCGGCCGGTAGTGATTGCGATGCTGGATAACCTCGCAGCCGAGTTGGCGCCTGCCGGTGGGCTGCCCACCAGCGGTCCTGGCACCACGCAGGTGGCCTTCGCGTACGCCGTGGCGCTCTGGAAGTTTGCCGATGTCGAAGGCTTGCCAAAGCCTGACTGGGAACGCGTGCTGTGGTCGATCTGGAATGCGGGCCTGGCCAACTCGCCGGGCGACTCGAAGACCGCAACCGCCGGTATCGTCGCCGCGCGCAGCGCTGGCGTGGGCTATCGCAGCTTGAAGCAACGCCAGGCACAGCTTGACTCCGGGTTGCCGACCGATGGACGCGTCAGCGGCGCCTGGTACGACCCCGCCACGAACGGCGAAGGCTGGTTCGTGCTGGCCACCGCAAGTGACCGATTGCTGGTGACCTGGTACACCTACGATCCTTTGGACCCCGCGCGCCAGGTCTGGCTGATCGCCGACGGGAGCTTCGACGGTCGTCGTTTCGAAGGCCCTGTGCTGATCACCCGCGGCGCGCTTTTTGGGCCCGCATTCAATCCGGCCAACGTCTCCCGCCTGCCCTGGGGCACGCTGCGCATCGATTTCAGCAACTGCGCGACTGCGAGCTTGCAATACGAGTCGACGGTCAACGGTTTCGGCAGCGGCACCCGCAATCTGCGCCAGTTAGCCGCCACGTCCGGACTCACGTGCGCACCGTAATTCGCTCGGTGACGCAGCCGTTGCGGCGGAATTTTTGCCGAGCACGGGGTCCTGGCGCAGGCGCCCACGCGCTCGAATGAGCGCGTGGGCGTGTGCTCACAGGGCGTAGTTCAGTCGCAGATAGACAAAACGGCCGGAACGCCCGAACGGCGCGTAGTTGGAATATGGCGTGTTGCCTGTGGTGTTGCGCGATACCGGAAAGGCATCGGGATACGCGTCAAACAGATTTTCGGCGCCGGCGGCCAGCGTGAGGTCGTCGCTGACGTCAAAGCGACCTTCCAGATCGACCACGGTCTCCGCGCCCAGGGTGACATCGTTGGGAGCATCGGTGCCGGGATCGAGCACCTCGCCATAGCGGACCGCGCGCAGGGTAGTACCCCAACGGCCGTGCGACCAATCTATGCCAGCGCCGAACTTGTTCTTTGGTGTGCCCTCTTCCAGGGTCAAGACATTGACCCGGCCGAACAACACTGGCGCCGGGTTGAGCGCAGCCAACGGGGCGGTGGTCGGCACGCGGGTCACGTCCGTGTCGTTGATATTGCCGGACAGGGTGAAATCAAACTTGCCGACGTCGGACTGCCAGGGCACCGTGAACACGACATCCAAGCCCTGGGTCTCAGTGTCCACGCCGTTGATGAAGAAGCGCCCGCCGCCAACCCCGACGAACCCTCGCGACACCAGGAATTGCCGCACATTGGTCTGGGTGAGGTTTTCCGACAGCACGATGCGATCGTCGACGTCGATGCGGTAGGCATCGATGGTGAGCGTGGGCCCGCCAAAATTGAACACGGCACCCAACGAATAGTTCACTGATTCCTCGGCCTCCAACGGCTCGGCGCCTAACGCAATGGCGACGGGATCAGCGACCGGAAACGTGGTGATGTCGAAAGGCACGCCGTTGATGAAATTGGTCGAGGTAGTGGTGAAAAACTGTTGTTGAGGAGAGGGCGCGCGGAAGCCGGTCTGCACCGAGCCGCGCAGCGCGAACGATTCGTTCGCATCAAATCGCAGGGCGAGCTTGCCCGACACATTGCTGCCGAAGTCCGAATAATCTTCACCGCGCACCGCCACCGAACCCAGCAGGCGCTCCGTCAGTTGCGCTTCGAGATCGACAAAAACGCCAACGGCGGTGCGGTCCTCGTCGAGTTCGTTCTCGGGGCGAAAGCCCGGAAACACCTGCGCGCCGGGAGCCGCCGGGACATTGCCTGGCAGGACTCCGCCGCCGTACCGGTAGGAGTCCGGCTCGCCGGCGTTGATCGAATAGCCCTCGTTGCGCGCTTCTACGCCAACCGCCAGGTTCAAAGGCGAAGCCAGATTGGCGACGTCGTAGGAGCGCACTGCCGACAAGTTGAATACCAGTTGGTCGTATTCGAAGCCGCCGGCATCAAACTCGGTGGCGCTGGTCGGTCCAATCGAGGCATTCAGCGTGTTCTCGATCGTAAAGTCCATCTCATTGCTGCCATAAACGAGCGAGCCATCCATTGACCATTCGCCCCAACTCCACTCGACGCCGCCAGCGAAACTGACGTCAACGATATCCGGCTGGATCAGCGGCAGAAAGCCATCTGGATAAATGGACAAGATGTTGCGCGCGTCCAAAGCGCGCCGGAAGAATCCGGCCGAGCGGGCCTCCCGGTTCTGGTAGCCAGCCCAGCCGTAGAGTCGGGCACCTCCCGCAAGCGGCAGTCCGGCGTTGGCAAAAAAGGTGGATTGCCGTACTTCCGGCTCGCCATACCAGGCGTTGAAACGGTCAATCGTGCGCTCGCGCGGATCAAAGGCGCCGTTGATCAACGGGTATTGCTGGCGAAAGTCGTAGCCGCCACGCTCGGTGCGGTCGGCATCCTTGAACTCGGCGCTCAGGGTCAGATGGCCATCGTTGCCCAGTGGCAGACCCTTCCAGATCGAGGCCGTCAGCGTCTCGCCGTCAGAAACGTCGCGCTTGATTTTGGCTGGAGCACTCCAGGTGGCATTTGCAGGAATCGGGCCTACCGGGGTTTCGTAGCTGGATTCGCGCTGGCCATAGGACAAGCCGAGGCCGCCACCGTCGCTGTCGTCGCGTAGCAATAGATTGATGACGCCGGCGATCGCATCCGAGCCGTACTGCGCCGAAGCGCCGTCGCGCAGCACTTCGATGGCTTGCACCGCTGCCGTGGGAATGGTGTTGAGATCAACCGCAGCAGAGCCGCGGCCGACCGTGCCGTTGACGTTGACCAATGCGGCAGCGTGGCGTCGTTTCGAATTGACCAGCACCAGGGTTTGGTCAGGCGCCAGGCCGCGCAGCGTCGCCGGGCGCACGCTGTCGCTGCCGTCAGCCAATCCGGGACGCGGAAAGTTGTACGAGGGCAGGGTCAACGACAGCGCCTGGTTGATCTCCGGCGAGCCTGACCGTTCGAGTTGCTCACTGCCAATCACGTCGACGGGAGCCAGCGTATCGGTTGCCGAGCGACCAGCGACTCGGGTGCCGGTGACCACCACCTGATCGAGCACTTGAGCGTCGTCGCCGGCGCTGTCCTGTGCTGGAACACCGGTAGTAAGGCTCATCAGAATGGCAAGTGACAGCGGGCGACGCAGCAGCATGGGCGATTCTCCGGGAGCAGCGGACAGTGATCTGAGCGGCGGATTCCAGCGGTCTGGAAGTCGCTGCAGACGGTAACGACGCTGCTGACGCCATTGATCTCGGTCACGCAGCGCGGCTGCGAACCTCGTGCGGCCTTTCTCAATGCGACGCACGGGTCGGCTTGGCGAATGTAGGCCCTGCCCTATCACCGGAGCAAGTGAGTTTTCGCTATTTGTCCATGAGCCCATGGAGAGGCGCGGACGCTCTTGATCCGCTCCAACGGGTGGTGAGTCTTCGCTGCGCGCGAACGCTCTCGATCCGCTCCAGCTGTTGGTGGGTCTGCGCTGCGCGCGGACGCTTTTGATCCGCTCCAGCTTTTGGTGGGTCTGCGCTGCGCGCGGACGCTTTCGATGTGCTCTAGCTGTTGGTGGGTCTGCGCTGCGCGCGGACGCTCTCGATCCGCTCCAGCTGTTGGTGTGTCTGTGCTGCGCGCGGACGCTTTTGATGTGCTCCAGCCGTGGGTGGGTCTGCGCTGTACACGGACGCTCTTGATCCGCTCCAGCTGTTGGTGGGTCTGCGCTGCGCGCGGACGCTCTTGATCCGCTCTGGCTGTGGGTGGGTCTGCGCTGCGCGCAGATGCCCGGCCCTAACCAGAGAGAAGCGCGTCGGACACAGCGCGACATGCAGTGGAAGGTGCCGGGCGATCCGGTCGGAATGAGTTGGCGGCGAGCGTAAGTCTTGGATCGAGAATCGACCTGCTCGCTCGACAAATCAGCCAGAAGCTGCGCCGGCCGGGCGTAGGAATCCTCTTAAAACGGGGCGCCCCGCGCTACTAGTCTCAAGCATGCGATCGAACGGCAACTGGTGCGCCGTTGTCTGACCTGCGAAGTTGGGCCGGGTCCGCAAGCAGCATCAAACACGGAAACGGAAACTGCACTCTGACCCCGTCTTCCGCGGCTAACCGGCGTGATCGGTGGGCTGCTCGACAGGCAGGCGAATCGTGAACTCGGTCCCTATGCCAAGCGTGCTGCGGACCTCGATGCGCCCGCCATGGCTCTGGACGATTCCCCAGGAGACCGATAGCCCCAGGCCGGTTCCGACACCGATCGGCTTGGTCGTGAAGAATGGCTCGAAGACGCGCGACAGGTCGGCGGCGGCGATGCCGCGGCCATCGTCGGCGATCTCGACCAGGACTTCGTCATCGACGTGGCGGGTGCGCACGGTGATTCGGCCTTTCCCTTCGATGGCCTGGCTGGCGTTGACCAGCAGGTTCAAAAACACCTGGTTGATCTGGAATGGCAGGCAGCGAACGAGCGGAAGCTCACCGTAGTCGCGAATCACCTCGGCTTTGTATTTGAGGTCGTGCGCAACGATGTTCAGCGTGCTTTCAATGCCCAGATGCAGATCGGCCAGCTGCCATTGCGGCGCTTCGATGTGCGAGAAGTCCTTAAGGTCTTGCACGATCTTGCGCACGCGTTGCAGTCCCTCGCGCGATTCGCCGAGCACATTGACGATGTCTTCAACCAGCAAATCGAATTCAATCGAGTTCTTCAGCTCCAACAACGAGACCCGCAACGGGTTGTCGGGCGGCAGTTCGTGCTCCATCAAGGCGTACGCCGTGAGGAGGCTGCTCAGGTTGGTGACATAAAGCTCCAGGCTGCTGAAGTTGGAGAACACATAGGCCAATGGGTTGTTGATCTCGTGCGCCACGCCGGCCGCCAGTTGGCCAACCAAAGACATCTTCTCCGACTGCACCAACTGTTGCTGCGTGCTCACCAGTTTGGCGTTCATTGCCTCCAGTTCAGCGTTGCGCTGCTGCAACGCAAGCTCGACGGACTTTCGTCCGGTGATGTCCCTGAAGATGATCACGCACCCGGTGACTGACGCATGTTCGTCGCGGATTGGGGCGAAGCGCTCGTCCACCGGGACCAACCGCCCGTCGCGGGTACGCAGGGAGCGATTCTCACCGAGCGTGGCAGTGACTCCTTCCGAGATCGTGCGCTCGAACCGCGCGATGGTTTCCATGTCGCCTGCAGCGGTGAAGATCGGAAAGACTTCCGGGAGATGGCGGCCCAAGGCTTCGCTGCGTGTCCAACCGCAGACGGTTTCAGCCATGACGTTGATGAAGGAGATGCGCCCTTCCTCATCGGTGGCGATCACGCCATCGCCAATGCTGCTGAGCGTGGTCGCCAGCCAGCGCTCCATCGTGCGCACGCGCTCCTCGGCACGATAGCGGTAATGCGCCATTTCGATGGTGGCGCGCAGTTCACGCTCGTCGAAGGGCTTCAGCACGTAGCCAAACGGCTCGGCCAACCCGGCCCTTTGGAGGGTGGCCGCATCAGCATGGGCGGTTAGAAAAATGACCGGAACCTTCACGGTATCGCGCAAGATTCGGGCTGTCTCGATGCCATCCATGTCGCCACGGATGTGAATGTCCATCAAGACCAGGTCGATCTTGTTGCGGCCTGCGTGGCTCAGGGCGTCTGCCCCGTTGTCGACCACCGCAGAAACTTGGTAGCCGAGCCTGGTGAGTCGTTCCTCGAGATCGAGTGCGACGAGGCTTTCGTCTTCTACGATCAGCACACACGACGCACTCGGGGTGCTCTTCGGGACGGGGGTAGCGATCATGAGTTCGTCGCTACTGTAAGTGGAAAAGTCAGCTGCAGCTTACTCCCGGATGCGGTCGTCACCATCGTGAATTGAGCTCTTGGCGGTTGCGAGAGCGCACGGATGAGTCGCAGCTCGAGCGACGTTGCCTGCTCCAGGACAAATCCAGCGGGTAAACCGATCCCGTCATCCTCAACGGCCAGGGTCAGCTCGCGTTCGTTGCGGTGAAAAAGTCGCACGCTGATGATGCCGGATGAGCGGTCCACGCAGGCGTGCTTGCAGGCGTTGGTGATCCGTTCGGCAAAGATCTGGCCAAGTGGATCGCGGCGTCGAGGTTGTGCGAGCCAAGCCCGTGCGATCAAGGCGGTGGTCTCGCGAACATGGTCGGCAAAGTCGATGGTCGGCTAGTTGCCGGAACGGTAGCGCCGATCGTGGACGAGGATCGTCGCGTGGATGCGTGCTACATCTCCGCATCTCGCGGATCGTGCAGGTAGCCGGACTGAAGCTGGAGCAGGCTGGTGATCAACTGCATATCGTTTCACGCGGTGGTGCCAATTGGCCGCGACGGCGGAAGCGCGCATGATCAAGTTTCCGTCCACGTCGCGCGGTTGCTAGCCCAAGAAATCGGAGACGTTCATGAATGCTCTGTTGCGTGTTGCATGCGTTGTATTGAGCCTGACTGCCGCCGCCCCCGCTGTCGCGGAAACCGCCGGTTATCCCACGGACAAGAATCCGAAGTTCATGTTCGACTACCCCGGCGACTGGGAGCTCAAACGTGGCGAAGATGACGGCGACTTCCTGACCTTGAACGGCCCCGCGGGTGTGCTTGTGCAGTTGCGCTTCGTTCCTGCCAACCAGTCGGAACGGACCGAGGCCGCCGCGTCGACCGTGACCTACCTCAAAGGAAACTACACGGAGGTCAGCTTGGTGGGGGAGTCCGAATTCGGTTCGCCCGGACCGGCGGGTTCCATGCTCGTCGGTAGCGGCTTGGACAGTGAACGCGTACCTGTGGTGTTCGCGGCCTATCTACTGCCATTGCCCAGCGGCGATTCTGCGTACATGTCGTTGGTCGCGAATACGGACGACAAGACCGGGAAGGACGCCGCGGGAGCAGTCATGCAGTCCATTCGGGCGCCTTAGGGAAGGTCTGAACAAGTCCATCCTGGCCTTGTTCCGACACGCTCTACAAAAAAGCATGGTTTTTGTTTCGCCTCATTTTCAATGACTTGCGTCATAGAAAATGGCGTCACATCCATGTGCCGCGCGGAGCCTCTGACTTGTTCAGAGGCGCCCTAGCAAGCTCTATATTCGTCGGCATGCACGAGGACTTGGTTGTCGGTGGCACGCCCACACCGCGGTCTTTGCCCCGGCGGGAACGCTTGCGAGGTGCAAGGCATGAAGGAGCAAACGCAGGTGAACAGACCCTTTCTTTTTTGCGAGGTGCAAGGCATGAAGGAGCAAACGCAGGTGAACAGACCCTTTCTGTCTCTGGCGACGGCGGCCGGGCACCCTGCCGATACACGCTGACGCGCGCACCGTCGCGATCGATGTATTCGGCGCGCGACTGGATCGCACCGCTGACAGATTCAGTGATGGCGCTTTGGCGGTTTTCACGAATCAAACCGCACCCGCCACTTTTGGGAGGCCTGCCGACGAGCCGCTGCTGCTGATTTGCGAATCGGATGGCGTGGTGGCGGACGGGTGCGTGATGACAGACGACGCTCTCGACTGTGATGATTACCCTGGCCAGACAAAAATGCCGCCGCCCTCTGGCCCCAACGGCAGATCAGCCAGCCCGGCGAGCAGCCCGCCTCTCCCAGCGCCCGCCAGCAGTCCGCCCGGCCCGGATGCAGCGGACACCGCCGCCGAAGCCAGCCCCTCGCCTCAGACTCACGCGAATGGCGAAGAGTCGACCGACGAAAGCGAAGATTCGACCGGCGAAAGCGAGTAGCAAGTAGGGCGGATCCCGCGCGCCGAAGACATCGGCGCCGCCGCAAAACAACCGCGCGGAATCCGCCGTTCGACATGCGACACACTGACGACTGACGTGCCATGCGCGTCGCGGTGGAGTCCGCACGATGAAGGATGGCTGCGGGTTCCACCCTACTCGGGAATCCGCCGCACGAAGGTTACCCATCCCCGCCAACATCGAAGGCAACCGGCGAAGCCCAATCGCGGTGGTACACACCACGCGCCACCATTTCGTCAAAACTGGAATGCAGCCACAGTGCGGGCGACCTCGCCCAACCGTGTTTGACTGGGTTGTAGTGGATGTAGTCAAAGTGCCGCGCGTAGTCGGCGTCATCACGAATTTGGTGCTCCCAATAGCGCCGCTGCCAGACGCCGCGTTCGCCGCGGCCGACCCGCACCGCCGATCGCCGTTCCGTGCACGCAAGCGCCCGCGAGAAGTCCGTCTTGACGCGCCGCCAGCGCGTCGGAAAGTCGGCATCGCCAACCGGCAGCGTCCACAGCATTGCCGCGACCACGACATCGATCTGCAAGTTGTAAACAATCCTCAAGCCGTGGGAGGAGTCACGCTCTGCTGACCTCTTGAGCATATCCAACGGCGATTCGCTGGACGGTGTCGAACTCGGCCAGGACGATCACATCCGTACCAGCCCGATCGAGCGGCCATTCCTCAAGTGCGAGGCAAAGCATGAACGTTACTCATCAGGCCCCAGAGCTGGAATGCGACCTCGTGATGAAAGGGGGTATCACCAGCGGGATCGTTTATCCCGGAGCCATCAAGGTCCTGAGCGATCACTATCGTCTCCGGGCTATCGGAGGCGCTTCTGCTGGAGCCATCGGTGCCGCCTGCGCTGCGGCTGCAGAATACGGTCGGGCCAGCGGCGGATTCGATCGGCTCGCCCTTATCCCGGAAGAATTGGCCGCAGCTGACGAAAGTCAGCAGACGCTGTTGCTGCGGCTATTCAAGCCCGAACCGGAGACAGCGGCGATCTTGAGCTGGTTCAAATCCGGGCTGTCTGTGTCAGAAACCCAGGCATCTGGTCGGAATCCAAAACTTCGGGCAATGCTGCGCTGGTCCTTGGCAGCCGTTCGCGCATTCCCCCTGTTTGGCATCCCGGCCGTTCTTCTCGGCTTGGCGGTTGCTGTCGCATTCGCCGTGGCCGCGACGCCAACTTGGGTGTATCAGCTCCCCACGTTCCTTGGCGGATCAGTACTGGGTGCGATCGTTGCCTTGGTGATTGCGCTCCTGGGCCTTTTCTTCCACCTGACTCGCGACGTTTCCGGGAACCTTTATGGGCTGGTCACGGGATTGGGTTCGGGTGCCGATGATCCTGACGCGCTGACACCATGGCTCCACCGCAAGATCCAGTCGTTGGCAGGCTTGCCTTCAGATCGCCCATTGACATTCGGCGACCTGTGGGGCGCCAGCGAGTGCGAGACCCACGCCCGGCGACTGGACTTGCGGCTGATGACGACCGCCGTCTCGCACGGTCGCGCGCATTCTTTCCCATTGGAGGAAGAAACCAAGTTCTATTTTCAAGAAGTGGAGCTACGCCGACTGTTTCCGTCGGCAATCGTCGACCACATGATCAAGCATCAGCGACCGCAACAAGGCAACGACGCCGAGGCCGACGCATTTTCAGCTTACCTCGCAGCACACCAATTCCATCGTCTGCCGCTGATGGCGGACTTGCCAATCCTGCTTCCGGTAAGAATGAGCCTGGCGTTTCCGTTACTGCTGAGCGCAGTTCCGCTGCATGCGCGGCGTTTTACAAAATCCGGCTACACGATGGATCGCATCTGGTTCTCCGATGGCGGCATCATCAGCAATTTCCCGATTCATTTCTTCGATGCGCTGGTTCCAAGTCGCCCGACGTTCGGAATCAATCTCAAGGAAACCGCCGAACTGGAAGCTGCAACCGATCCGGACGAGTTCGTTCACTTGCCATTGAGAAACGGCCCTTCTCCCCAGCAGTATCGACCCATCGGCAACGGCGGAACGCCCAGCCTCGGCGGGTTCCTCAAATCGGTGCTGTACACCATGCACGAATGGAGCGATACCGCGCAGCTGCGCGCGCCAGGGTATAGCGATCGCGTCGCGACGATTTCACTGCGGGCCGGAGAGGGCGGCATCAATCTGCGAATGAGCAGCTCACTCATTCGCAAGCTGGCACGGCGCGGAGAGGCCGCCGGTCGCAGACTGGTGAATCATTACCACCCGCTGGGCACGCTTCCTGTCGGTGCAGAGACCACTTGGGCCAATCATCGCTGGGTTCGCTACCTCACCGCCGGGCGCCTGATCGAGCAGGCGCTCGCAGGAATGCTGAGCTGTGAAAAGAAATTGGCAGGCAAACCGTTTGCGCTGGAGGCATTGCATGAAAACCAACCGAGCTATCAGCGCAATCGCGAGCGCACACGCGCTGCGCTGGATGCCCACAAGCAGATTCTGGAATTGGCGCAGTGGTTCGAAAAGCGGAGGGACGAATTGGCAGTCGTAACCGGGCAGACGCGCCAGGACACTTCACCGCATCCGCCAGAGATCTATGGCTTAAACTATCCACGTCCACGCTCAGAACTACGCATCCGACCACGAGACTGACACTAGAAGCATCCATGAACAGCCCCGTCCAGTCATCGCTGCACACCGGAAAATCGATTCTGATTGGGCTCTTTTTCATCGCCATGCTGATCGCCCAGATCCTGCTCGCACCGAAATCGGCGTGCGTGGGACCGCAATGCCCCTGCTATTCGATTGTCCATTTCGAATTTGCGAGCAATGCCGTGCGTGCCTGTGAGATTCTGAGCCAATGGGTACCACCCGCTTCACGATCGAATGCGTCCGCAGGTGCCTGCGGATTGCCGGATACCTCTTTCGATCCCGTCAAGCAAATGTTGTGGTGGGATTTTGGTTTTGCAATGAGCTACGCCCTGCTCGGCTTCGTGCTCATGCGTTGGTCGCAGCAAGTCGCGCTTCGATCTCTACCTGGAAAAGCCCGCACACCAACCTCGGCAAATATCGCCCGATGTTGGTGCTGGTTGCCGGTGGTCGCGGGGGCCTGCGATTTCGTCGAAAACGGGGCGTTACTTCGCTACCTCGATACTGGAATTGATAACGGCACTCTCAGCGTCGCCGCGGCGTTCGCCGGCGTGAAATTTGCACTACTCGTCGCTGCACTGCTGATTTTCCTGCTGACCATTGCAGGCGCTCGGAGCCCAAGATTGGAAAGTACCCAGTAAAGCTTGCTCCAGCTGATTTTCCATTCGTATCTTTTGAAACCTAAATAAGGGACGCCCCGGATGAAACTCGAAGACACGCTCGGTCATTCGATCGACCACTTCTGCGCCAACGGCTTCGTCAATCCCTCCGAAAACCACTGCGCGCACTTTGTCTGCCATGTGCTGGCAGTGGACGCGGGGTATGACTGCAGGACCCACACCGGAAAGCTGCAGCCGGGAGCATCGCTGCGGGTCCACGAGCTGTTCGCCAACTGTCCACGGGTCGGACGGTTCAAGGACGTGCCGGCCGGGATCTGCATGATTTTCGTGACCGAAAAGGGCAACGTGAACCTGGCCGAGCACCGGATGCGCAATGTCCCGCAAAAGCACGTCGGCCTCTTCGATGGCGCCCACGTCTACCACTACTCGAATACCCAGGACCAGGTCGTCCGGCAAACGGCGGCGGAATTCCTCGCACGGTTCGACGCCGTCTATGCGGGCGATCAGGCCCTGTACTTTGGCACCTTGCCGCCGGACGCGCAGATTCCCGAGTCGGATTCGATGCCGCCGAACATCGCTGCAGCGGCTGTCGCCGCAGCAGTGCCGGCCATGCAGCGACCGATGGTCACGTCACGTAGTTCGATTGCAGGCGGCAAAACCGACTACTTCGCACGGATCGACAACGGGACGGAGTTTTATCTCGCGCGCAAGACCGCCTATCTCGGCAGGTTTGGCCTCGCACAACCCGGCAGCAAACTGACTGGCCCCGTCTTCACGGCACAAGCCTACAGCGGACTGTATGGACCGGCTGCGGCCATGGTCGGTGTCATCAGCGCGGGCGAAAGCGCAGGCCGCTTCAATCGCCTGAACACCTACGACCGTGCTGCGTTCACCTTCGGCTTTTTTCAATTGGCAGCGCATACCCCCGACGACAATCTGATTCTCTTGTTCCGACGACTCACTGCCGAACACCCGGGTTTCCAACAGCAATTCCCGGATCTGCTCCTGCGCGACGGACGCCTGCAACGCAAGCTCGACGGCAATACGTCAACCAGCCTCGAGCGCGAGCACCCGCGGCCCGGCAAACCGAATGAGCTGATCCTCAAGGACTTCATGGCCTATTTGAACGCCGATGGTGCGGCCATCGATGCTGACGAAATCGACGCGGCGGCCCGCTTGGTCGCACTTGCAAACGACGCCGATTTCAATGCGCTGCAAGTCGTCGTCGCCGTGGAAATCACGATGTCCAAGCTGCGACGTCGCTATGACGGTTGGTATGGTCTTGATGGCCGATCCGATCTCATCTGCACGGCAATCGCCGACATTCACCATCAAGGCCGCGGCACCAAGACCGAGGTCCGCGAAGCGCTCGCACAATCGAACACCGACAAGCAATTGGACGCGCTCTGCAGCATTGGCGAGAAGGACTACTCAGCGCGCTGCAAGACGCTGAAAAGCGCGCTGGAAAAAGCACGCAAGGACAAGCTGCTCGGAGTCTCGGAGTTCGATCGCGCCAGCGGACTGTTCCAACCATTGGCCGGTTGGGTCGACTGAGGCAAGCCCGGGCTCACCGCTTGCCGCGCCCGGGCGTGCTGACCGCCGGCGGAGTGCCGGACGACGACACCCATCCCTTCACGAATAGACCCAGCCCCAGGCCGCCGAGGAACACCAGCCAGAAGGCCAGAAAGCTGTTTTCGAGGCCACTGTGGAGGTTCATGCCGAATAACCCCGACACCGCCATCAACGGGAAAGCCACGGCCGACAGGATGTTGAGCTTTTGTTGAGCCCGGTTGCTGATGTCGGCCGCGCGGGTCTGTTCTTCCGCGCTGCGCGCTACGCGAAATTCCAGCGCCTGGCGGGCATCGGTGAGCAACAGCTCGAATCCGCGCGCGATCTCGATCGTGCGATCGCGCATGTCGATGAGGAAGGCATCGTTGCCCAGCAGCTCGCGGGCCGACTGCAGCGCCGCCTTCGTGTTGCCCGAAGACCGCGCCAGCGGAATGAGGCGGTCGATGACCGCGAACAGCCCGTCGATGTCCGCCACCTTCTCGAAGCGCGTCTCCAACTGGTCAAGCAGCGTTCGATAATCATCCAGGAACTTGCGCAAGGTGTGCTCGCCGTGTTCGCGCCCCTCGTGTTGCCATTGGCCATTGGGCTGTCGATAAAACACTTCGTGATCGCGATCGTTGCTGTCCGGCTTCGGTGGCACGTGCAGGATCAAAAGCAGATGCCCCGCCTCGACGATGGCGCGCTGCGCACCCCAGCTCTCGCTGCCGAGGCGGGCGGTGATCGCGTCGGGAAGGCTCCATTTGTACTGGCTGCGCGACATGGCTGGTCTCCGACCTGATTGCTGCATACTGAGAAAAGCGGGGACAGCGTGCAAACTTTTGAGAATGTAGCGTGGCTCTGAGCGCGCAGGTCTGCCCGCGAACAAGTTCGCGTGCGTTCGAGCGGTCGCGCGGCATGCCGCGCAAGCAGACCGCGCTCACTGCGCCAGCGCCGCGTCTCGCTACTGGCGAGGATTCGCTTCGTAGCCAAACGCGGCGCTGGCGCGTTTGCTACCTCGCCCACGGCAACTCGTCGCGCGCTCATAGCCACGCTACGTGTGACCGTGCCCGCGCCTGCTCACTCGTGACGCAATGCCTCGACCGGGCTCACCGCGGCCGCACGCCGTGCGGGTATGCCGGTGGCGAGCAGGCCGATCACTACGACCAGGACGGACACGGCGAGCAAGGTCACTGGATCGAGCACGCCGACGCCGAACAACTGTGACCGCAGCGATTGCGCCGCCAACCAAGCGAGCAGCAGTCCCGCCAGTAGGCCCACGATCACCAGCCTGCCTCCGTCGATCAGCACCAGTCGCGCGATTTCCGCTTTCCTCGCGCCGAGCGACAGGCGCACGCCGATTTCGCTGGTCCGCTGTGACACGGCGAACGCCAGCACGCCATAGATGCCGACCGCGCACAGCGCCAGCGCGACGCCGGCGAACAGCAGCACCAGCAACAAGGGCGCGCGCCGATCGTCGAGCGAGCGGCTGATGCGCTCGTCCATGCTCATCAGGTCGAACATCGGCTGCTCGGGATCGATTGCAGCCAGCGCAGCGCGCAGCGGTCCAGCGACCTCCGCGGCGCTGAGATCGGTCTTGATTGCGATCCGAAAGATTCGCAAAGGCCGCACCTGCGCCAACGGAGAGTAATAGCTGTCCATGCCGTCGAGCTCGGACAATTGGCGACGCTTGACACTGACTGCCACGCCGACAATCGTGCGCCACTCGATGCCAACGAGGTTGCGGGTACCGATGCGGGCGCCCAACGCGCTGCGGTCACCGAATGCCCTGCGCGCCAGACTGGCGTCGATGATCGCCACCGGCAAGCTGTTCTCGTCGTCGCTGGCCGCAAAGCCGCGCCCCTGCACGAGGGGAATTCCCATCACCGGGAAGAACTCCGGGTCGACGGCCTGCATATAGCCTGAGGCGGGCGCGCTGGTCGCGTCCTGTCCCTCGATGACATACGGACCCGAGTCATAGTCGTTCGAAAACAGCATGCCGCTGACTGTCGCCGCGGCGCGCACGCCCGGCAGTTCGCGCACGGCCGCCAGTAGTCGCTCCTGGAACTGCCGAGTTTGCTCGGGCTCGCGATAGTGATCGCGCGAGAGATTGATACTGACCGTCAGCAGCTTGCTCGAATCGAAGCCCGGTCGCTCTTCGAGCACGCGCACGAAGCTGTGCAGCAGCAAGCCGGCCCCCGTCAGCAATGCCACCGCCAGGCTCACCTGCAGCACCACCAGCAGATTGCGTGTCGTGCGCGCGGCCCGCGACCTCGAGTTTCCGCGCGCAGCCTCCTTGAGGCCGTTCCAAAGCTTGTCTTCTCCCAGCGCGAGGACCGGCAAGAGCCCCGACAGCAGGATGCTCAACAGCACCGAGGCGAGCGCCACGGCGAGCACGCTGGAGTCGAGGCCGATGCTGAACCCGCGCGCGCCGCCATCGAGCCCAAGCGTCCGCAACATTTGCACATAGTCGCTCCAGCTTTCCGGCGGTCCCGAGAGCAGAAATCCGCGTTTTTCTAGGAGATTTCTCGCCCAGTCTTCCAGCGCTGCCAGGTCCTGGGAGATCTGGCGGCGAGTGGTTCCAGGGGTGCGCGCAGCGCCGCGCTATAGGTCAGGTTGATCCAGCCTGCGATCTGACTGCGAAAGCCCGGACGCAATCTTGGATGCGCATTGCCGTGCATATCGAACAGGGGGTCCGGCTCCAACCCGGCATGCCGTCGACGAACGTGGCGAAGTCGGTGCCGCGGTCGAGGTTGAAGCCGCGCAGCAAGTACTGGTTCGCCTTGCCCGATCTGGAATGCTGGGTCGCGACCATGCCCGGCACGTATTCGACCAGATCGCGGCTGCGCAGTCGCGGCCGCTCGCGCAATTGCTCCGGGCCGATCTCGCCGCCACCACTTGCGCATGCAGCAAACCAATCGTGCATCCATTGGGCGAATGGTCGTCGTATTACCCAGCACTGACCGCTGCGCTCAAGGTGCTTTCGTGTGCCGATGGCTGTTTCTTGCATTCGCATTGTTCACGTCTGTAGCTCACGCGCACGACACGTGGCTGGTCGCACAAGCACCACAGGGTTCGCAAGACTACTGGTCGGTCGCGCTGACCACCGGCCATGCATTCCCGGCCTTCGGCAGTGGGTCGCGGCCGGAGCGCGTCGCCCGTGCCGAGCTGTCCTCCGGCGCGCGCACCGTTCCGCTGCTGCCCCTCCCGGCAAGCGACGAAGCGCTGCCCTTCCGGGTCGTAGCAGCCGACTCTCCCGTGCTCGTCGCCAACGTTCTGCTGCAAGCGCTCGACACCACGCTGGCGCCCGATAGCGTCGCGACCTACGTGCGAGAAGAGCTGGGTGGCGAGGCCTCGATCCTCGACCGCTATCGTGCCAGCGCGCAGTGGCGCGAGCGCTACACCAAGAATGCGAAGGTCATCATTCGCCGCACGGGCCGCAGCCCCGACCCGGATACCACGCGCGCCCACGGGCTGCCCTACGAATTGGTGCCACGCACGGACCCGACGCTGCGTGCGCCGGGCGACGCGCTCGGCGTGTGCGCGCGTACCGACGGCGCGCCGGTCGCGGGCGCGCATGCGCCGATCCACATCGGCTTGGTCGAAGCCGATGGCGGCCTCGTTTGGCGCAAGGCCGGCGATGACGGCTGCGTCACCTTCAGTCCGTCGACGACGGACGGATTCCTGCTGCGCAGCGTGCTGCTGCGCCCGGTCGAGCGCAGCGATCTCGATTGGGAAAGCCACTTCGCTTCGCTCACCGTGCATCACGCCGTTCCCAACATTCCCACAACGGAAAACTCGCCATGAAAACCACGACACTCGCCGGTGCCGCGCTGGTCGGTATGCTGATCGCCAGCATGCCGGTGGCTGCGCAAACCACCGGCTATGCCTTGCTGACCGCCGACGGACAGCTGTCATTCGCGATCGACGGTCGCGTGCAGGACGCAGCGCCGCCGTTGCCGATCCAGGGCCTCGAGGCCGGCGATGTGCCGGTGGCCATCGACGTACGGCCGCAGAATGGGCGTCTGTACGCGCTGGCCCACAACCCGAAGCTGGGTACGGTGCGCCTTTACTATCTGGATACCGCCGGCAGTGCAGTGATCGCGCGCGGAGTGGGCACCAGCGGCAGCTTCGTCGATGGCGGCGGTAGTCCGCTGCCGATCTTCGCGCAGGCCTTCGGGATCGATTTCAATCCCAGCGTCGATCGCTTGCGCGTCGTGGCCAGCAACGGTCTGAATTTCCGCATCAATCCCAACAACGGCGCATTGGTCGACGGCAATTTGAACATCACCGCCAACCCGCCGGCCGGTGTGAACCCGGATGCCAACATCAACGGCGGTGGTGGCGGGGCGATGGCAACCGCCTACAGCAACAATGCGATCAACGTCAGCGTTACCACCCAGTACACCCTCGATCACAACAGCAATATGCTGTACATCCAGAACCCGCCGAATGCGGGCACCCTGGTCAGTCCGCTGGCAGTGACCGTTGCGGGTGCGCCGCTCGACTTCGGCGCCAGCGGCGGGCTCGATATCGAACCGGGCATCAATGCGGCCAGCTCCGGCGCGGGCGCAGTGGGACAGGCCGCAGCCGTGCTTTCGGTAGGCGGCCAGTCGCGCCTGTATCGGATCGATCTGGCCACTGGCGCTGCCGTCGCGCAAGGCGCACTCGGCGGGATCAACGTGATCGACCTCGCGGTATTCGCTCTGCCGCCGACCGCCAGCGCGCTGTCGCTCAGCGGTACGCAGCTGGTCCGTTTTGCGCTGGCAGCGCCCGGCGCGGCAGCATCGGCGAACATCACCGGCGTGGTGGCGGGCGAGCGCCTGGTCGGCATCGACCAGCGTCCGGCCACCGGCCAGCTATATGCCTTGGGCATCGATGGCGCCAACGATCGCGGCACGGTCTACCTGCTCGAGCCGCAAAGCGCCGCAGGCACTGCGGTCGCGACCCCGGTGGGTACCCCGGGCCGGATCGCCTACTTCGACGTCAACGGAGTCCCGATCGATTTGAGCGAGCTGCCGGCGGGTGTCGACTTCAATCCGACCGTCGACCGCATCCGCATCGTCGACGCGTCCGGGTTGAACGCGCGTGCCAACCCCAACGACGGTGCCCCGGTGGATGGCGATGCGACGGCGGCGCTGGTCAACCCCGACGGTTTCATCATGGCCGATCAGGGCACGCAGCTGGTCGGCACTGCCTACACCTCGAACACCGCCGTTGCCGCATTCACCACCCAGTACACGCTCGACCAGTTCGCTGCGCGGTTGTATATCCAGAACCCGCCGAATGCCGGCACGCAGACGCTGCCGCTGGCGCTGACGATCGCCGGTGCCCCGTTCGAGTTCCGCGGTGAGACCGGTTTCGACATCCCGCCCGGCCCGACCAGCACGGCAGCGAGCGCGGCGACCGCGGGCCTGGGCTACTTCACGGCCGACAACCCCGCGGGCGCCGCGGCGCTGTACGAGATCGAACTGGCCGACGCGACGGTGCGCGCGCTGGGTGTGGTGACCTCCGGCGGCCAATCGCTGACCGGGCTGGCGGCCTACGCCGCGCCGATCGCGGTCGGGTTCCTCGCCAATACCCAAAGCGTCGACGAGACCAGCGCACCGGCCGTGGTCACCATCGTGCTGCTCAATGGCGGTAGCGCACCGGTGCACTACCGCACGGTCGACGGCACCGCGATTGCGGGCACGGATTACACCGCGACCCAGGGCACCCTGCTGCTGACCGGTGCCAATCGACGGCCGACGATCCAGATTCCGATCCTGACCGATGCCGTCAGCGAGCCGCTGGAGACGTTCACGCTGGAGCTGAGCGGGCCCTTCCCCGGCCCGGTGACCCTGACCATCACGATCGTCGATCGCGGCGACTCGATTTTCCAGAATGGCTTCGAGTAGTCCCGGAACCCACGCAATCCATCATTCCCCTCAAGGAGTCACACGCATGAAAGCCCCAATGAAGAATGCCTTGCTGCTGCTGGCCGCATCCGCGCTGCTCGCGCCGGCGGTGCACGCATCGAGCCATCGCGAAGCACCGTTCATCACCGAACACCCGAAGGTCGACGCCACCGACTTCTACATGTTCCGCAGCTACGAAGGCGGACGCGACGGCTTCGTGACGCTGCTCGCCAACTACCAGCCGTTGCAGGATTCCTACGGCGGCCCCAACTATTTCTACCTCGACCCGGAGGCGCTGTACGAGATCCACATCGACAACAACGGCGATGCGCAGGAAGACCTGACCTTCCAGTTCCGCTTCAACAACGCCTTCCAGACCGCGCGCATCGCGGTCGGCGGGCAGCAGATTCCGGTGCCGCTGCTGGCGCTGGGGCGGATCACCGGCACCGCACCGGATTCGCAGGACTCGGTGAAAAACCTGATCGAGACCTACACCGTCGGCGTGATCCGCGGCGGCCGCCGCGCCACCTCGCCGCAGCTGGCGTCCAATCCGGCCACCAGCGCCACGACCTTTCGCAAGCCGCTGGACAACATCGGCGAGAAGACTTTCGCCAATTACGCGGCGTATGCGGACAGCCACATCTTCCCGATCTCGGTCCCCGGCTGCGCCGCGGCCGGTCGGGTCTTCGTCGGCCAGCGTCGCGATGGCTTCCGCATTCCGTTGGGCGAGGTGTTTGACCTGATCAACCTCAATCCGGTCGGCCCCGCCAACGGCATCGAGGCGCTCGATGATGTCCGCGACAAGGGCGTGACCACGATCGCGCTGGAGCTGCCGATCTCGTGCCTGATCGTTGGCGGGCAGCCGATCATCGGCGGTTGGACCAGCGCCAGCCTGCGCCGCGCGCGCACGCTGAATGCAGCACCCGGCGGCACCTCCACCGTGCCCAATTCCACCGGCCCCGGCAGCGCGCTCGAAGGCGGCGCGTTCGTGCAGGTCTCGCGACTGGGCGTGCCACTGGTCAATGAGCTGGTGATCGGACTGGGCGACAAGGACCGCTTCAACGCGTCCGAGCCGCGCAATGACGGCCAGTTCGCAGCCTACGTGACCAACCCGACGTTGCCGGAACTGATCGAGATCCTGTTCAGCAGCGCTGGCGTGCAGGCACCGAATGAGTTCCCGCGCACCGACCTGGTCGCGGCCGCGCTGACCGGCATCACCGGCCTCAACCAGCCGCCCAATGTGGTGCCCTCCGAGATGCTGCGCCTGAATACCTCGACCGTGGTGACGGCCGCGGCCAGCCAGAACCGGCTCGGCGTGCTGGGCAGCGACACCGCTGGCTTCCCCAACGGACGCCGCCCCGGCGACGACGTGGTCGATGCGCTGCTGCGCGTGTTCATGGGCGCGCTGTTGACGCCCGCCCAGGCCCCGAGTGGCCAGCTCCCGCTGGTCGATGGCGTCGAGGTCAACGCTTCGCAGTTCCGCACGACCTTCCCGTACCTGCAAACGCCGGTGCCAGGCGCGGTGGGCGTCACTCCCTGATCGCAACAGCCTGCGAACGGCGCCGCGCGCAACCCGCGCGGCGCCCCCGGTTTCGAACACGAAATATCTGACAGGCGGGTGGCCCGCTGATCGCGCCGCGCTTGTCTGGACGGATCTGGCGGCTTGTGTAGTCGACCAGCGCCACGTATTCCGACTGCGAGATCGATAGCACGCAAAAACCGCGAAGGCCGGCGTTCGGCGCTGGCGGCTGAACCGCGACTACGGGCTTCTTCTCGATCTCGACAATGCGCCGGTTTGCGCCGGTGTAGTGCGAGTCAGCCAGCGAGTCGCACAGCTTCGCCCGTACTGGATGAGATCGACATAAGCCATCGCAGAAAGCACCGCCGTCTCGTCCAGCAGCGCCTGGCAATTGAACCTGCCCTCCCAAAACCGGCCTTTGCAACAATTCTCCCGGTTCGCCCGCTTGGCGATCGGCTCCGACAAGCAGCGCATGAACTAGGACAAATCCGCCAAGCGCTCGCGCAAGACCTAGACAGAAACGCACGCCGCACGCAGCGCGACCCGTAATGAAATGCTCCTGGCGATCCGGGCGGAATCCGTTGGCTGCGGGCAGGTCATGAGGGCAAGCATCGCCCTGCCCTTGCCCCCCGTCAGTCAGAAAACCTGCCGAGGCCGTGTCGGAAGATTCTGATTCGTGGGTGTTGAAATGGACGCCTCCCCTTTACGGCTTCGTAGAGCCAGACTGAGTTGCGACACACAGTCGACAAAAAGGAGGCGTCCGTCATGAAGGCTAAACTCGTTGGTATCGATCTGGCAAAGAGCGTTTTCCAGGTG
>JANPJV010000312.1:0-42172 GCA_031425695.1 Rhodanobacteraceae bacterium | reverse complement strand
CGCCGTTTTCGGGCTTCAGGCTGAGCGTGCGGCCGTCGATGCTGAGGTTCAGCAGCTCGGCGCCTTCCGGCAACGCCAGCGCATGGTTGCCGCCCTGCGTCGCGCGCAGTTCCACGTTGAGCGTCTGCGTGCGGCTGCGCGCGCCGACGTCGCTTTGCAGGCTCACGTTGTCGGCGACCAGCGTGGCGCCCGGCACGGCGACCGGGCGGGAGATGGTCAAGGTCAGGGTTTCGCCGGGCAGTGGATGGAATTCATGCTCCCAGACATCGTTCTCGTCGATGCCGGCGACCGGCTCGCTCACCGGCACGCCCGCCGATTGCATCGACAGGCTGGGTCCCACCACGACCCGCCAGACTTCGGCGCGATCGGCCAGCGGCGGCGCCGTCAAGGTGAGCGTCTCCGAACGTGGCAGGCGCGACTCGATCACCACCTCGTACTGCCCGGGCTGCAGGCTGACCTCCGCGACGCCGCCGGTCACACGCAAGGTGGGGTCGGTCGGCTGCTCGCCGGCGAGCAGCGGCACGCGCACGCTGTAGCCGCCTTCCTGTGGCGCCACGCGAAGCACGCGCGTGGTGACCGTCCAGTCGAGATCGAGCGAGATGCTGCGCTCGACGCGTACGAAGGGTTTCACCGGTACGCGCGCCTGGGTGCCGGCTTCGACTGCCTCGCTGGGTGCCTCGCGCACCAGCTCCAGCCGTTCGGCGAGCAAGCGCCCGGCACGCAGACCGGTGCCCGCCCAGCCCGGGATGTCGAGCTCGAGGCGCGCCGGCGCCAATACGAAATCGAGCGCGATGCGGTCGCCGCGCACGCGCGCATCGAGGGCGATCCGGTGCACGCCGCGCTCGACCACGACCCACACGGCGCCCGGTGTCTGCGGCGAGCCGAGCAGGCCGGCAGGTTCGCCATCGACGCGGATCGACACTTCCGAGAGCGCGGTATCGTCGAGCGGCAGCGGGACCAGGATGCGCGACCCGGCATGGACCTCGACGTCGAGTTGCAGCCGGCCCGCGGCCAGGTGCAGCTGTCCGACGCCAAGCCGGCCACACTGGGGTACGCATTCGGGTGCTTTGGCCAGCCGTTCGGCGAGCGTCTGCAGCAAGGTGTCGTCGGGGATGGCCTGGCCGTGTGCCGACGTCGCGCCGAGCAGCAGCAGCGCTGCCGCAACGCTGGCACGCGGCATCCCGGGTCGCCATCCCAGCAGGCGCACCAGCGCCAGCGCAATGGCGCCGAGCGCGATGACGATGGCGAAGCGCCACAGCGCGGTGACGAAGGGCGGCGACAGCCACAGGTTCATTGGCTGGCCGACGTCCACCGGGCCGTCGAAGATGAGATCCACTTGCTGCCAACGCCACGTCGGACGGGCGTTGCCAGCCTGCACCACGGCGTCCTTGGCGTAGCGCTGCATGACATCGGCGCGCTTGTTGCGCATGCCGGCGTTGGCAGCGCGGCTCATCGGCATCGAGCTCTGCACCTGTATCTGTTCCTGCACCATCGGCGCCGGCGGGGCCGGTGGTGGTGGCGCCATCGGAGCGTCGGCCGACGTGATGTTGGCCACCTCGCCGGGCATGGCGCCGCCATCGAAATCTGCGCTCAACATGCCGCGATAGGTGTTGTCGCTCGCCAATTGCGGATGCAGCGCGAAGCGCGCCTGGCTCAGCACGAACGGCAGGCTATTCCACGCGAAGATCAGCGCGCACACCAGGGCGACGAGGCCAAGCGCCCCGCGCAGGCGCCCGGCATTGAGCGAGCGCCATGCCAGCATGAACAGCAGCAGCGCAATCAGGCTGTATTGCGGTGCATTCGGTTCGTGTGCCGCGAGCAGCGAGAACACGGCAACGGCGCCAGCGAGACCGTAGCCCCCCAGGCGCCATGCCAGCACCACCGCAAACGCGGCAATGAATACATCGTAGATATCCCAGGCTTCGATCCACGCCTGCGGGGCGCGATCGACGCCGCTGGCGTGCAACAGGCGATAGCCGGGCGGCAGGTGCAGCGCAGCGCTCATGCCGTCCAGCCGCTGGCTCCAGCCGTGCGCGGGGAATGCGGCGGCACGCGGCAGCCGCGCGCTGGCGTCGACATTGAGCGTCGGATAGCGCACCTCGAAGCCCCGCACCGCATCCCCCTCACCGGCAGTCACCAGCAACGGCTCGGCCCGCTCGCTCGCCGACAGCAGCGTATACGGCGCCGCCAGATCGAGCCGGAAACCCTGGCGCATGCGCCCGCTCAAGTGATCCAGGACAGTGAACCCCGCGCCGTCGAAATCGAGCCACAGCTCGCGGTTGAGCTGAATGCGATTGGCGTTGTCGCCAAGGCCACGGCTGCGCTCGCTCACCGTGACGCCTTCGCCGCTCGCAATGGCGAAAGCCGGCAGGTCGCGCCATTCCGGGGGTACTTCACCCTGGGCCGGATCGATCGGGTTGGCGCCGCTGATGTCGATCACGCGCAGTCGATGGTCAGCGCGCACGCTCCAGACTTCGTTGTCGGGCCAGTTCTGCTCCGGGAAGGTGAAGCTCAGCGCATTTGCCGGTTCGAGCGCACGCGTTTCCAGGTTCACCGTATAGCTGCCGGCAGTCGCTTGCACGCGCAAGATGCGGCCCGGCTCGATCGTGGCCGCCAGCTCGCCCGAGACGGCGACCAGCTCATGGCTCTCCGGCCACGCCGGGCCAAGCCGGATCTCGCGCGCCTTGCCGGCCACGTGCAACTGAATGCGGGTGGTCAACCGTTGCGGGATGGCATCGACCAGCAGCCGGTGCACCTTGACCTCGAGCGCATCGCTCTCGGTGGTCTCGGCCTTGCGCTCGAGCCACACCGTCGTGCCCTCGCGCGCGAGCGGAAACAAGGTGCGGCCATTCATGCTCAGCGTGACCACACGGATCTTTTGAGGTACTTCCAATGAGTCCGGCGCGAGCGCCAGGTCGAGCGAAAAAGCGAGCTCGTGCTGACCAGGTTCGAGCCAGATACGCGCGCCCTCCTCGCCCGTGAGCACCACGCCAGGGCTGCCGTCGAGACGCAAATTCGCGGGCATCGCATCCTGCGCCGTCGGCAGGTTGACGAAGCCAGCGACGTAGACGCGATACGGCAGGGTGAGCTGCGCGACCCCGTCGGCCACCCGGACATCCAGCACACCCGGCAGCGCGCAGGCGTAGGCGCTTGCGTCTGTGGGCTCGACCAGTGCATAGAACGGACAGTCGCGAAACGCGTGCTCGTGCAACACCCAGCCTTCCCACCCGCGCAACGGCTCCGGCACCTCCGTCACCGCCGCCGGCAGCGCCATGGAAATGAGCAGCAGTCCGAACCCGAGCAAGCGCGCGACCATGGGCGGAACCTCGAGGCGACGATGCGATGAATCTAGCAGGCGGCGAGGTAGCACCGAAGCAAGATCGCAACCAACGCTGTCACGCAGAAAGAGCGGGACGGGAAGGGAGCGAAGGAAAAGCAGAAAGGGTCGCGAAGGAATGCAGACGATGGATGTCCCACTTCTGCAACTGGATTTCGCTCCCCTTCGCTCCCCTTCGCTTCCTTTCCGCTTCTCCTTTCGCTTTTCTTCCTCGCCCGCTTCTCTTGCCTTGGCCTTTTGCCCCGTCTGGCAACAGCAAGAATCGGGCTATTCTGCGGGTCCCCTTTGTTCTGGTCGGTCCATGGCCGCGACGCATATTCTGGTGGTCGACGACGAGCCTGATATCCGCTCGCTGGTGCAGGAGATCCTCGCCGACGAGGGCTATCAGGTCGAAGCTGCGGAAAGTGCCGCGGCGGCGCGCAGCTCAGTGCGTGCGCGGCAGCCGGACCTGGTGCTGCTGGATGTGTGGATGCCAGGAACCGATGGCATTTCGCTCCTGCGCGAGTGGAGCCAGGGCGGGCGGCCGCCGATGCCGGTGGTGATGATCAGTGGCCACGGCACCATTGAGACTGCGGTCGAGGCGACGCGTCTTGGCGCCTACGATTTCATCGAGAAGCCGATCTCGCTGGCCAAGTTGTTGCTGACCGTCGAGCGCGCGCTCGAGGCCTCGCGCCTGCAGCAGGAAAACGAGGTGCTGCGCCAGCGCCTGCCGGAAGTGCCGGAGCCGATCGGCGCCAGCAAGGCGATGAGCGAGCTGCGCGCCAAGGTCGAGCGCGCAGCGCAGGCCGAAGCGTGCGTGCTGTTCGAGGGCGAGCCCGGAACCGGCAAGCAGGTCCTCGCGCGTTATCTGCACGAGCGCTCGACGCGCCGCGAGCGGCCGTTCGTCGTGGTCACCGGCGGCGCCCTGCTCAAGCCTGATGCCGCGCGTGATCTCTTTGGCGTCGAAGAGAACGGCGATGTGCGCCATGGCCTGCTCGAGCAGGCGCAAGGTGGCGCGATTTATCTCGACGAAATTGCCGCGATCAATTCCGAGCTGCAGGCGCGCCTCGCGGCGGCACTGGTGGCACGCCAGTTCACCCGCGTCGGCGGCCAGGAACCGGTGCCGCTCGAAGCGCGCGTGCTCGCCGGTACCAGCAAGGACCTGCAGAAGGAAGTCGCGGAAGGCCGCTTTTCCGAAGCGCTGCTCTATCAGCTGCGCGTACTGCCGCTGCGGGTGACACCACTGCGCGAGCGCCCTGAAGACATTCCCGAGCTGCTGCGCTTCTTTGCCGAGCGCTATGCCGATCGCGATTCGATGCCGTACCGGCGCTTCACCGTCGCCGCGCAGAACCGCATGCGCCAGCACCCGTGGCCCAGCAACATGCGTGAGCTGACCAATCTCGTGCAGCGCCTGCTGATCCTCGGCTCCGGCGACGAGGTCGATCTCGCCGAAGTCGACAGCGCGCTCGGCCCCGCACGCCCCGACCGTGCGCGCGAAGGCAACCTCCCGATCGATCTCGGCCTGCCCCTGCGCGAAGCCCGCGAACAATTCGAGCGCGAGTACCTAGTCCACCAGCTCAAGCTCGCCGGCGGCAGCGTCGGCCGCCTCGCCAAGGCCGTCGGCCTCGAACGCACTCACCTCTACCGCAAGCTCCGGGCGCTGGGTGTTGAGTTGAAGGACAGCGAGTAAGGGCAACCGTCCAAAGCATTTTTATCCACAGATTTCGCAGATTTACGCAGATTAAAGGCGAACGATTGCCGTAGCACTCGCCGCCGGGCTGAACTTCCCGCGTGAAGTTCAAGCTGATACTGAAGGCGCGAAGGCGTTAGCTGCGAAGAATCAGAAGTGCTGGAACACGCCCAAAGGAATCTGCGTAAATCTGCGTAATCTGTGGATGAAATGCTCTTGCACTCCGCACTCCACGTCGCGCACCAGCTAGCGTAGCCTCGCGGGCTTGGATTCCCGTGGGAGCGGCGCGATGCATTTTCATTACAAGGTCCTGACCGGATTCGCGCTCGGCACCGTCGTCGGGCTGGTGTTGTTCGCCACCTCGGCCAACGAACCTTGGTTGCTCGCGCTGGTCGACAACTTCGCGGCGCCGGCGGGGCAGCTGTTTCTCAAGCTGCTGAAGATGATGATCCTGCCGCTGATGTTTTCGGCGCTGGTGCTCGGTGTCTGCGAGCTCGGCGATGTCGGCAATATCGGCCGCCTCGGCGGGCGCACGCTTTTCTATACCGGCGTCGTCACCGCCATCGCGGTGGTGATCGGCGTGGTCATGGTCAACCTGATCCAGCCGGGCATCGGCGTCGACCGCGAACAGCTCGAGCTGCTGATGCAGCAGTACGCCCAGAATGCCTCGACGATTGCCGCGACCAAGCCGGCGCTGTCGGGGACCGAGATGGTGCTCGGCATCGTGCCGGATAACGTCATCAAGGCGGCTGGCAACAGCGACTACCTGGGCGTGCTCTTTTTCGGCCTGATGATGGGCGTCGGCATGGTGCTGACCCCGGGGCCCGCGACCCAGCGCTTCAAGGAAACGCTGCAGGGACTGTTCAATGTCTCGATGACGCTGATCAACCTGATCATCAAGCTGGCGCCGTACGCGGTGTTCTTCCTGATGCTCGCGCTGGCTGCGAAGTTCGGCTGGGACATCCTGATCAAGCTCGCCAAGTTCTGCTTCACCGTGCTCGCGGCCATCGCCGTGCACATGTTCATCGTGCTGCCGCTGTGGGTACGCTACATGGGCAAGATGAGCCCGGTCGTGTTCTTCCGCGAGAGCCAGGAAGCGCTGCTGATGGCCTTCTCGACCGCAAGCTCGGCCGCCACCCTGCCGACGACCCTGCGCATCGCCGAAGAGCGCCTCAAGCTGCCGCCGCAGGTTAGCCGCTTCGTCCTCACCATTGGCGCCACTGCCAATCATCACGGCACGGCTTTGTTCGAAGGCGTCACCGTGCTGTTCCTGGCGCAGTTCTTCGGGCTGCAGCTCGGCCTGACTGAACAGCTCACGGTGATCGGCCTCGCCATCGTCGGCGGTATCGGCACCGCCGGCGTGCCCGCTGGTTCGCTGCCGGTGATCGTCATGATCTGCGGAATCATCGGCATCCCGCCCGAGGGCATCGCCATCATCCTCGGCGTCGACCGCCTGCTCGACATGTGCCGCACCGCCCTCAACGTCGCCGGCGACCTCGCCACGGCGGTCGTCGTCGCCCGCGCCAGCGAAGGCGAGATTCCGGCGGTGATCGCGGTGCCGGAGCCGAGCTTGCCGCACTAGGCAGAACTGCCGATCAGGCGGTTCGCGACCGTATTCGGCTCGGCGCGCTCCTTGACCGATGGACGGGGCCGGCAGCAGCGCGCGGTGTAGCCGCGAGCTGCAAGAAAGCCGCCGTGCGGATGCGCACGCTGGGGATCCGTCGGTCGCACGCCGAGTAACGCCGATCGGCCGCCGGGGCTCAGCCGCCGTCTTGCGCGGGATGCCTGGCCAAAGTCTCGAGGAAGGCCGACGCGATTGCGTCAGCGACTGCCTCCGGATCCGCCTGCGCATCGATCAGCCGAGCGTAGTCGAGCGTCGAAAAGCTGCGATAGACCGTGCGGCAGTGCTCTAGGGTCGCCAGCGATTCGAAGGCATCGCGCACGCCGCGCTGGCCGATTCGTGCCAGTCCGAGGGGAGCTGGCAAGTCGAGCAGCAGCAGCAGGTCTGGCGCCCGCGCAAACGCCTGGTTGTCGGCCAGGATCTGGTCCGCAGAGAGCTCGTCGCCGCTCTGGTAGGCGACGCTGCTGTAGTAATAGCGATCGAGCAGCACCACCGCACCGCGCTCAAGCGCCGGCAGGATCAGGGTGTCGAGGTGCTCGCGGCGATCCAGCAGCAGCAACCGGTGCTCCTCACGCGCGCCGAGGCGGCCGCTGCTGGCGCTTTCCCGCAATTGGCGACCGTACTGGCCGTAGGTTGGCTCGCGACTGGCCACGCACTCGCGCCCGCGCGCCCGGCAGAGCGTCGCCAGGCGCTCGATCTGGGTCGACTTGCCGGCGCCATCGATGCCTTCGAAGACGACGAGGAGGCCTGGTTTCGACACCGCTTGCTGGTTGCTGGCTGCTGGTTGTTGGGTCAAAGCTCGAGAGGACTGCGGCGAACGGTCGCACATGCTAGCGCCCATTGGGAACAGGACTTCGTCGCTTTTGTAGGTCATGTTGCTCGCGAAGCGAGCTACTTGACGGTTTGCTGGGCGGCGTCAAGTAGTCCGTTTGCGCGGACAACATGACCTACAAGAGCGACGCGGTTACATATCCGCACACGAAACTCAGCGCACAGCCAGCCTGGGCCCCTAAACTTCGCGTTCACCTTTGGAAACAAGGTCGTTCAATGCGCCTGCGCTCCTGCCTGTCCCCCATCGTCCTGTTGCTCGTTGGCGCTTGCGCCAGCCTCCCCGAGCCGCAACCTTTGCAGGAAGCCGCCGAGCGCCCGGTCAAGCCGCCCGGAGCGGTACCGATCGGCGATGTGATGGGGACCTTCTACACCTATCCGACCGGGCGCTTCGACGCGCGCTGGTGGGAAGACGCACGCGCTTCGGACCTGGCGGTCAAGAGTGCGCGACCGCAAGGCGGGCACGTGCTGAGCAAGAGCACGAGCGCGCTGCCGGTGAACACGTTCACCTCGCTCGGCCCGCGCCCGCTGCTGGCTTTCGGCGATCAGTATGCCGGCCGTGCGAATGACATCGTGGTTTCGCCACAGCCGCGCGTTGCCGGCGATCCGAATTCGTATCGCGCCTTCTTCGCGAGCGACGGCGGCGGCGTCTGGCGCAGCGACAACTGCTGTTCGGCGCAGACCACCTGGTCGGTGGTCACCGATGACCCGGCCATCGCCGGCTCGGCGATCGGCGATCTCGAGATGGATCCGAACAACCCGAACGTGGTCTATGCGGGCACCGGCGACCTGCGCTTCGGCACCTGGTCGTTCGGCTCGGCTGGCGTGCTCAAGACCACCAATGGCGGCGACGGCTGGCAGGTGCTCGGCGCCGACGTGTTCGTCCCCAACTACCCGCCCGGGCTCTCGAACTTCCCGCAATACCAGTCCATCGGCAAAATGGTGGTCGACCCGAACAATTCCTCGCGGCTGGCAGTCGGCACCAAGACCGGCCTCTATTTTTCCTATGACGCCGGCAACAGCTGGGCCGGTCCGTGCCTGACCAATCCGTACGGGCCCAATTCCGGCAACCCGCATCGACAGGACGTGACCGGCCTGCTCGCGCTGAATTTTTCGGGCACCACGACCCTGGTTGCTGCGATCGGCACGCGCGGTTCGGCGACCCCGGTGCAGCCCGACCTCGACAACAACGGCGCCAATGGGATCTATCGCACGGCGATGCCGACGGCAGGTTGCCCCGCCAGTTGGACCCACGTCAGCCGGGCCGACAACGGCTTCGCCAACTATTTCACGCCGGGTCAGCCGCTGGGCGTCACCGGCCGTATCGAACTGGCAGCAGCACGGACCGCGCCAAACGTCATCTACGCCGAGCTGATCTCAACGACCTCATTCGAGATCATTGGCGTCTGGCGCAGCGTCGATGCGGGCAGCACCTGGGAAGCGCGCACCAACCCGAACAGTTTCCCGGGGTGCTCGACCGGTAACCAGAACTGGTACAACGCGGGGATCACCGTCGATCCCAACAACCCGGACTCGCTGTACCTGAGCGCCTGGGATGTGCACCGCTCGACCGACGGCGGAGCGACCTACGCCAATCTGACCTGCACCAGCGGCGACCAGCACACGGTGCACATCGACCAGCACGCGCGCACCTTCGTCGGCACCGATTCCAACCGCTTGCTGATCGGCAACGATGGCGGCGTCTACTACACCGCCAATGCCACGGCGGCGCTCCCAACCTTCACCAATCTCAACGGCTCGGTCTCGACCATCGAGTTCTACTCGGGCGATATCAGCGCCAACTTTGCCGATGCCGCCCAACGCGTCGCCATTGGCGGCGCCCAGGACAATGGCACTTCGGTGCTGCAGCAGGGCGGCACCGCGGTTGCAGCGCCGTGGACCCATGTCTTCGGCGGAGACGGCATCACCACGCGCATCGAGCCGGTCAACGGCCAGCGCGTCTACGTGTCCAGCCAGCGCGGCAACCTGGCGCTCAGCACCAACGGTCCAAACGCACCCGAGCTCAACGCTTCCGGCGCCTGGGGCGGCGGGCAGACCACGGGCGACCGCAAGAGCTTCCTGATGCCCTTCGACCTGTACAAGTACGGCAGCACGAGCGATCCCAATTCCGGCTGCACCAGCGCCGAAGGCTGCACCCACCTGATCGCCGGCACCTTTCGCGTGTGGGAGTCGACCAACGGCGCCATCGGCGCCACGGCGGCGTCACGTTGGAGCGCGATCAGCCCGGACCTGACCAAGAACAACCTGATCGTCGGCACCGACAACCGCTCGGTGATCCAGGCGCTCTCCTACGCCGTTTCCGATCGCACCATCGCCATGGCTGGCACCATCGACGGCAACGTCTGGTACGGCTTCACGCTCGGCACGCCGGGCGCTGCCGCCACCTGGGTGAACGTGACCGGCAACAACGCGGTGCTGCCCAATCGATCGGTCCTCAAGGTTGCCACCGATCCGGTCAATCCGCTGGTCGGCTATGCGGCGGTCGCGGGCTTCGGCGCGAATACGCCGGCCACGCCGGGGCACGTCTACCAGGTGCGCTGCAGCGCCAACTGCGCGACCTTCACCTGGCTCGACAAGAGCGGCAATCTCCCCGACATCCCGGTGAATGCGGTGATCGTCAACCCGCACCTGCCGCGCCAGGTCTTTGCGGGAAGCGACTGGGGCCTGTATTTCACCGACAACATCGAGGCGGTCGTTCCGGTGTGGCAGCGCTTCAACGGGCTGCCGCGCACGATGATCTGGGACATGAGCATCGATCGCGGCTTCACCACGCTGGCAGTGTTCACGCGCTCGCGCGGCGCCTACGTTTGGCCGCTGCCACGCATCGCTGCCCAGCCGAACCTCACCGGCCTCTGGTCCGCACCGGGCGAGGACGGCTGGGGCCTGAGCCTCTCGCACCAGGGCGAGGTGTTGTTCCCGGCCTGGTACACCTACGACGCCAACGGGCGGCCGATCTGGTTCCTGGTTTCCGGCGCCGCACGGCAGCCTGACGGCAGCTATCTCGGTGAGGTCTATCGTTTCGACGGCACGCCGTTCGCGCAGATCAATGGCACGCAGGCGAACCTCCCCGGCGTCATCGTCGG
Source organism: Rhodanobacteraceae bacterium (assembly GCA_031425695.1). Taxonomy (GTDB): domain Bacteria; phylum Pseudomonadota; class Gammaproteobacteria; order Xanthomonadales; family SZUA-5; genus JANPJV01. Next base: position 31,613 of record JANPJV010000312.1, on the reverse strand, counting down.
CAGTGCCCGCTTCACCCTCCTCGATTCCGGTTCGATGCGTTTTGACTACACGGTCAACGGCATCACCCAGAGCAAGCTCGTCAACCGTCTCGCCGTCGGCTCGATCCCGTCCTGTCAGTTCACCACCGGTTCGCGCGCGTCGGCACGCAACCACACCGACACCTGGTGGAACCCGGCTGAATCAGGCTGGGGCGTCCAATTCGTCGAATCGGGCAACCTCATGTTCCTGGCCTGGTATACGTACGCCGCCGACGGCAAGCCGATGTGGGTGACCGGGCTGCTCACGCGCCAGGCTGACGGCCGCTACACCGGCCCCCTCAACCGCCCCGTCAGCGGTACCCCGTTCTCGCAGATCACCGGCCCGGCCACCAGCTTCCCCGTCCCCGCAGTCGGCGACGCCACCGTCGTCTTCCAGGACGGCGAGCGCGGCACCTTCACCTACTCGCTCGACGGCGCGCTCCAGTCCAAACCGATTGAACGCTTCGTGTATGCGGGGCCAACGCAGACGGTGTGCGAGTAGCAGGTTTCGGTTATCGGTTTCGGTTTCGGTTTCGGAACGAGCTAGCTGGTCGCTTTTTCCGAAACCGATTACCGAAACCGAAAACCCGCTACTCGCCCTTCCACCGATACCCCACATTCGGCACCGTCTCGACCGCGTGGCTGCCGAACTCTGTCTCGAGCTTCTGCCGCAGGCGGTGGACGAGCTGTTTCAAGGTTTCGCGGTCGCCGCCGCCGCGGTCGGCCCAGACGAAGGCAAGCACCCGCTCTGTGGGGACGGGGCGGCCGTCCTTGGCGACCAGGCATTGCACCAGGCGCGCCTCGAGCGGGGTGAGCCGCAGGCTGCGCTCGCCCAGCCGCAACTCCAGTCCTTCCAGGTCGAGCGTGTAGCCGCCCGCACTCAGCGCCTCGTTGTCCTCGCCGCCACGGCGTCGCAGCAGCGCGCGCACCCGTGCCAATAAAGTGCGCGGACTGAAGGGCTTGGCCAGGTAATCGTCGGCACCGAGATCGAGGCCATGCACCTCGTCCTCCTCGGTCGCGCGCACCGTCAGCATCATCACCGGCACCGCGCTCTGCATGCGGATTGCCTGCAGCAACGCAAAGCCATCGAGCTTCGGCATGTTGACGTCGAGGATGGCGAGATCTGGCGGGTCGCCAAGGAACGCCGCCAACCCCTGCGCCCCGTCATAGGCGAGCGTCACCGCAATGCCCGCCTGCCGCAGCGTGAACTGCACCAGCCCGGCAAGCTCGACATCATCGTCCACGACCAGCACTTTCATCGACAGGCTCCGGGAGGATCAGAGGTAGAAGCAAAGCCTTCTTACACAAAAAGCACAAAATAAAGCGGACACAAAATGCACATAAAAAGCGGTTTGGAATTGTCTACTCCACGTTACCTAGGAATCTCTTCTCTAGACGCGAGAGTAATCAGATCAGAGCACACCGCCTCCAAACCAGCGCTTTTTATGTGCATTTTGTGTCCGCTTTATTTTGTGCATTCTGTGTAAAAAAGGCTCTTCCTCATTCATGTCGAACTGCCGAGTGGCAGCGTAAACCCGATCCTCCCCGCACCTGGCGTCGGGTCGACGCGCATTTCGCCGTGGTGGCGTTCGACGATGGAGCGGACGATGGCGAGGCCGAGGCCGTTGCCCTGGCGTTCGGCGGCGGCGCCGGGGGCGAGCACGAAGCTGGCGAAGGGATCCTTGCCGATCTCGCTAGAGAGCCCCGGGCCCTGGTCTTCGACCCACACCGTCAGCTCGGTATCGCTGCATTCGCTGGCGATGCGAATCAGGCTGTCGTCGGGTGCAAATTTGTTGGCGTTGCCGAGCAGATTCAGGAACACCTGCAGCAACCGGCGGGCGTCGCCGAGCAGGATGCCGGCGGGATCGCACAGCGCGATCTCGAGGCGCTGACGGCGGCGCAGCAACAACGGCTGCATCAACAGCACCGCCTCCTCGACAACCTCGTTGATGCGCACGGGCGCTCGCCGCAGCGGGGCGTTGCCAGCCTCGACGCTGGCGCTCTCGAGCAGGTTCTCGACCAGCTGGCTCAAGCGCAGGACGGTGCGGTGCTGGGCGTCGGCGAGCTCGAGGCCGTCGGCGTCCGCGCGGTCTTCGAGGTGGTCGCGCAGCAGCTCGATCGCGGCAATCTGCCCGGCCAGCGGTGTACGGAATTCATGGGCGAGATTGGCCAGGATCGAGTCGCGCAGCGCATGCGTGGCTTCGAGCGCGCTCTGCTCGCGCACGATCAGCACCTGGCGGTCGTCGACCATCGCCGCGGCCTGCACGTTGAGCGCGCGCAGCCCGCGCGGGCCCGGGCATGGCTCGCTCGCGTGCGCCGAGCCGTGGCTGCGCGCGAGCAGGATCGGGCACGCGCTGTCGCAGCGGCGCCGGCCGTCGATCAGTGCCGGGCGCAGCACATCGCCGCAGAAGCGACCGTCGATCTGCGTGGCATCGAGGCCGGTCAGCAGCGGCAGCTGGCGGTTGTGGTAGCGCACGATGCGGTCACCGTCGACCGCCAGGATCGCCTCTTCGACGCCGTTGAGGATCGCGCTCAGCGCCTGTGCCTGCTGGCGTTCGCGCCCGGTGGCTGCGGACAGGTCCTGGCGCATGTCTTCGAGGGTGCGTGCGAGCGCACGGCCTTCGCGGATCTGCGTCGGCGGCAGCGGCACCGGGGTTTCGAGGTCGCCTGCACCGATGCGCCGCGCGGCATCGAGCAGGCCGCCAAAGCCGGCACCGATGCGCTGCGCGATCACCAGGCCCAGCGCCGCCGCGCTCAAGGCGAGCAGCAACAGCAGCATGCCGAAGAATTCGATCCAGCCGCGCCAGTTGGCATCGACCTCGGCGCGCGGCAAGCGCAGCTCGATCAGCCCGAGCGCCTCGCCCCGGCTGCCGAGCAGCGGTTCGACCGCGAGCAGGAAGTCGATGGCCGACGGCGCCGCGGTCTCACCGCGCAAGGTCTCCAGCACATGCCGACGCGTGACCACATCGGGTTGCCCGACATCGCCGCTGCGTGCCTGCGCCACGTCGTATAGCCTGAGCTCCAGTCCACGCGCGCGCTCCCCTTGTGCAAGCCGGTCGATGCCGATCCGCCGGGCCGCCTGGATGCGCCCACGCTCGAGCCAGGGAATGGAGCGAAACAGCCAGATCTCCCGACCATGGACCACCAGCAATCGATCGTCAGCCCACTGCGGAGGTTCTGTCCCGATGATTTGCGGCGGTGTCTTCGGCGCCTCCAAGCGAATGGCATGCAGGCCGCCCGAGCGCCGGAAGCGTTCCAGTACCTCGAGCGCGCTGGCGCGGTCACGCCGCCGCTGCAGACCAGGCAAGGTCGGCCGATCCGCCAACAACTGCGTCGCCGCGCGCAAGCCCACATGCGCCCGATCAATCTCGCGGATCACCTCCGCCGCCGCCTGCCCCAGCTGCAGCCGCGCCTGCTCGTAGGCCAACTTCCGCAACGCCACGCCCGCCGCCAGCAACAGGCACAGCGCCAACAACACCACCGGCAACGCATGGCTCCAGGTCAAAGCCTGCGCCAACGACCACCGCGCGCGTGTCGCTACCGGCATTCAATTCCCATTGATCGACATGGCCTCAAGAACGACTAGCCGGCATTCTGATCGTCCGTAGAGCCTTGACGCAAAGGGGCGCAAAGGGAGCAAAGGGACGCAAAAAAAGCAGTGCCGGGGCGGCTGCAACGGCGGCGTCCATCTCAAGGCCCGGATCTGCTCTTTTAGCGTCCTTTGCTCACTTTGCGTACTTTGCGTTCCCAAAACAGAAGCTCATCCAGCGCGTAGTGGTCGCACATCCGCGCAAGTGATACGCAGCCGCCCGTATGCAAGCGCGCGTAGTTGATCAACCCTCGCGCTTGCGGCCCTGTTGCCACTCGACGATGGTCTTGAGCAGCAGGGTCAACAGCCCTAGCAGGGAGAGCAGGGAGGCGACGGCGAAGGCGGCCTGGAAGTTGTACTCGTTGTAGACGATCTCGACGTGCAACGGCAGGGTGTTGGTCAGGCCGCGGATGTGTCCGGAGACGACCGAGACGGCGCCGAATTCGCCCATGGCGCGGGCGTTGCAGAGCAGTACGCCGTAGAGGAGGCTCCAGCGGATCGACGGCAGGGTGACGCGCCAAAAGGTGGTCCAGCCGCCGGCACCGAGGGAATACGCAGCCTCTTCGGCATCGATCGGCTGGGCCTCGAGGTGATGCAGCACCTCCTTGGCGACGAACGGGAAGGTGATGAAGACGGTAGCCAGCACCATGCCGGGCAGCGCGAAGATGACCTGGATGTCGTGGGAGTCGAGCCAGGCACCGAAGGGCTTGAACTTGCCGTAGAGCATGATCAGCGCGAGGCCGACCACGACCGGCGAGACCGCGAAAGGCAGGTCGATCAGGGTGATCAGCAGGCGCCGGCCGCGGAAACGGAAACGTGCAATCGCCCACGCCGCGGCGACGCCGAAGATCGTATTGAGGGGCACGGCGATCAACGCGAGCAGCAGGGTCAATTGGATGGCGTGCAGCGCGTCCGGATCCTTGAAGGCATCCAGGAAGGCACCGACACCAAGGCTGAAAGCCTGCTGGAAAACGATCACCAGCGGCAGCCCGAGCACCAGGAACAGGAAGGCGACGCTGATGCCGATCAGGCTGCGGCGCAGCCACGGCGCGTCGGCCAGCACCGGATGCTGGCCGCTGGCGAGTGGGTCAGACATGCGCGCGGCGCCCCTCGCTCCAGGCCTGCAGCAGGTTGATCACCAGCAGCATGGCGAGCGAGATTGCCAGCATCACCACCGCGAGCACCGCAGCGCCCGCGTAGTCGTACTGCTCCAGGCGCACCACTATGAGCAGCGGCACGATTTCCGACACCATCGGCAGGTTGCCGGCGATGAAGATCACGGATCCGTATTCCCCGACCGCGCGCGCGAACGCCAGCGCGAAACCGGTCAGGCTGGCCGGCAGGATCGCCGGCAGCACGACGCGCCAGAACGTCAGCAGGCGACCGGCGCCAAGCGTCGCCGCCGCCTCCTCGCGCTCGGGGCCGAGATCCTGCAGCACCGGCTGCACCGTGCGCACCACGAACGGCAGGCCGACGAAGACCAGCGCCAGCCAGATGCCGGCGGGGGCGTAGCCGATCTTGATGCCGAGCGCGGCCAGCGGTGCGCCGAGCCAGCCGTTCGGCGCGTACAGGGTGGCGAGCGCAATCCCCGCAACCGCCGTCGGCAGCGCAAATGGCAGGTCGATCGCGGCGTCGACCAGCGCCCGGCCGGGAAAGCGGTAGCGCACCAGCACCCACGCAATCAGCACGCCCATGACCCAGTTCACTGCGGCCGCCAGCAGCGACAGCCCGAAGGTGATCTTGTACGCGCTGAGCGCCCGCGGATCGGTGGCCAGCTCCCAGAAACGCGCGCCATCCACTTGCAGCGCACTGAACACCACCGCGCTCAGCGGCAGCAGCACGATCACGCTGAGGTAGGTCAGCGTGAAGCCGAGCGAGAGCCCGAAGCCCGGCAGCACGCGCCGATTGGCCTTTGCCCGGCGCACGGGCAGGTCGAGGGCGACGGCGCTCATGCGGGACTGCACCGCTGACGCAGGTCATGTTGCTCGCGCAGCGAGCTACTCGACGGCTGGTGATTTCGTGGCTCGTGCTCTCGTAGGTCATGTTGCTCGCGCAGCGAGCTACTTGACGGCTTTTGATTTCGTAGGTCATGTTGCTCGCGCAGCGAGCTACTTGACGGCTTTTGATTTCGTAGGTCATGTTGCTCGCGCAGCGAGCTACTTGACGGCTTTCGCGTCCAGAAGCCGTCAAGTAGTCCGCTGGCGCGGACAACATGACCTACAACATCAAAAGCATCTCCCACCACCATCACTTGACCCCGTAGACCTGGTCGAAGCTTGCCCCAGCGGCGAAATGGTCGGCGTCGGCCTTGGTCCAGCCACCGAAGCGCTCGTCGATGGTAAAGAGCTGCATCAGCGGGAATTTGTCCCCGGCGGCCGCGAGCGCTTTCTGGTCGCGCGGGCGGAAGTGGTGCTTGACCGCCAGCGCCTGCGCTGCCGGGCTGTAGAGATGGGTGAGATAGGCCTCGGCGAGCGCGCGCGTGCCGTGCTGGTCGGCCACCTTGTCGACCATCGCCACGCTCGGCTCGGCCAGAATGCTGTATTTCGGGCGGACGATTTCGAAGTTCTCAGATCCGAGCTGTGCCAGGCTCAGGAGCGCCTCGTTCTCCCAGGCGATCAGCACGTCGCCGATCCCACGCTGGGCAAAGGTGGTGGTCGCCGCGCGCGCGCCGGTGTCGAGGACCGGCACGTTCTTGATGATGCGGGTCAGCAGCTCGCGCGCCTGTGCGTCGGTGCCGCCGGCTGCCAGCACTGCGCCCCAAGCGGCCAGGTAGTTCCAGCGTGCGCCGCCGGACGTTTTCGGGTTCGGGGTGATGACGCTGACACCCTCGCGGGCAAGGTCGGCCCAGTCGTGGATGTCTTTCGGATTGCCCCGGCGCACCAGCAGCACGATGGTCGAGGTGTACGGCGCGCTCGCCTGTGGCAGGCGCTTTTGCCAGTCGGCCGCGGTCATGCCACGCGCGGCAATCTGGTCGACATCGCCGGCAAGCGCCAGCGTGACCACATCCGCTTCGAGCCCGTCGATGACGGCCCGTGCCTGTTTGCCGGACCCGCCGTGGGACATGCGGATGGTGGGCTCTTGCTGCCCCTGCGCCTCCCAGTGCTCAGCGAACAGCACGTTGTACTCGCGATAGAACTCGCGCGTCGGGTCGTAGGAGACGTTCAGCAGGTCGGCCGCATGCGCCGTGCTGGCGAACAGGCTGCAGACGACGAGCGCGAGGCGCAGGAGCGCGCTCATGCCAGCGTCCGCAGCAATTCGGGGACCGCGGTCAGGCGCTGTCCGCCCCGTCCGCTGCCGATGCGGCCAGGATCGCCGCGCAGCCCGAGGTCCTCCGATTCGACCACGAACAGCTGGCCGAAGGCGTCGTCGCGCGCGGCCTGCTGTTCGCCGGCGAGCAGGTGCGGGTGGTCGCGGTCGAGCGGTGCGGACAGGCAGCGCACCAGCAGGTCGTGCCGCAGTGGCGCAGTGCCCCGCTCGCCCTCCGGTTGCCGTGCGATCGCCGCGGCCGCGGCTTCGGCCAGCTCGTTGAGCAGTTGTGGCGCGCCAAGTTGCAGGCGCGTGCCCTCGTGATGCAGCACCCACAGCGCGCGCTCGCCCGCCGCCAGCGGCCAGCGCGCGGCCGGACTGGTCGACGGCAGCAGCAGCGCCTGCACGCCACCTTCGGCCAGCAGGACGCGCCAGCCGCCGTTGCCAGACCCAAGCGCGTAGATGGCGAGATCGAAGCGCTCCGAGCGGGTGAGCCGCAGCGCGGCGTCGAGCGTGCTCTGCTCGGAATCAGCCGGGTCGATCAGGCGCAGGTCGCCGGCAAACTGCTGGCGATGGATGTCGATGCGTGCCCGCAGCTTGCGATCACTGGCGATGCCGCCGAGCACGGTCATCAGCGCGCCACTGTGTTCCCCGAAAGCCAGCGCCTGTTCGACCAGCGCACGCCCGCGCGCATCGGCATCGGCCAGCAGCAGGATGCGCAGGCTCGGGTGCGGCACCCAGTGCACGCGCTGCGCGGTCAGGTGGGCCTCGTCGCCAGCTGACAACGGCAGCTCGCTGATCTGGGTGGCACCGCGCTCTACTTCGACCAGCTCGCTCTCGCCGGCCTGCGCGGCAGGCGCCTGCAGGCGCAGCCAGATACGCTCGCTGGCGCCCAGGAATTCGCTGCGCTCGACCTTGCCGGCGCCGAGCGACCAGCGCCCCGCGGAGGTCGCCGGCGCGTGGGCGCTGAGCGCGATGTCCTCGGGCCGCAGCAGTGCCTTGACGCGCGGATTGTGATCGGGCGCGCTGGTGACGGCAGCCAGCGGCGCGCGCAGCACGCCCGGCGGCAACAGGTTGGCCCGTCCCAGGAACTCGGCCACGAACTCGGTGCGAGGATGCCGATAGAGCTCGGCCGGCAAACCCTCTTCGAGTACGCGTCCGCGGTGCATGACCAGGATTCGATCGGCCAGCGCGAAGGCCTCTTCCTGGTCGTGGGTGACGAAAATGGCGGTGGTGCCGAGGCGCTTGAGCAACAGGCGCAGGCTGTTGCGCAGCTCGTGGCGAATGCGCGCATCGAGCGCACCGAACGGCTCGTCGAGCAGCAGCAATTGCGGCTGATGGGCGAGCGCGCGCGCCAGTGCGGCACGCTGGCGTTGTCCGCCCGACAGCTGTCCGGGCAGGCGCTTGGACATGCCGTCGAGGCCGACCATCGCCAGCAGCTCGCTGCGCCGGCGCTCACGCTCGGCCTTCCCGAGCTTGCGCACGCGCAGCGCGAATTCGACGTTGTCGGCCACGCTCATGTGCTCGAACAGCGCGTAGCTCTGGAACACGAAGCCCATGTCGCGCGCTTGCGGGCGCAGGTCGGTGACATCCACGCCATCGACACGGATGCTGCCCGCATCGCACGGCGTCAGCCCGCCGATCATGCGCAGCACGGTGCTCTTGCCGCTGCCACTCGGCCCCAGCAGCACCAGCAACTCTCCGGCCGCGATCGAGAAGCTGACCTGCCGTACCACCAGGCGCCCCTGGTAGGCCTTGGTCAGTCCGCTCACTTCTACGGTCATCAGTCAACTCCGGCGATGCCCTTGATACCGTAGCCGCCCGCGGCAGCTACAGACGTCCATACGGCTGTAGAGAAGATGCTGGGGCCGACCCGGTGAAGGCGTCAATGCTGAACCGGTTAGATATCGGTTACGGACACAGCCGAGTTCTTATATCGATATGCGCGGGCGTTGCGGTCACAGCGAAATTTTCACAGAGCACCAGAGCAAGAAGCGAAGAGATTCATCCGCAGATTTCGCAGATTTACGCAGATTAATAGCCAGGAGCATCGCGCATACCTTCCAACTTTCGGGCCGGACGAGCCACGCAAGGGGCTGAATCCAAGCACTGCGCAGACAGCCCTGCCTCTGGCTCTTAATCTGCGTAAATCTGCGTAAATCTGTGGATAAAAGCTTTCCGCTTCTAGCACTTGTGCTCTTGCTTTCCTCACGCGAGCACCCTACCGCGACGGCAGCACCACGCGCGTCGCTGGAGCCCCGATCAGGTCGAGGAAGCGGTTGAACACGAGTTCGGCGAGCGCGCTCATCGGGGCGGCGTGGGTTTGCGTGTGGGCGCGGATGGCGGGCTCGTCGTGGTGGGCGCCGGGGCTGCGGAGGTCGGCCAGGTAGTCGGCGCGGCCGAGCCAGCGTTCGATCAGCGGTGCGTCCACCTCCGGATGGAATTGCACGCCGTAGGCCTTGTCGCCATAGCGAAAAGCCTGGTTCTCGCACGTAGCCGTATGCGCGAGGTGGACCGCCGAGGTGGGCACGTCAAAGCTGTAGCTGTGCCACTGGAACACCGGCGAGCCTTCCCCGAAGGCGCCAAACACCGGGTCGGTCCTGCCGGCCGCAGTGGTCGTCAGCGGATACCAGCCGATCTCCGACTCGGGGTGGCGGCGGATCGGGGCGCCCAGCACATGCGCGAGCAACTGCGCACCGAGGCAGATGCCAAGCACCGGCTTGTCCTGGCGCAGGGCGGCCTCGATCGCGGCGAGCTCGGTGCGCAAGTGCGCGCGTCGCGGATGCTCTTCGACATTCATCGGACCGCCGAGCACGATCAGCCCGTGATAGCGGTCGACCACCGGCTGCGCGTCGGGATCGCGCTCGAAATTGACAAAGCGGATGCGATGCCCGCGCGCACGGATCAGCGGATCGAGCGTGCCCAACGGCTCTGCGGCGACGTGCTGGAAGACCAGGATGCGGGACATGGGGAGTGGTGTTCAGAGTTGTTGGAAACGTAGGTCATGTTGCCCGCGCAAGCGGGCTACTTGACATGCTTTCACGTCAAAGCGTAATGTAGCCCGCTGCCGCGGGAAAAATGACCTACGACGATGGACGCGCGTCACGTAGCCCGCTGCCGCGGGCAACCTGACCTACGACTTGAGCTCCGGCCGGATCCGCTTGCTCTCGGCACGCAACCAGCGGCCGTCGAGGCCCGTGTTCGCGATGAGCGCATCGAGGCGATCGAGCGCGGCCAGCGCCTCGGCGCGATCGCCAGCCAATCGATGTTCGAGCGCGCGCGCCAATTCCAGGGCAGCGTGCGCATTCGGACTGAGTGCGCTGCGCCTCGGCTCAACTTGCCCCAGCAACGCCTGCGCACGGGCCACGTCGGCGCTGCCAGCGCGCATGAGCAGGCTGAGCGATAGCGCCACGCGCGCCGTGTCGACCCGTCCGTCGGTCGCCTTGACCCTTGCCTCGAGCGTCCGCAAGCCGAGCTCCTGCAGCTCGATCGCCTGGTCGAGCTCACCACGCTGGCGCCGCACCGAGCCGAGCTGTACTTGATGCATGGCGACGTCTGCGATCGCAGGTTCGCCGAGCGCTTGCAGCCCGGCGATGGCCTGCTCCAGGCTTTCGCTGCTCGCGGCGGTGCGCCCGGCTTCGGCCAGGGTGGCGCCGAGAAAGCCCAGCCTGGTCCAGGTGAGCCGGCTCTTGATGCCCTGGGTGGCGAGCGCGTGGGCATGCGCCTGGGTCGCGCGTGCAATGGCGGTGTCGGCATCGTCGCGATCGGCCGCCAGGTTGCTGAGGCGCGAGTAGGTATCCGCGAGCTCGTTGTACTTGCCCTTCTCCTGGATCGCCAAGGCACGCCCGAGCGTCGTCTCAGCGGCTTTGAAATCGCGGTTCATGCGCTGCGCATTGCCGAGCCTTTGCAGGGAAACGGCGTACGCTGGATGTTCGTTGCCGAGCTGCGAGAGGGTGATTGCCACGTCACGTTCGTAGGTCGCCAGCGCCTCCGCCAGCAACCCGCGGCGACGCTGCAGGTCGCCCAGGTTGGTGAGCGGGAAGCCCAGTGCCGCGTGCTCGGGTCCGTAGGCGCGCTCGAGCACGGCGATCGCGCGCTCGAACTCGACCTGTGCCGCCTCGTCCTGTCCCATCTGCATGAGCACGACGCCGAGGTTGGAGAGGCGCAGGCCGAGCTCGGCATGCCCGGCGCCGTAATGGGCCTCGGTCTTGCGCACGACCTCGCGCATCAGAACCGCGGCCTCGTCGAGCCGGGTCTGGGAAATGAGCACCCGCACCATGCGGTTCTCCATATTCGCGACGTCGATGTGCTCGGGTCCGTGAATGGCAGTGAGGATTGCCTGCGCTTCCGCGATCTTCGGTTCGGCCTCGCTGAACTTGCCCTTCTGGAACATTGCCGTCACCTGGCTCCCGAGCACCGACGCGACCAGCCGATGCGCATCGCCGTAGTGCTGGCGCCGATAGCTCAGGCTTTCTTCGAGTAGCGGTGCGGCGGTCTCGGCGCCGCCGAGATTGACCCCCACGTCCGCCAGGTCGCCAAGCACCTCGTCACGCAGCTCGGGATCGTCCTTGAGATCGCGCTGCGCGGCGACGATGCCCGACTCGATCATTCCAAGCGGAGTCTTCGGCTTGGCACCCGCGCGCCCCACCGGCTCCTTGTCCTTGAACAGCGCAATCAGGAAGTCCTTGATGCGCTCGGCGCGCTCCGCCTGGGCTTCGGCACGGACCCGCTGCGCTTCGGCCAGGCGCGCCTGGGTGCGCGCGACATCCGCCTGCCACAGTGCCGAGCCGAAGCCGATCAGGAGTGCCAGCAGCGCGAGCAAAGAGGCACCGACGCTGCCGCGGTGGCGGCGCACGAACTTGCCCATGCGGTAGCCGAACGTGTCCGGGCGTGCGGCGATGGGACGACCATCACGGAAGCGCTGGATGTCTTCGGCAAGCGCGACAGCCGAGGCGTAACGGCGTTCCGGCTCGCGACTGAGGGCCTTGCAGACGATGTTGTCGAGATCGCCGACCAGCAGGTGCGCCGGGATGTCACGCACGGCAGCGTCGACCAGGGCACTCGGGCGCTCGATCTCATCGGCATCGAGCGAGCGAGCGAGCGCCTCGAGTGATTGCTGGCCGCGTTTCTGCGGCAGGCGTGCAGTGAGCAGTTCGCACAGCAGCAGGCCGAGGGCATAAACATCGGTCGCGGTGCTGATCGCCTCCCCGAGTATCTGCTCGGGCGCGGCGTAGGCCGGCGACATCAGGCGCACGCCCGACGCGGTCATCGCCGGCGCTTCCTCCTCGTCGAGCAACTTGGCGATGCCGAAGTCGAGCAGCTTGACGCGGCCCTGGCCATCGACCAGCACGTTGGAGGGCTTGAGGTCGCGATGGACGATCAGCCGGCGATGCGCGTAGTCGACTGCCGCACACACCTCGATGACCAGCTGCAGGCGTTGATCCAAGCTCAGGGCTGCCGATTTGGCATACGCCGTCAGCGTCTGCCCGTCGACCAGCTCCATCGCCAGCCACGGCACCCCTTCGGTGTCCATGCCGCCATCGATCAGGCGCGCGATGCCCGGATGCTCCAGCCGCGCGAGGATGCGCCGCTCGCGGGCAAAGCGGCGCTCGGCATCGGCGCCGTCCAGGCCCGCCCGCAGCAGCTTGATCGCCACCGCCTGCTCGAAATCGGAGGCCCGGCGCTCCGCCCGGTAGACCTCGCCCATGCCGCCGCGCCCGATGCGCTCGGTGAGCACGAACTCACCGAGCTGCTGGCCGCTGCGGTCGCGTGCCGAGACGGCCACGGTCACCGCCGCGATGGCTTCGACGCCCTGGTCGAGCACGCCGTTCTCGCGTGCGTCGGCGTCGAGCATGCGCGCGAGCTCCTGGGCCAGCTCGGGCTGGTCGCGCCGGAGCTTGTCCAGCGCCTGTGCCCGGGCACCTGCATCCAACTCGCACAGGGCATCGAACTGCTCGGCCAGGCGCTGCCAATCGAGCCCGCCGCTCACGGGACGGCCTCGCCAAGTGCCGCATGCAGGAACGCGCGGGCGCGTCGCCAGTCGCGCTTGACCGTCGTGCGCGACATGCCCGCGGCGTCGGCCGCCTCGTCGAGCGTCAGGCCGCCAAAGAAGCGTAGCTCGACCAGGTTGGCGAGACGCGCGTCCATGCCTTCGAGCTGTTGCAGGGCCGCGTCCAGCGCCAGCACATTGGGACCGGCGGCTGTCGCATCGGCGACACCCTCGGCCGCCTCCAGATCGCTCGGCTCGGCGCCGCTGCCGCGCTTCTGGGCGAAGCGCTGGCGCGCATGGTCGATCAGGATCTGGCGCATGGCGCGCGCCGCCACTGCATAGAAGTGCTGGCGATCGGTCAGCGCCAGCGACTCCGGTCGCGCCAGCCGGAAATAGGCCTCGTGCACCAAGGACGTGGTCGCCATGGCATTCGGCTGCTCCCGCAACTGGCGCGCAGCAATCCGATGCAGGTCCCGGTAGACCGCCGTGAACAGGCGTTCGGCCGCGGCCCGATCACCGAGCCGCGCGGCCTGGATCAATTCGGTCAGTTCCACGTATTACTCGTTGGTAATCCCCGGTGCGCACGTTGCCACGTGGCGGCCCCTACGGCAATGCAGACGACACACTAGTGTGGCGTTCCGCGTCACACTGTGCGCTGTCCCCTTCGGCACTGGTCGTGCGTTCAACGCGCCACGAGAGTGGGGTGCTGCACCAGAACGGCCCAGAGCAACGCGCACCGAGAAAGGATTGAGGCCGGCGTCCGAATAAGGGCGGCGCCGCGGGAGCGGCGCCCTCCACAAAGCCGCCCAGCCGGCGCTGCGCCCTGGAGGGCCGAGCTCCTGCTCGGCCGCTTTAGTTGGAGAAAAAGGCGGCGCCGCGGGAGCGGCGCCCTCCACGAGGGCCGCATCGGTATCCTGATCACGCCCATTCAATCAAGCAGGCGAACCATGTACACGGTCTACGGCGATCGCCGCTCCGGCAACTGCTACAAGCTCATGCTGGCATTAGAACAGCTGCGCGCGCCCTATCGCTGGGTCGACGTCTCGGTGCTCGACGGCGCCACGCGCACGCCGGAGTTCCTCATCCGCAACCCCAACGGAAAAGTGCCGGTGCTCGAATTGCCGGACGGGCGCTTCCTGCCCGAGTCGAATGCGGCGTTGTTCTACCTGGCGGAAAGCACGGAGCAAGAGCGTCCGCACACAGCGCAGACCCACCAGAAGCTGTTGTCATCCGAGCGCTTCGAGCGCGCACAGGTGCTGCAGTGGATGTTCTTCGAGCAATACAGCCACGAGCCCTTCATCGCGACCGCGCGCTTCATCGTCCAGTACCTCGGCCGCCCACCCGAGCGCGAGGCTGACCTCCAGGCGAAGATGGCTCCCGGCCGCCGCGCGCTTTCGATCATGGAAGGGCACCTGTCAACGCGCGCATTTTTCGTCGGAGAGCGCTACTCGATCGCCGATATCGCCCTCTACGCCTACACCCACGTCGCCGGCGAGGGTGGATTCGACCTGGCCGACTATCCGCAGGTGCGCGCGTGGATTGCACGGGTGCGCGAACAACCGGGCTATGTGGCGCTGGGGTGAGTCGGGTCGTGCGAGCGGCGGTCTTGTCGGAGCGGCCATGGCCGCGGGCAGCGACTACTTCACTGCCCTGACCGCGCGCCACTCGCCGGGCGCGAGCCCATCGAGGCGGATGCTTCCGATCGCTTCGCGGACCAGGCGCAAGGTCGGCAGCCCCACCGCGGCGGTCATGCGCCGGACCTGGCGATTGCGGCCTTCGCTGATGCTGATCGCCAGCCACGTCGTGGGGATCTTCGCGCGGAAGCGGATCGGCGGATGGCGCGGCCACAACCACTCGGGCTCGGCCTCGAGGTGCTCGACCTGCGCTGGCCGCGTCGGACCGTCGTTCAGCACCACGCCCGCGCGCAATTGGTCGAGCTCCAGCGAGGTCGGGCTTCCCTCGACCTGCACGAGGTAGCGCTTCACCTGTGCGTGGCGCGGATCGCTGATGCGGTGGATTTCCTTGCCGTCGTCGCTGAGCAACAGCAGGCCTTCGCTGTCCCGATCCAGCCTCCCGGCAGCGTAAACGCCCGGCCGCGTCACGTAATCCGCCAACGTCGCCCGTCCCTCGCGATCGGTGAACTGGCAGAGCACGTCGAAGGGTTTGTTGAGCGCGATCAGCATCGTCGGATTTGGGGATGGAAGATTTCGACGCAAATGAACGCAAAAGGGGGCAAAGGGACGCTAAAACAGCTGAGCTCTTGATAGCGCTTGTTTGCGTCCCTTTCTTTACCCCTTTGCGTTCATTTGCGTCGAATAAAACTGACTCACAGATACGGAGGTGCTCGAGCTACGTCTTCGGCTGCTGCCCAAACAAATGCAAACGCATCTCATCCGTCATCGTTGCCGGTGGGGTGTAGAAATCGGCGTGGGCGTAGGCGCGGACGGTGGCCGGGCGGGCGCGGATCGTGTCGAACCAGCGGTGGACGTTCGGGTAGTCGGTGAGCTGCATCTGCTGGCGTTTCCAGCCCACGATCCACGGGTAGCAGGCCATGTCCGCGATCGTGTAATCAGCACCGATGATGAACTCGCGGTCGGCGAGCTGGCGGTCGAGCACGCCGTAGAGGCGCGCGGTTTCGTTCACGTAGCGCTCGATCGCGTACGGAATCTTCTCCTGCGCATAGACACTGAAATGGTGGTTCTGGCCGAGCATGGGCCCCAGGCCCGCCATCTGCCAGAACAGCCACTCGAGCACGGCCTTGCGTCCGCGGATGTCGGCGGGGATGAACTGCCCGGTCTTCTCAGCGAGATAGAGCAGGATCGCGCCGGATTCGAACAACGCAATTGGTTCACCGCCGTCGGCCGGCGCGTGGTCGACGATCGCCGGCATGCGGTTGTTGGGCGAGATCTTGAGAAAATCTGGAAAGAACTGCTCGCCCTTGCCAATGTTGACCCGGCGGATCTCGAACGGCAGGCCGGTCTCTTCCAAGAACAGCGTGAGCTTGTGCGCGTTCGGCGTTGGCCAATAGTGCAGCTCGATCATGGGTTTCTCCTGGGGGTGCCCGTGCTATCCGCGATACTGCACGTATCCGAACTGCAGAGATGCACATGCCCCATCCCACCGATATCCGCCTGCACCAGGGCTCACGCGTGCTCGAGGTCGAGTTCGACAATGGCGAGCGCTTTCGCCTGCCCTGCGAGCTCCTGCGCGTCTTCAGCCCGTCCGCCGAAGTCATGGGCCACGGACCCGACCAGCGCGTGCTGCAGGTCGGCAAGGAAAACGTCAACATCGCCGCGATCCACCCGGTCGGCAACTACGCAGTGCTGCTCGACTTCGACGACGGCCATCGCACCGGCATCTACTCGTGGACGTACCTCTATGAGCTCGGCAGCCAGCAGGACGCGTTCTGGCAGCGGTATCTGGCGGAGCTCAAGGCGGCGGGGGTGGAACGGAAGGGGTGAAGAGCACGCTTATGGTGGGTCTGCGCTGTGCGCGGACGCTTTTTGCTCGTGGTGGGTCTGGGTGTGCGCGGACGCTTTTCTGACCAATTCAGCAAAAGCGTCCGCGCGCAGCGCAGACCCACCACCAGCCAGACCAGCGCCGCGTCCCCCCACTCACGGCCGCCGCGCCAACACCCACAGCTCCACCCATTCCACCCCGACACGCTTGAGCGTTTTGGTTGCCTCGGCCAAGGTGGCGCCAGTCGTCATCACGTCATCCACGAGCGCGACGCGTTTCGGCAATTCGACGGCTCCAACCGCAAACGCGTCTCGCAAATTGCGCCGCCGCTCTTCGAGATCGAGCCCCGGCATGGGCGCGGTGGCGCGGGTGCGAATCAAGCCTTCGCGCAGGATGGGGATCGAGAATTGCCCCTCCAGCTCGCGCGCCAGTTCCAGCGCCTGGTTGTAGCCGCGCTGGCGCAGGCGCGACCGGTGCAGCGGGATCGGGATCAGTGCCGCGGGCAAGGCCTGTGTGTCACGAGAGCGGACCTCGCGAAACGAAACCGCCCAGCGCGCTCCCAATGCGCGCGCACAGCTTAAGCTCTGGTTGAACTTCAGCTTCTGCACCAAGTGCGCGAACGGCTCCTGGTAGACGAAGCCGGCGTAGGCCGCATCGAAGGCCGGCAGCTTGCGGAGGCAGGCGCCACACAATGGCGCGGGTTGTGGCAACGGCTGCGCGCAGCGCGCACAGGCGCTCGTGTTCTCCTCGAGCAGCGCCACGCATGAAGCACAGAGATCCGCAATGCCGGCCTCGACGCCGCAGAGCACGCAGCGCGGCGGCAGCAAGAAGCGCGTTGCGAGCTGAATGAGGTCACCTGCACCCAAGTGCCGCCTCCATGCTTTGCGTGGGTCCGGACCTCGTCCGGACGCTTTTTTGTTCCAGCTGGGGGAAAAGCGGCGGCAGCAGGACCCGTGTCGCAAGCTGGAACAGGTCACCTCGGCCCATGCGCAGACTCCCCTGCTTTGCGTGGGTCCGGACCTTGTCCGGACGCTTTTTTGTTCCAGCGCTGGGGGAAAAGCGTTCGGACAAGGTCCGAACCCACGAAAGCGTACCGCTACATCACCGCATCCACGCTCGCCCGCGTGATCGGGTGGTAGCCGGGCCGGGCCTTGGCGTAAGCGGCGCGGGCGAATTCCTGTTGCGCCGGATTCTTCATCAGCGCGGTGAACAACGGCAGCACGAACTTGCGGCGGCCGATGCGGGTGAGGAAATCATCGAGCGCCGGGAAGGCCGCGCGGTAGTCGCGCGCGATCGCGGTCATGTACCAGGCGAAGGCCACTTCGCTGTTGCCCGCCTCGCTCAGCTTGAAGCGCTCGTCGAGCTGCACCAGTTGGGCGGGCGTCGTGGACTCGGGCAGGCCGTTGATGAAACGGATCCATTCCTGCGTGCTCCACTCCGTCGGGATGATGTCGCCGACGGCGCGCGTGCCGGCGAGCCAATCGCTGCGCGTCGCATCGATCGCGACGAAGGCCTGCGCCCGCGTGCGCGGCGCAATTTCGGGATAGCCCGGGCCATCGACGAAACGCGCGATCTCCGCCTTGCTGACCTTGCCCGGATGCTTGGAAAGCAACTCGGTGTCGAGGAAGTCCAGGAATTGGTCAGTCGTCGCGGTACCGAACGCGTGACCATCGAACCAGGCGCGCACGAAGGGATCGAAGGCATCGCGGCCGATGCGCTGTTCGAGGAAGCGCAGCAGGGTCATGCCCTTGACGTAGGCGACATCGTTCACGCCGACGTCCGGATCGCGGCCGACGAGGTCGAGTCGCAGGTGCTGATCGACAGCTGGCAGCTCCGCCAGCGTGGCGTCGAGGTCATGCTCGGAGAGTTCGCGCTCCATGTCGGCGCGCGCTGGGCCGAAAGCGGCTTCGATGATGCGGTTCTCGACATAGACGGTGAAGCCCTCGTTGAGCCAGAAATCATTCCAGCGCGCGTTGGTGACGAGATTGCCGGACCACGAGTGGGCGAGCTCGTGCGCAATCAACGCGACCAGGCTGCGGTCGCCGGCGATGATGGTCGGGGTGACGAAGGTGAGGCGTGGATTTTCCATGCCGCCGAACGGGAACGACGGCGGCAGCACGAGCAGGTCGTAGCGGCCCCATCGATAAGGCCCGTAAAGCTTCTCGGTGATCTCGATCATGCGCTCGGTGTCGACGAACTCCTTCGCGGCCGCGTCCAGAGTCGCAGGTTCCGCATACACGCCCGCGCGCGTCCCGAGCGGCGCAAACTCGAGCTCGCCGACCGCAATCGCGAGCAGGTAGCTGGGGATCGGCTGGTCCATGATGAAGCGGTAATCGCCGTCGGCTGCATCGCGCGGGTTGTTGTTCGCGCTCATGCGCGCGAGCAGACCCTTGGGTGTCGTGATGTGCGCGGTGTAGGTGAAGCGCACAGCAGGCGAGTCCTGGATCGGCACCCAGGAGCGCGCGTGGATCGCCTGCGACTGGCTGAACAGGAAGGGCTTTTTCTTGCCCGCGGTCAGCGCCGGCTCCAGCCATTGCAGGCCGGAGGCGTCGGGTGAGGTGTGATAGCTGATGCGCACCCGCCGCGCGCCTTCAGGCAGGCGGATCGTGAGCGGGCGGCCAAAAATCGGGTCGTGCGTGCCGAGCGTGAACGCGGCCTTGCGATATCCCGTGTCGGCATCGATCGCGAGCACGCCGTCGATGGTGAGATCGCGCGTGTCGAGAACCAGGTGCGCCCCCGCATCCATACGGTCGAGGTCGAGCTCGACGAAGCCCTTGAGCTCGCGGCGCTCGAAGCTCACATCGAGATCGAGATGCGCGGCAGTCACCCGCACCTGGTCGAAGTTGGCGTAGGAATGCGGGTCCGGCGCGGCGGCAACGGCGGTCGTCATGGAGAGGGCCAGGAAAGCGATCGATGCACGCATGAGCGGCTTGGGTCAGGATCGGGGGCGGAAGTATGCCGCTGGCGGTGTCGACGAGTAGGATGTGGCAAGGTTTGCGGACAGTGCCGTTAATTCCATCTCAATGCTGCACATCATCCTCTACCAGCCCGAGATCCCGCCGAATACCGGCAATGTCATCCGGCTTGCGGCCAATACGGGTGCATCACTGCACTTGATCGAGCCGCTTGGATTCACGCTCGACGATGCGCGCCTGCGCCGCGCCGGCCTCGACTATCACGAGTACGCGCGGGTCCGGGTGTGGCCGGATCTCCCCGACTGCCTCGCCGGCCTCGACCATCCGCGCTGTTTTGCGCTGAGTACCACCGGTACGCAATCGGTCTACGACACGCGCTTCGTGGCGGGCGATGCGCTTCTGTTCGGCTGCGAAACGCGCGGACTGCCGGCGCAGGTGCGCGAACGCTTCCTCGCCGAACAACTCCTGCGCCTGCCGATGCGCCCGCAGTCGCGCAGCCTGAACCTGTCCAATGCGGTGGCGGTGGTGGTATTCGAGGCGTGGCGGCAACTCGGATTTGCCGGGTCTGCGTAGCCCGAAGTGCCGCGCCGCGATCTGATTCTGGTCGCACAGAGACTTTGCGCGGCTCTCCGGGTGGCGGGAAAGCCGCGGAGAGCGCTGTGCGCACTCCGCGCTACGTGGGCCGCGCTGGCGCACATCCGAATAGCGTGCACGCTCATTGTGCAGCGCACCATAGCGCAAAGAAATCAAATCAATGGCTTGCGCATGCCGTTGCGCTGGCATACGCCTTGCGATGCACAGATCCGCAGAGCCGGCCCGGGGAGTCGCTCTGTGGTTTTGAGAACGCCCCGCGCGCCGCAATGTTGGGGCCGGTGCGCGGGGCTTTCGTTTGCAAGGGAACCGATATGATCAAGCGCCCTGCCGAATCCCAAGTCGACCGATGCCTGATCAGTTCGCGCTGCCCGATGAGCGTCTCGGTGCCTATCTCGAATCGGCCTTGCCGGGGTTCACAGGTCCGCTGCGCTCGACCAAGTTCAAGGGCGGGCAATCGAATCCGACCTATTTGATCGAAGCGGCATCCGGCAACTATGTGTTGCGGCGCAAGCCGCCGGGCACCTTGCTGGCGTCCGCACATGCGGTCGATCGCGAGTTTCGGGTCCTGGAAGCGCTCACGGGGACGGGCGTGCCGGTCGCGCAGCCGCTGCACCTGTGTACCGACGAAGCGGTGATCGGATCGATGTTTTATCTGATGAGCCATGTACCCGGGCGCATTTTCTGGGACCCGGCGCTGCCGGAGATCGCGGCCGTCGAGCGCGCCAGCTACTACGACGAAATCCTGCGCGCACTCGCCGCCCTGCACGCCGTCGACATCAACGCCGTGGGCTTGAGCGAGTATGGCAAGTGCGGCAATTACTTCGGGCGCCAGCTCAAGCGCTGGAGCGAGCAGTACCGCGCCAGCGAGCTCGATCCCAATCCGGCGATGGACCAGCTGATGGCCTGGCTGGCCAGCCATTTGCCGGCGGACGATGGCACGGTCGCGCTGGTGCATGGCGACTGGCGCATCGACAACCTGATCTTCGACGCGAGCTCGCCGCGCATCCGCGCGATCGTCGACTGGGAGCTGTCCACGCTTGGGTCACCGCTGGCGGATCTCGGCTACTTCTGCATGGCGCTGCGCCTGCCGCGCAATCCGGTCATTCCCGGGCTGATGGGCATCGATCGCGCGCAGGAAAAACTGCCGAGCGAAGCGCAGCTGATCGAACGCTATGCGCACTTGAGCGGGCGCGCCGAGATCCCGGACTGGCCGTTCATGCTCGCCTTCAATTTCTTCCGTCTCGCGGCGATTGCCCAGGGCGTGGCCAAGCGTGCGAGCCAGGGCAATGCCTCGAGCACGAGCGCGGATGCGACCGGCAAGCTGGTGCCGACCATTGCCGCGCTGGGCTTGCAGG
Source organism: Rhodanobacteraceae bacterium (assembly GCA_031425695.1). Taxonomy (GTDB): domain Bacteria; phylum Pseudomonadota; class Gammaproteobacteria; order Xanthomonadales; family SZUA-5; genus JANPJV01. The sequence continues at coordinate 10,448 of JANPJV010000312.1, read as the reverse complement.
CGGCGGGCGGCTGAGCGATTCGGTACCGGTTTGGGTGGACTGCTGGCGCTGGTCCTGCGCTGGATGGATCAATCGCTACAACAATCGCTGCGTGATCGCCTTCAGCACCGCATGCGTGCGATCACGACAGTCGAGCTTGACCAGCAGGTCCGAGATGTAGTTTTTCACGGTGCCCTCGGACAGGTGCAGGCTGCGGCCGATCTCCTTGTTGGAATAGCCACCGGCAACCAGGCGGAGGATGCTGATCTCGCGATCGGTCAGATGAATCTTCGCGCCGGTCTGCGGCTCGGCCTTGCGTTGCGCGCGCACCGGGCCAAGGCTCACCGGCTGCAACAAGGTCGCGCCGGAAGCCACGCGCTGGATCGCCTCGGAAAGGTCTTCGGGCGAGGCGTCCTTGAGCAGGAAGCCCTGCGCCCCGGCGGCAACCGCCGCGAGCATCAGGCTGGAGTCATCGAAGGTCGTCAGCAGGATCACCGGGGTCGCATTGCCGGCTTCGCGCAATGCGCCGATGAGCTCGATGCCACCGATGCCGGGCATGCGGATATCGCTGACGATCACATCCACCGGACGCTGCGGCAAGGCTGCGAGCAACTGGGCGCCATCACTGGCCTCGAGCGCGATCTCGATGCCATCGAGGCCGTGCAGAAGCGCGGACAATCCTTTCAGCACCAGCGCCTGATCATCGACCAGTGCTATTCGAATGGTGGTGCGCACGGGCTCAGCCACGGGCGGGCACCGCGGCCAGCAACTCCGCCCCGCCGCCTTCGCGCGCCCGCAGGCTGAGCTCGCCCCCGGCGAGGCTGAGGCGTTCGCGCATGCCGGTGAGGCCGTTGCCGAAGGCGACCGGCAGGAGCGGCGGACCATCGTTGCGAACGCTGAGCTCGACGCGTCCGTCGCGGCTACGGCATTCGACCCGAATTTCGCTGGCGCGCGCGTGGCGCAGCGCATTGGTGATGCCTTCCTGGGCGCAGCGCAACAAAGTCTCCGCCAACGTAAGGTCGGTCACGCACAGGTCGGGATCGATATCGACGACGAAACGCGTGCCTGGGATCTGGCTCGTCAGGGTGCGGATGGCGGTCGCGAGATCGATGCCGTCGTGCTTGCGCAGCTCGCTGACCACGGCGCGGATATCGGCCAGCAGCTCGTCCGCGAGGGTCGCCGACACCTTGACCTCTTCGCGCTCCGCCAGCGCCGGGTCGCGCTGCAGCAGGCGCAGGTTGAGCTTGAGGGCGGTGAGCTTGTGGCCGGCGACATCGTGCAGCTCGCGCGAGAGTCGCAGGCGCTCGCCGCTGCGCGCGCTGTCCTCCAATAACTGCTGCGTCGCCAGCAGTTGGGCATGGGTGACCGCGAGCTCGTCGCGCGCGCGCTCGGCGCTGACCGCGTAGTGCACGGTGAGCGCGGCAAAGGTCTGGAATCCGATCATCGGCAGCAGGCCGAGCAGCGCACTGGTGAGCGGCACCCACTGCGCCCAGATCGCCACCAGGGTGAGGTTGACCAGCGCCAGCCCGAAAATCGCAATCCGCCGTGGCCATAGCGCAATCACCTGTGCCGCCACGATGATCATCAGCACCGCGGGTCCGATATTGCGCAGGCACGCGGCCGCGATGAGTGTCGCGAGCGCCTGCGCAATCACCAGCGCCCGCTGGCGGAGCTCGCCGCGGGCGTGGCTCGCATCCTGGGCATTCGACAGCACGTACAGACCGCCGACGGCGAACAGCGCCAGGGCACCGCTCCACTCCAATCCATTCCCCGCCTGCAACCGGTCGACACGCAGCGACTGCAGCAACACCGCGAGCCAGGTGATCAGCGCCGCCAAGTTGAGCGGCGCCAGCGGGCTCGGGTTCCAGGGGGTTTGCAGCGGCGTTGGGGCTTTGGGATCCATGTGCGAAGTGTAGTCGCGCGCGCCGGGCGTGCGTCAGCCACCGCGCCGAAGGTGACTTTACTCACCCTTGCGCGGTGACCTAAGCGCCCTGCCGGAAAAACCGCTGCGGGCCGATGCTGGGTCATCGTCGAAGAGAAGGTCGCCATGAAAGCTTATGCACTGCTGGTCCTAGCCCATGTCGGCGTCGGCACCCTGGCCCTGATCAGTTTCTGGATCGCCGGTCTTGCGCGCAAGGGCAGCCCGCTGCACAAGCGCACGGGCAAAGTCTATTTGCTGGCCATGCTCGGCATCCTGCTCACAGCCATCCCGATGTCCGCCATGTTCTTCGCCAAGAACCGCCCCGGGATCGGCGTCTTCCTGGCCTACCTGGTGGTGATCACGGGCACCACCGTGTGGCTGTCCTGGCGCTCCATCCGCCTCAAACGCGAGATCCAGGTCTTCCACAACGCCCGCTATCGTCAAGTGGCGGTGCTCAACGTGGTCGCCGGATTGGCGGTCTTCGGCATCGGCCTGTCCTTGGAGAGCATGCTGCTCTCGACCTTCTGCTGGGTCGGCGTCTTGCTGGGTATCGGCATGCTGCGCCAGGCGCGCAAGCTGCCCGCCGCACCCAACTGGTGGCTCAAGGAACACTACGGCGCCATGCTCGGCAACGGCGTCGCCACCCACGTGGCCTTCCTCGGCATCGGTCTGAATGGTTTCCTGGCGAGCTTCGGCCTCCCCTGGCTGCAACTCATCCCGTGGATCGCCCCAGTCGTCGTCTCCGTCATCGCCGGCCTCTATCTCGACCGCAAGTACGCGCCGAAGGCGCGGGTGGTTGTACCCGTCGCCAGTATCGGGGCCGCCGCCTGATCAGAAAAAGCGGTAAGGGAAGGAAGCGAAGGAGAAGCAGAAAGAAAACGAAGGAAAGCGAGGAAACTTTGGGTGGGCTCGCTACCGGGACTTTTGCCCCGATCCTGAAGAAGCCGCCGCTTCGCAACTGAGATGTGGGAGCCACCCGAGAAAGCTTTGCTCCCTTTCGCCTCCTTTCTGCTTCTCCTTCGCTTCCTTCCCATCCCGCTTTTTTTCACAGGCCCTGGCCTCGCCGAGGTTTTCGCGATGATCGGGGCGGCGCCCGTATACTCGCGCGCCCTCGCGCTAGTACGACTCAGGCCATGTCTGCCCCGACTTTCCAGGAAATGATCACGCGCTTGAATGCCTATTGGGCGGAGCGTGGGTGTGTGTTGATCCAGCCACTTGATACCGAGGTGGGTGCGGGGACTTTTCATCCGGCGACGTTTCTTCGCAGCCTCGGGCCAGAGCCATGGAATGCGGCTTATGTACAGCCGTCGCGGCGGCCGACCGATGGGCGTTATGGCGAGAATCCGAATCGCCTGCAGCACTACTACCAGTACCAGGTGGTGCTGAAGCCATCGCCGAAGGACATCCTCGAACAGTATTTCGGCTCGCTCGGCGTGCTCGGGATCGATCCGCTGACGCACGACCTGCGGTTGGTCGAGGACAACTGGGAATCGCCGACGCTGGGCGCCTGGGGCCTCGGCTGGGAGGTCTGGCTCAATGGCATGGAAGTCACCCAGTTCACGTATTTCCAGCAGGCCGGCGGCATCGAGTGCAAGCCGGTGACGGGCGAGATCACCTACGGGCTCGAGCGCCTGGCGATGTACCTGCAGAACGTCGAAAACGTCTACGACCTGACCTGGACGGTCGGCCCGCAGGGCGTGGTCACCTACGGCGACGTGTTCCACCAGAACGAGGTCGAGCAGAGTTGCTACAACTTCGAAGAGGCCAATGTCGCCGAGCTCTTCCATGCCTTCGATGCGCATGAGAACGAGGCCGCGGCGCTGACTGCCAAAGGCCTGCCGCTGCCGGCCTATGACCAGGTCTGCAAGGCCAGCCACAGCTTCAACCTGCTCGACGCGCGCCGCGCGATCAGCGTGACCGAGCGCCAGCGCTACATCCTGCGCGTGCGCACCATCGCCAAGGGCGTGGCCGAAGCGTACTTCGCCCAGCGCGAGAAGCTGGGTTTCCCGGGCGCTGCGAAAGCCCGGATGGAGCAGACGGCATGAGCACCGGCGCCGATCTGCTGGTTGAACTGCTGTGCGAGGAACTGCCGGCCAAGGCCGTGGCCGGGCTCGCCAACGGGTTGCGCGATGAACTGTCCGCACGTCTCACCAAGGCCGGGATCAGTCATCCGGCGGAGCGTGCCGAAGCGCTGTGGACGCCGCGCCGCATCGCCGTGCGTATTCCGGAGGTCGCGCTTTCGCAGCCAGAGCAGACCTCCGAACGCCGCGGTCCTGCGCTCGCCGCCGCGCTCGGGCCCGACGGTGCGCCGAGCAAGGCGTTGATCGGCTTCGCGGCGTCCGCCGGGGTCTCGGTCGAGGCGCTCGAGAAGCTCGAAACCGACAAGGGCGCGTGGTTCGTGCACCGCACGACCAAGCCCGGCGCGCTCACGGCCGATGTGCTGCCGGGGCTCGTGCGCGAGGCCATCGAAGCGCTGCCCCTCGGCAAGCCGATGCGCTGGGGCGCCAACGAATTTGCCTTCCTGCGGCCGGTGCATGGCCTGGTCGTGCTGCTCGGCGAGATGGTACTGAGCGCCAGCGTCTACGGTGTGAACAGCGGCCGCCGCACGCGCGGGCATCGCTTCCATCATCCCGCAGAAATCGTGCTGGCACGGCCATCCGAGTATATCAGCGCGCTGGAAGCGGCGCAGGTGCTGGTCGATCCGCTGCAGCGCCGCGAGCGCGTGCGCGCACAGGTGAGCGCCGCAGCGATCACGCGTGGTGGCGTCGCCCGCTTGCCAGACGACCTGATCGACGAGGTCAGCAACCTGACCGAGTGGCCCAACGCGATCGCGTGTACGATCCCGGCCGATTTCATGCGCCTGCCGAAGGCGGTGATCATCACCACCATCGAGACCCATCAGCGCTTCTTCCCGGTGCTGGATGCCGACGGCGGCCTGCTGCCGGCGTTCGTCGGCGTCGCCAACATCGAAAGCCGCGATCCGGACGAGATTCGGAAGGGTTACGAGCGCGTGGTGCGCCCGCGCCTCGCTGATGCCGCCTTCTTCTTCGACCAGGATCTCAAGGCGCCGCTCGCAGGGCTGGTCGAAGGTCTCAAGTCCGTCACCTACCAGCAGAAGCTCGGCAGCGTGCATGCCAAGACCGAGCGCGTGATCGCGCTCGCGCGGGCGCTGGCACCGGTGCTGGGCGTCGATCCCGCCCAGGCCGAAACCGCGGCACGCCTGGCCAAGGCCGATCTGCTGACGCGTGTGGTTGGTGAGTTCCCGGAGCTGCAAGGGCAGATGGGCCGCGCCTATGCCCTCGCGCAGGGCCAGCCCGCCGAGATCGCCGTGGCGCTCGAAGAGGTCTATGCGCCGCAGCAAGCGGGCACGCCAATCGCCGCCTCGCCGCTCGGGCGCGTGCTCGCGATTGCGGAGCGACTGGACACGCTCGCCGGCATCTTTGCGGCCGGCCAGAAGCCGAGCGGCAACAAGGATCCGTTCGCATTGCGGCGTGCCGCGCTGGGCCTGGCGCGCACGCTCATCGAAGGCGGCATTTCGCTGCCGCTCGACAAGGCTTTCGGCGCCGCTATCGGGCAGGCGCGGCAGGCGTTGCAGCAGGTCGCGGCAGCCGACCCGGCCAGCGCCGGCAAGCCCGCACCCAAGGTCGACGACGCGCAACTGCTCATCGAGCTCATCGACTTCGTCCTCGACCGCACCCGCGCCTATTACCTCGATGCCGGCATCACCGGCGACGTCTTCGAAGCAGTCGCTGCGCGCAAGGTCAATGACCTGGTTGATTTCGATCGCCGTCTCAACGCCGTGCTGGTGTTCAAGCGCCTGCCCGCCTGCCAGAGCCTGGCCGCGGCGAACAAGCGCATCCGCAACATCCTGCGCAAGGCCGGCGAAGGGGGTATCGACATCGCGGCGTTGCCGGCGATCGACGCAGCGCGTTTCGAGAATGATGCAGAGCGTACTTTGCTCGCCGCGATCGACGCCGCCGAGGCCGACGCCGCTCCGCATTTCGCCGCCGGCCAGTACATCCAAGGCCTCACCCGCCTGGCCGAGTTGCAGGCGCCGGTGGATGCGTTCTTTGCCGATGTCATGGTGATGGCCGACGACGTGGGCGTGCGCAACAATCGACTGGCATTGCTGGAGCGGGTTTCGGGCCTGTTCCTGCGGACGGCGGACGTGTCGTTGCTGACGGGGTGATGTTTGCTGTTGATCGCGTGGGTCCGGACCTTGTCCGGACGCTCTTCGCGTGGGCTCGATGAAAAGTGTCCGGACAAGGTCCGGACCCACGTAAGCATGGGCGGCCGCTATTGTCGCCCTATCCGCGCAGGCGACATACCATGACCGACGCTGCTTCCGCCACACCCGTATCCCGCCCGCCCCCTTCCGACCGTCATCGCCTGATCGAACCGCTGTTCGGCGTGCTCGCGGTCAGCCTGCTGGTGATCGGCTGTTTCTTTGTCCTGCGGCCCTTCCTGTCGGCGCTGATGTGGGCGGTGATCCTCTGTTATGCGACCTGGCCGGCGTATCGCTGGCTCGAGGTCAAGCTGCGGGGGCGGGCGACGCTGGCGGCGATCGTGATGACCCTGACCGTCACCAGCATCCTGGTGCTGCCCTTCGTGGTGGTCGGCCTGACCCTGGCGGAGAACGTGAGTGAGTGGTCGCAGGCGATCAAGGACTGGCTGGCGCGTGGCCTGCCGGCGCTGCCGCAATGGATCGCCGAGCTGCCCTTCGTCGGTGCCGAAATCGCGACGCGCTGGAACGCGGTCGGGAGCGAGGACGGGCTCGAGGCGGTCTCGAGCGGTGGCCTCGTCCCGCTTCGCAATGCGGCGATCGCCGGCGGAGGCGTCCTGCTGCGTGGGACATTCGAACTGGCCTTCTCGGTGTTCATCGCTTTCTTCGTGTTCCGCAGTGGTGCCGAGCTCGCGCTTGGCCTGCGGCAGACGCTGACCCGCCTGATCGGTGCACGCGCGCGGCAATTCATCGCGGTCGCCGGCGGCACCATCCAGGGTGTGGTCTACGGCATCCTCGGCACCGCGCTCGCCCAGGGCGTGCTGGCCGGTATCGGGTTCTCGATCGTGCAGGTGCCGGGCGCGCTCTTCCTTGGCCTGCTGACCTTCTTCATGTCGCTGATCCCGATGGGCCCGCCCTTCGTCTGGGTGCCCGCGGTGGTCTGGCTGGTCGCCCAGCAGCGCTACGGCGCCGCCATCTTCATGGGCATCTGGGGCATGTTCGTGATCAGCGGCATCGACAACATCGTCAAGCCCTACCTCATCAGCCGCGGCTCCAAGCTGCCCTTCATCCTGGTTTTCCTCGGCGTCATCGGCGGCATCGCCGCTTTCGGCTTCCTGGGCGTGTTCTTGGGACCAGTCCTGCTCGCCGTCGGCTACACCCTGCTGCTGGCCTGGAACCGCGGCGAAAAGATCGACGGCCCGCCGCCGCGCGTGGAAACGCCGGCTGTGCCGTAGCCGGATGAAGAACAGGAGCTTTTTATCCGCAGATTGCGCAGATTAAGAGCAGATTGAAGCTAAGAGAAGTGGTGTATCGACCGGTGAACCGGAACCTGCGCGCGAACGCGACGATCTTTTGCCTTTAATCTGCGTAAATCTGCGAAATCTGCGGAAAGAATGCTCTGCTCTTCAGGACGAGATTGCGACGATGATCGATTTACCGCCGCTCGAAGACCTCGTTGGATTTGCGGTTGCGCTGGGGCTCGGGCTGTTGATCGGGATCGAGCGGGAGAGGAAGAAAGGGGAAGGTCCGACGCGGGGCGCGGCGGGGGTGCGCACGTTCACATTGATCGCGCTGGTCGGCGCGATGTCGGCGCACATGGGCGTGCCGATCCTGGTGCTGGCGGGCGCGTTCATCGGCTTGGCGGCGCTGTTCTCCTACGCACGGGCGCATGCGGACGACCCCGGGCTCACAAGCGAGATCGCCATGCTGGCGACCTTCCTGCTGGGCGCCTTGGCGCAGACCGAAGCTGGGCTCGCCGCAGCGCTGAGCGTGGTGATCGCCATCCTCCTCAACGCCAAGGCGAAGCTGCATACGCTCTCGCAGGATCTGCTGACGCCGCAGGAAATCCATGACGGCCTGCTGCTGCTCGCGTCGGCGCTGATCGTATTGCCACTCCTGCCGGACGGGACCATCGATCCCTGGGGCGTCTTGCCGGTCCGCAAGCTGTGGACCATCGTGGTGGCGATCATGGCGATCGGTGCGGCCGGCCATATCGCGCTGCGCGTGGTCGGGCCGCGCGTCGGCCTGCCGCTGGCCGGTTTCATCGGCGGTTTCGTGTCGAGCTCGGCCACCATCGCCGCCATGGGCCAGCGCGCCAAGGGCGATCCGAATCGGGTACGCGCGTGTGCGGCGGCGGGGATGGCGTCGAGCATCGCCACCACATTGCTGATGGGCATCCTGCTCGCCGGCGTCTCATTGCCGTTGCTACGTGCGGTCTGGCCGATGCTCGTGGCTGGCACGCTGGTGGCATTGATCGCCACGGTGGTGCTGGCGCGCGGCGCAAGCTCGGGTAGCGACCACAACAACGACCGGCCTGGACGCGCTTTCGAGCCGAAGGAGGCGTTGATCTTCGCGGCGATCCTGGCCAGCGTGCTGCTCATTTCCGCCGGCCTGAAAGCCTGGCTCGGCCCGAAGGGCATCTGGATCGCGGCGGCCACGGCCGGCCTGGCCGACGCGCACGCGGTCACCCTGTCGATGGCTCAGCTGGTGGCCGGAGCTTCGCTCGAAATTGCGGACGCACGCTGGGCGCTGGTGTTGGCTTTCTCGACCAACATGCTGACCAAGATGGTGCTCGCCGCGCGCTCCGGGAGGGAATACTTCCTCAAGATCCTGCCCGGGCACCTGATGATGCTGGCGGCGGTGGTCGGCGGGGCGGCGTGGGGAGCGTTTTCGAGCTGAACCCTGATGCCCTCAAAGGCAAGAGCTTTTTATCCGCAGATTACGGAGATTGCGCAGATTAAAAGCAGATTGAGGTTGGCGATGCCTGACCACTCAGCCCTGCGCCCAAATCTGCGTAAATCTGCGGAAAGAATGCTTTGCTCTTCAGATCGTGGAAGACGCTCCCTCTACTCGAAGCTGCCGCTGCCGATGCTGTCCACTGAAGCGGCCTCGAAGGAACCGTTTCCAATGCGATCCGGCAGGGCGGGCATGGCCGGCATCTGCTCGCTTAACGCGACCGTCGTGATCGACGGGGGCGTGTTCGACTGCCATGGCACCAGCATCACCGCTGCGGCAACCGCCAGGCTGGCAACCATGCCGGCGAGTGGGCGACGCCAGCCCACGGCCGCGTCCTGGCTCGACTGGGAGGCGACACGCACCCAGTCCCGGGTGAGATCCGCGCTCTCGTCCGCGAGGCGCAGTGCGAGCTTGAGCTCACGTGCCAGTTGCGGGTCTTTCAAGCCCTGCTGCACAAGCGCGCGCCGCTGCTCCAGCGGCAGGGTGCCGAGGGCGAGCTGCGTCAATGCGTTGGTGCGGTCGATTTCGGTGCTCATGGTGACTTGTTCCTGGGTCCTGCAATCTGTTCTCGTAGTGCATCGAGGCTGCGGTAAACGGTGTTGCGTGCCTTGGCTTCGGTCCAGCCCAGCAAGGAGCCGATCTCCTCAGTGGTGAAGCCCTGCAGATGCAGGCCAACGGCCTGCGCCTTGTCCACATCGGTGCGGTTCAGCAGCTCCAGGGCCGACAGCAGCTCCGCCCGACCTTCGAGCTCGTCTCCTTGCTGGCCCCCGTCGCCGGCAACCGTTGGCTCCAGGTATTCGAGGCCAACATGCTCCGAATCTCCCCCGCGCACTTGCCGCCGACGTGCCGCGTCGATCGCAACGCTCGTGACTACACTGCGAATAAAGGACGCAGGTTTGTCCCAAGTCCTCTCACGGCTCAGCGTTTGCCACAGCTTCAGGCGGATTTCCTGCTCCAGTTCCTGCAAATCCGCCTCGTTGCGACGCGGATCGACGCTCACCAGCGTCTTGCGCACATACGTGCTCCAGCGCTCAATCAGCAGCCGGAATTCTTGTTCATGCGGGACGCGCCGACGAAAGAACACGCGGGAGGGAGGCCAGGAGAGTTTGGCCGCAAGTTAGCGCAGGGCGGTGTGGAAGGACAGTCGCGGGGGCCGGGTTCCTGGGTTGGCGTAGGTCATGTTGTCCGCGCAGCGGACTACTTGACGCTTTTTGGGCTGGTGTGGTGTCACACGACCGCTGCGCGGTCAACATGACCTACAAGAACCCCCCGCTCTCGCCGGTAGCGGAACCCTACCGCGCCACCAGCGCGGCAATTCCCAAAGTCACCAGCTTGTCCAGGATACCGTCGAGCGCCTTGCGCTCGGCGGGGCTCAGCACCGCGAGCAGGCGCTGTTCCTGTTCGAGCGCGAGCGGGGCGATCTGGTCATAGAGCGCGAACCCGGCCAGGGACAGCGCCAGCACCGAGCGGCGGCGGTCGGCGCGATCGGCCTCGCGGGTGATGCGGCCATCCTGGAGCAGGCTGGCGACGGCGCGGCTGACCGCCACCTTGTCCATCGCCGTTCGATCGGCCACTTCAATCGCCGACAAT
>JANPJV010000311.1:0-3635 GCA_031425695.1 Rhodanobacteraceae bacterium | reverse complement strand
GCTTCTTGTGCGCTCTGCGGCAATCGCGCGGGACAGTCCAAAGCGCCGCAGAGCGCGCAAGAAGCCGCGCGCACAGCGGCCTACCCCAATGCCGCGATCACTTGATTTCGCAACCAGCGATTCGCCGGATCCGCATCGGCTGCCGCGTGCCAGTAGAGATAGACGTCGAGCGGTGGCGACGGCATGGGGAATGGCAGGATCAGGTTGTCGAAGTGCTGGTTGGTGAGGCTGGCGTGGCGCGCGGGCATGGTCAGCAGGAGGTCGGTCTGGCTGACCACTTCGCAGGCAGTGAAATAGTGCTGGCAGCGCAGGCGCACGCGCCGCTGATGGCCCCCGCGCGAAAGCTCGTGGTCCTCGATGCTGGGGCCTGTGCGGCGCGAGCTCACCATGACGTGTTGTTGTTTCAGGTACAGCGCGAGGTCTAACTTGCGGCGCGCCAGCGCATGGTCCTTGCGCATCACCACCACCAGGTGATCGGCGACGACATGCCGATGCAGCACGCGCTCGGAGACGGGAAGGAGCACGTCGAGCACGACATCCGCGGTTCCCGCCGATAGCTCCGATTCCAGGTCGCGCCGCGATACGCGCACCGCGGCAAAATCGATCTCCGGTGCGCATCCGACGGTCAACCGCATCAGCGCCGGCAGCAATGCCGACTCGAGCACGTCGCGCACGCCAATCTCGAAACGCCGCTCGGCCGCGCCCGGATCGAACTGCTCGAGCTCATTCAAGCCGACCTGGAGACTGCGCAACGCTGCGCGAACCGGCAGCATCAGCTGTCGCGCGCGCGGCGTAGGCACCATGGCGCGGCCTTCGCGGACGAACAATGCATCGCCAAAGGCATCCCTGAGGCGCGCGAGTGCATGGCTGACGGCTGGCTGGGTCAGGTGCAGCTTGTGGCTGGCGCGGGTGATGCCGCCCTCGGTGTAGATGGCATCGAGCACCACGAGCAGGTTCAAGTCGATGCGGCTGATATGCATGAAATTGATACCAAGGCCATCGGGATATGCATTGGAGCAATGTTAGCTGCCGTCCTATGCTTCTGCCATTCTTGTGCTCAGCGGGGGGTGTCGATGCGCGCGTTGCTCTGTCGCGAATGGGGTCCACCGGAAGCGCTCAGCGTCGTCGAGCTGCCCGAGCCGTTGCCCGGCGAGCAACAGGCACTGCTTGAGGTGCACGCGGCGGCGGTCAACTTTCCCGACGCGCTGATCATCCAGAACAAGTACCAGTTCAAGCCGCAGCTGCCGTTTGCGCCGGGCGGCGAATGTGCCGGCCTGGTCAAGGCGCTGGGTCCTGGAGTCGAGCGCATCAAAGTCGGCGATCGGGTGATCGCCTTCACCGGCTGGGGTGCGATGGCCGAGCAAGTCCTGGTCGATGCGCGCCAGTTGGTGCCGATGCCGCCGGGCCTCGATTTCGCGACCGCCTCGGCCTTCGTCATGACCTATGCGACTTCGTACCACGCGCTCAAGGACCGAGCCGCGCTGGTGCCAAATGAAACCCTGCTGGTGCTGGGGGCGTCCGGTGGCGTGGGCCTGGCCGCGATCGAGATCGGCAAGCTGCTCGGCGCACGCGTCATCGCGGCCGCCTCGAGTGCCGAGAAGCTCGAGGTCTGCCGCCAGCATGGCGCTGACGAGCTCATCAACTATGCCGACCAAGACCTGCGCACGGAGCTGAAGTCACTGACCGGCGGCAAGGGCGTCGACGTCGTCTACGATCCGGTCGGCGGCGACTACACCGAAGCCGCGCTGCGCAACATTGCCTGGCGCGGGCGCCTCATGATTGTCGGCTTCGCCAACGGCGCCATCCCTGCCCTGCCCGCCAACCTCGCATTGCTCAAGGGCGCGTCCATCGTCGGCGTGTTCTGGGGCGACTACGCCAAGCGCGAGCCCGCCAACAACGCCAAGGATCTGGCGATCCTGTTCGGCTGGCTCGCCGAAGGCAAGCTCAAGCCCTACATCGCCGCCACCTACCCCCTCGCCCGCGCCCCCGAAGCCATCCGCGCGCTGATCGACCGCAGCGTATCGGGCAAGCTGGTGGTGTTGCCGCAGGAGTGAGGGCGGATCCAAAACCATTTCACACAAAATGCACATAAAAGGCGGGACGCAAAATGCACATAAAAAGCTTTTCGATCAGGTACATGTAGCGCTTCGACGGAGCTCGAGGCTCCCAACCAAATCGCTCTGTATGTGCATTTTGTGACCGCACTTTTTGTGCATTTTGTGTTCGATGGCTTCCGCTCTTCGCGTCCATCCTTTTGATCCTCGTATGCAGGTACCCCAATGAACTTTGATTACTCCGTCAAGACCCTCGACCTGATCGCGCGCGTGAGTGCGTTCATGGATGAGCACGTTTATCCGAACGAAGCGCGGTTCTTTGCGGAGATCAACGCCGGGGATCGGTGGCAGCCGACGGAAATCATGGAGACGCTCAAGGCCAAGGCGCGGGCGGCGGGGTTGTGGAATCTCTTCCTGCCGGAATCGGCGCATGGCGCGGGCTTGAGCAATCTCGAATACGCGCCGTTGTGCGAGCTGATGGGCCGTGCCTTCATGGCGGCCGAGGTGTTCAATTGTTCGGCGCCCGACACCGGCAACATGGAGGTGCTGGCGCGCTATGGCACGGAAGCGCAGAAGCAGGCTTGGCTGGCGCCGTTGCTCGCCGGCCAGATCCGCTCGTGCTTCGCCATGACCGAGCCGGACGTGGCATCGAGCGATGCGACCAATATCGCCAGCTCGATCGTGCGCGACGGAGACGAGTACGTCATCAACGGGCGCAAGTGGTGGTCGTCGGGCGGCAATGATCCGCGCTGCAAGATCTTCATCTTCATGGGCAAGACCGATGCCGGCAATCCCAACCGGCATCTGCAGCAATCGATGATCCTGGTGCCGCGCGACACCCCCGGCGTGACCATCCTGCGCCACCTGCCCGTATTCGGTTTCGACGATGCGCCGCATGGCCACGCCGAGATCGTCTTCGACAACGTGCGTGTCCCGGCGAGCAACATCCTGCTTGGCGAGGGCCGCGGTTTCGAGATTGCCCAGGGCCGTTTGGGACCGGGCCGCATCCATCATTGCATGCGCCTGATCGGCCTCGCGGAACGCGCGCTCGAGCGCATGTGCAAGCGCTCGCTGAGCCGCGTTGCCTTCGGCAAGCCGATCGCGGCGCAGACGGTCACGCTCGAGCGCATCGCCCACGCCCGCATCCTGATCGAACAGGCGCGCCTGCTCACGCTTAAGGCCGCCGCAATGATGGACACGGTCGGCAACAAGATCGCCGCCCGCGAGATCGCGATGATCAAGGTCGCCGCACCGCAGATGGCCTGCCAGGTCATCGACTGGTCCATCCAGGCCCACGGCGGCGGCGGCGTCAGCGACGACTTCGGCCTCGCCTACGCCTACGCCCAAGCCCGCTCCCTGCGCCTCGCCGACGGTCCCGACGAAGTCCACTGCAACCAGATCGGTCGCATGGAATTGGCCAAGTACCAGTGAAATTTTGTGCAAGATCAAAAGAATGGACGCAAGAAGGCGCAAAAGTCGCAAAGGACGCTACATAAAGCCGTACGAAACGTGTCTGCGTTGCGATCCAAGCCAAGTCCACGAACGCTCAATCCTTGCCTTGTGGCTCAATCGATTCCTTTT
>JANPJV010000310.1:0-4670 GCA_031425695.1 Rhodanobacteraceae bacterium | reverse complement strand
CACCTGGAAAACGCTCTTTGCCAGATCGATACCAACGAGTTTAGCCTTCATGACGGACGCCTCCTTTTTGTCGACTGTGTGTCGCAACTCAGTCTGGCTCTACGAAGCCGTAAAGGGGAGGCGTCCATTTCAACACCCACGTTCGTGTTCTACGCGACCAGCCTCCAGACCGGCCGCAGCTTCCGTTTTCGCCAGGACCTCATCGCCGACTGGAAGCTCGGCACTTCGCGCAGCACGCCGGTCCGGCTGGCGCAGGCAGTGGCTGCCTCCAGCGCATTCCCGCCGCTGTTTTCACCGGTCGTCATTGCGACTGACCCGGCCAGTTGGGTGGGCGGCGAGCCGCATCCGCGCCTGAACCAGATGCGCAAACGCCTGGTGCTGAGCGACGGCGGCGTCTACGACAACATGGGCCTGGAAGTCCTGCAGCAGGGCAAGGTTGACGTCGTGCTGGTGTCCGATGCCGGCGCGCCCTTCGAACTGGAAGTGAAACCGCGCACGGGGCCTTTGCAGATGACCCGCGTGCGCGACATCCTGATCGACCAGACCCGCGCCTTGCGCAAGCGCATGCTGATCGGCGATCTCGCCACCCGTCGCCAGCGCGGTGCGTATTGGGGCATCGAGACCGCCATCAACGACTACAAGGATACGCGCGCGCTCGTCCGCGACCACCCTGGCACGGCCGCGCTCGCCCATGTTCCGACCCGCTTGGCCGCCTTCGAACCGCAGATCCAGGCCCGACTGGTCAACTGGGGCTACGCGCTGGCCGGCGCTGCCTTGCGCAGGAAAGCAGCGGTGGTCGTCGATGCGTGTGAGGGTTGGCCGTGTCCGGAGCATGGGTTGTAGCGAATGGAGCAATCCGACGACGCGGCGCTGGCGCGTCCAATAGTCAGCACATCCCAGCATCACGCGCGCTCAGTGCCACGCTACGGCACCAACCGTCGCCGCGCTGCGCCCAACAAGATCCGCGAATACAGCTTGTGGAATCCGAGCAACACCCGGTAGCTCGCTCCCATGCGCAGCGTGCCCGTGGCGGGATCGCGTCGCGGAATGACCGCTGAGCCGAAGTACAAGCGCGTGCGTGGCGCGGTGGCCGAGCCCACGTTCTCGAGCATCAGCCAGGAACGCGTATTGCCGTAGACATCGGTCAACAGCAGCTGCTGTTCGGCACGCGCCTCGACCTTCCAGGCCGCAAAGCGATCGCGTTGCCCGAGCGCGAGCTCACTGGCCTGCTGGTCGCTGGACGGCAGCGCCAGCGCGAGCTTGAGGACCAGGCGTTCGAGCTTGAAAGGCAGGCTGTTGTAAAAGGCCGCTACGTAGTCTTCGAAGCTGACTGGATGCACGACCTCGGTGCTGAAGCAGTCGGTGTATGCGCCCTGCTCGGCATAGCGAACCAGCAGTGCGTGGGCAGGGAGCGTGCAGGCAGAGATCGTCATGACGACATTCTGCGGCATCGGTTGGCCGACAATCCAAAACAAACCGCAGATGCGAAGCGTCGCGTCGGTGAGGTGAAACTGCATCGACGTTGCGTTCTCGGCCTCCCGACGAACGGTGGACCAAAATTGCCCGCTACTGCGTATGGACAAAGAGCTGCGCATGGACACTCATCCGATGATGCACAAGAAGTCAGCACCAGCCCGTCCAGAAGTCGCGACCGATCACGGTCGAAGCGCGGAGGACTTCCGCGAAGACCTGCTGCTGCGCGCAGCGCTCGCCTTCATCGGCAAGGCACCGTCTGACCCACACAAGAAGCGGTAATTCTCCGCGTCGCCGCGTCGGATCTGCAGCGAGAACGTCCGCAGCAGGTCCGCCGGTCCGGAACCACGCGCTAATATTCGGCAGCCACCGCCGCCGAGCTCAACGTGACCGTATCCCGCTCCGCGCTCGATCTCCTCGAACCTGGGGCGTTGCTCGGCGGCGCGCTGTTCGAATCGCTGGCGCGGGACGCAGCTCAGGTCGGGCATTTGCCGGCCGGGACGCGGCTCGGTCCCTTTCGCATCGTCGAGGAGATTGGCGCCGGCGGCATGGGCGTCGTCTACCGCGCGGAGCGCGACGATGGACAGTATCGGCAGCAGGTCGCGATCAAGTGCGTGGCCAGCAGCGACGATGCCGATCAAATCGCCCTCTTCCGGCGCGAGCGCCAGATCCTCGCGGAAATCCGGCACCCGCACATCGCTCGCCTGCTCGACGGCGGCCAGCTCGAGGACGGGCAGCTGTGGTTTGCGATGGAGCTGGTCGAGGGCGCGCGCATCGACGAGCACGCACGCTGTCACCACACGTCCATGGAAACGCGCGTCTCGCTGTTGCGCCAGGCGATCGGCGCCGTGGCGTTCGCCCACCAGCGATTGCTGCTGCACCGCGACATCAAGCCCGGCAACGTGCTGATCGACGCCGACGGCGGCGTCAAGCTGCTGGATTTTGGGATCGCTGCGCTGGTCGGCGATCGCGAGGCCGCGCGCGCCTACTCACCGGCGTGGGCGAGCCCGGAGCAACTGGCGGACGCCGAGCTGGGCCCGGCGTCCGACCAGTATCAACTCGGCCTGCTGCTGGATCGCTTGCTGCGCCGCGATGGCGGGGAAGTCGTGGACATTGATGCACCTGTAGCGCGTGGAATCCGGCCCGACCTGTGGCTGCCGTTGCCACCGCAGCGCGCCCGCGAGCTCGTCTCGATCGTCGAACGCGCGACGGCCCTCGAGCCTTCGCACCGCTACGGCTCGGTCAGCGAGCTCGACGCGGACCTGCTGCGCTGGTCGCAACAGCGTCCAGTGCACGCCCATGGCAGCAGCGTGGGCTATGCAATGGCGAGCGCGATCCGCAGGCATCCCTGGATTGCGCTGGGCAGCTTGGCGACGACCTTGGCGATCCTGGCCATGATCGGTGGCTTCAGCTGGCGACTGGCGCAGGAGCGCGATCTGGCGCGGGCCGCGGCCAACCGGGCCACGCACGAGGCGCAGACGTCCGCAGCGATCGCCCAATTCCTTCAGGATGACTTGCTGGCGTTGGCGGACCCGAACACGTCCCAGGATGTGGACCTCAAGGTGCGCACGCTGCTCGAACGTGCCACCGCCAGTGTCGACACACGCCTGGCCGACCGCCCCGAGATTGCCGCGCAGATCCACATGACGCTCGCCCGCAGCCTGCGCGGGCTGGGTGACCTGGCCGCGGCCGCGACGCAATTCGAGCGCGCCCAGACGCTGTTGGCGCACTTGCCGGAAACCGATCCGCGTCGGCTCGAGCTCGATCTCTGGCATGGTGATCTCGAGCTTGCGGCTTCGCAGGCGGCTGCGGCGCGCAAGCGTCTCGATCGCATCCACCAGTTGGCCATGGCCGCCGTCGGCCCCGATTCGCCGTTGGCTTTGGAAGCCGCGGTGCGCGCACAGGCCGCGCGTTTCGAGCTGGGCGAAGAAGAGCCAGCGATCACCGCGCTGACTGCCCTGCTGCCCCGTCTCGACGCTGCGCTCGGCACCGATTCAGCGCTCTCGATCTATGCGCTCAACCGCATCGCCATCATGTACAACAGCATCGAGCGGAGTGCCGATTCCGAGCGCATCCGCCTGGAACACCTGGCGCGGGCGACGCGCGCCTACGGTCCTGAGCATTCGACCACGCTGACCGGACGGCTCAACCGCGCCGTGCTGTTGCGCAAGCTCGGGCGTACCGAGGAAGCCCTCACCGAGGCGCTGGCTGCCGAACAAGGGCTGCGCCAAGTCTTTGGCTTCCCCAGCATTGCCGCGTTGCATGCGCTGAATGCGCGCAGCCGCATCCTGCAGGACAGCCAACGCCTCCCCGAAGCGATTGCACTGCAACGTGAGACGCTGGCGGGTCGCATCGCGCTGCTCGGTGCCAGTCATGACGATGTCGCCTACAGCCACGTCAACCTGGGCGGGATGCTGGTGCCCGCGCGGGACTACGCGGGTGCCATCGCGGAATTCGAAAAGGCATACGCGATCCGCAGCCGGACGCTGGAGCGCGAGCACGTCGACCTCGTTACCAATCTCACCCTGCTCGCTGACACCAGCCGCCTGAATGGACAGCTGGAGCGCGCCGCGGCCTACGCCGAGGATGCTGTAACGCGAGCGCGTCGCGGACTCTCGCCCGATCGCCCGGAGCTCGCCTCGGCATTGTTCCGGCAGGCGCAGATCCTGTCCGCGCGCGGCGACTCGCAACACGCACGCAGGAACGCCGACGAGGCGCTGTCGATCTATCGACGCGCGTACCCCGAGAACCACCCACGCGTGCTCAGCGTGCAGCGCTATCTTGCCGAGCTGGGAAAACTGGGCGCGCCGCTGCCATGATCGCCGCACCGATGACCAAGCCTGGCAACCCCGATGCACTACCTCCTGATCTACGACGTCGCGCCCGACTACCTCACTCGCCGCGGTGAGTTCCGCAACGCCCACCTGGCCCTGGCCTGGGCCGCGCACGAACGCGGTGAGCTCATCCTCGGCGGCGCGCTCGCCGACCCCGCCGACGGCGCCATCCTGCTGTTCCAGGGCGACTCACCCGCCGCAGCCGAAGCCTTCGCCAATGCGGATCCGTACGTGTGCAACGGCCTGGTCGAACGCTGGCGGGTCCGCAGCTGGACGACGGTGGTCGGTGCACTGGCGAGCACGCCGGTGCGGCCCTCGTTGGTGAAGTTTGGCCCCCCCCCGGGGACGATAAAAAGCACGGGC
>JANPJV010000309.1:0-10985 GCA_031425695.1 Rhodanobacteraceae bacterium | reverse complement strand
GGTCCGGACCCACCAGGGCATTCCGGTCTGCTTTATGTGGGTTCGGACCTGGTCCGAACGCTTTTGGTGAAATTGAGCGAAAGCGTCCGGACAAGGTCCGGACCCACAAGAGCATTCCGGCATCATTCGCCGGATGACCTTGCCCTACACCCGCCTCGCGGCCTTCTACTTTGCCTACTACGCCGCGCTGGGCGCGTTCTCGCCGTATTTCGGGCCGTTTCTCAAGGTGCGCGGGCTGGACGCGTGGCAGATCAGCGTGGTCATGAGCCTCTGGTATGGCACGCGCATGCTGGCACCGCCGCTCTGGGGCGTGGCCACTGCGCATGCGCGCCGACCAATCTCGCTGCTGCGCGCCGGGGCGCTGGCAACGATGTTGAGCTTCACGGCCTTCCTGCTCCCGCTCGACTTCACCTGGATCCTGCTGGTGATGCTGGTGTTCTCGAGCTTCTACAACGCGATCCTGCCGCAGTTCGAGGCGCTCACACTGGCGCACCTCGGCGAAGACAAGCGTCGCTACGGGCGCATCCGCGTCTGGGGTTCGGTCGGCTTCGTGATCGCGAACTTGAGTTTCGGCGCCCTGCTCGGCGCGCTCGGCTATGGCTGGCTGGCATTGGCGATGCTGCCGGCGCTGGGGCTGCTGGCGCTAAGCGCCTGGGCAAACTCGGATCCGCCGGCCTGGCCGAGCAAGGACGAGTCGGACGCCGGCTTCATGGCCAGTGTCCTGCCGCTATTGCGCGTGCCTGCTGTCTGGGTCCTCCTCGGCGCGACCATGCTGATGCAGATCGCACACGGGCCCTTCTATGTGTTCTTTTCGGTCTACCTGGACGAGCACGGCTATGCGGCCGGCAGCATTGGCGCGTTCTGGGCAGTCGGCGTTGCCGCCGAGATCTGCATGTTCCTGTGGATTCCATGGGTGCTGGCTCGGGTCAGTGCGCAGCGGCTGATGCTTGCCTGTTTCGCCATCGGCGCACTGCGCTGGGTGGTGACCGCCATCTTTCCGGAAGCGCCGTTCGCGCTGGCGCTCGCCCAGTGCGCGCATGCATTTACCTTCGCCGCCTTCCACAGCGCGACCATCCAGACCGTCAGCGGCTTCTTCCCCGGCCGCAGTGGCGTGCACGGACAGGCGCTGCTCTACGGCATTGGCTCCGGCATCGGCGGCGTCATCGGCGCCCTCATCGCCGGCGGCCTGTGGGAACTCGGCGGCGGCACTGCGAGCTTCCTCGGATCGGCCGTGGCGTCGTTGGTGGGCGCGTGGGTGGTGTTGCGGTGGTCGCTGGTGCGGGAAGCGTCGGCCTGAGCTAGTAGCCTGGGTAAGCCGCATGCGCACCCGGGGCAGATTCGCGGTCTGGTTCCCGGGTGCGCTGCGCTTTCCCGGGCTACAAAGGCGCCCCTCGAGACCTACGCCTGGTCGAAGCGCAATGTCATCACCGCATCGAGATTTTCCGCGCCCACCAGCCACTGATGCAGGCGCTCGACGCCAAGCGCGACGCCAGCGCACGCAGGCATCGCGGGCAGCACCTGCAGCAGGTTCTCGTCGAGCGCCGGCAGTGCTGATCCGCGTTGGGTGCGGATCGCGAGGTCACGCTCGAAGCGCGCCCGCTGGTCGGCGGCATCGGTCAGCTCGTGATAGCCATTGGCCAGTTCAAAGCGCCCTAGGTAGAGCTCGAAGCGTTCGGCGACGGGCGGGTCCCCGTCGCGTACGCGCGCCAGCGCGGCCTGGCTGGCGGGAAAGTCGTAGACCAGGAAAGCGCCATCGGCAGGCAAGACCGGTTCGATGCAATGGGTGCGCAAGAGGTCGAGCCAGTCGTCGCGATTCAGGCCATCGCCTGCGATTGCGAACGCGGTGAGCGGCGCCGCCAGCTCGGTCACGGAAGCGGTGAACGGATCGAAACCAAGATGCTCGCGATAAAAATCGCGAAAACTGATTCGCGGGACCGCGGCGAGCATGCGCCCGAACGCGCCCGCAATCAGCGTCACCAGCTCGGCGACTTCATCCATCAACTGGTGATGATCGAAGCCGACGCGATACCACTCGAGCATCGTGAATTCGGGGTTGTGGCGCGGACCGTATTCCCCATTCCGAAATACCGGGCCGAGCTCGAACACATCGCCACTGCCGGCGGCGAGCAGGCGCTTGAGCGCGAACTCGGGCGACGTGCGCATCCATCGCGTAGCGGCGCCGCCACTCGCAGGACCGGTGTAGTGCGCCCTGAAACTTTCGATGTTGACGTCGGTATTGCCCGCGCGCGAAAGCACTGGTGTGGTGACTTCGAGCACCGCCCGCTCGCGGAAGTAGTTGCGAACCAGCGACTCGATCTGCGCCCGCTCGAGCAGGCGCTCGCGAACTGCCTTGCTCACACGCGCCCGTGCTCGGCCAGCAAGGCCAGCAGCGCGTCTTCATCCAGCACCGGCACCCCCAGCTCCTGTGCCTTGGTGAGCTTGGAGCCGGCTTCGGTGCCGGCCACGACGAAGCTGGTCTTCTTGGAAACGCTGCCGGACACCTTGGCACCCAAGGCTTCCAGGTGATCACCTGCGGCGTCGCGGGTCAGCGCGCCCAGCGTGCCGGTGAGCACCACCGTCTTGCCGCTGAGCGGGCCTTCCACCACGCGACCGGCTTCGGTCTCCGGCCAGGCCACTCCGGCGGCGCGTAGTCGCGCAACGATTTCGCGATTGCGCGCGTCCGCGAAGAATTCATGCAGGCGCTGTGCGACCACGGGACCGATGTCGGGCACGGCCATCAGGACCTCCGCAGCGAAGGCCCTTTTCATTTCGGCCGAGCGCGGTTGGGCGTCCTCGGCAAAGTACGGTGCCAGGCGCTCGCTGGCCTCGATGATCCGATCCAGGCTCCCAAAATGGCGCGCCAGCTGCTTGCTGGTGTTTTCGCCGACGTCCCGGATCCCGAGCGCATACAGGAAGCGTTCGAGCGTCGTCGATTTGCTGGCGTCGAGCTCGGCAATGCGATTGGCCGCGGAGCGCTCGCCCATGCGCTCCAGGCTGGTCAAGGTCGCGAGGTCAATGCGCGTGTAAAGGTCGGAGACATCGTGGATCAGGTCGGCGTCGACCAGCTGTTCGACGAGCCGATCGCCGAGCCCCTCGATGTTCATC
Organism: Rhodanobacteraceae bacterium; assembly: GCA_031425695.1. Classification (GTDB taxonomy): domain Bacteria; phylum Pseudomonadota; class Gammaproteobacteria; order Xanthomonadales; family SZUA-5; genus JANPJV01. The sequence goes on along the minus strand of JANPJV010000309.1, from coordinate 7,880 downwards.
GCGCGGCGCGAGGTGAAGTGGCGGATCGCCTCCTTGCGCTGCGCGTTGCAGACCAGGCCGCCGGTGCAGCGGATGACCGCTTCGCCCTCGACCCGCGCGAGCGGCGATCCGCACTCTGGACACACCTCCGGGACGCTCGCTGGCTGCGCGTCGTCAGGGCGCCTCTCCAGCACCACGCGCACCAACTCGGGAATCACGTCGCCAGCGCGGCGCATGACCACGGTATCGCCGACGCGCACGTCCTTGCGAGCCACCTCGTCGAAGTTGTGCAAGGTCACATTGGAGACGGTGACGCCGCCCACGAACACCGGGTCCAGCCGCGCGACCGGCGTGACGGCGCCCGTACGACCGACCTGCAACTCGATGGCCGCAACGCGCGTCAGCGCCTCTTCGGCCGGGAATTTGTGGGCGACTGCCCAGCGCGGGGACCGCGAGACGAAGCCAAGCTCGGCCTGCCAGTCCAATCGGTCGACTTTGTAGACGACGCCATCGATCTGGTACGGCAGCCCTTCCCGGGCGGCCCCGATGCGCTCGAAGTACGCCAGGCAGCCGGCCGCGCCGACTGCGCAATCCACCTCTGGCGAAACCGGCAACCCCAGCTCACGCAGGCGCGCGAGAATGCCCGTGTGACGGTCGGCCAGGCGCCCGCCGCTGACCTGCCCGAGCCCGTAAGCGAAGAAAGCCAGGGGGCGCTCCGCCGCGTTGCGGGCATCTTTCTGGCGCACCGCACCGGCCGCCGCGTTGCGCGGATTGACCCATTCGCGGTCACCGCGTTCGCGTGCCCGCCGGTTGTAGTCCTCGAAGCCCTTCTTCGGCATGTAGACCTCGCCGCGGACCTCGAGCAGTTCGGGCGCGCCCTTTGCCAGCCGCAGCGGCACGGAACGGATGGTGCGCACGTTGTGGGTGACGTCTTCCCCGGTGACGCCATCGCCACGCGTCGCTGCGCGTACCAATTCGCCGTTTTCGTAGCGCAGGCTGATCGCCAGACCATCGAGCTTGGGCTCAACCGAAAACTCGATCTCGCGCGGACCCAGCACGTCGACCACGCGCGCTTCGAAGTCGTCGACCTCGGCAGCGCTGAATGCATTAGCCAGTGACAGCATCGGCAGCGCATGCGTGACCGGTGCGAAGTCGCCGATCGGCGCGCCCCCCACGCGGGCGGTTGGTGAATCCGCGCGCGCAAGGGCCGGGAACTTCTGCTCGAGGGCCTTGAGTTCGTGGAAGAGCCGGTCGTATTCGGCGTCGGGAATGCTCGGATCGTCGAGCACGTGGTAGCGATGATCGTGGAAACGGATTTCCTCGCGCAGCGCCTCGATGCGCGCCTCGGCTGTTGCCTGATCCATTGCAACCTCGAGCGAAATGGCTTCTGTAGGTCATGTTGATCGCGCAGCGATCTACTTGACATGATCGGAGACGGAGAACGTCAAGTAGACCGCGACGCGGTCCACATGACCTACGACCGCATTGCCCTGCGTTACCAGCCCGGCCGGATCTGCTGCTGCTCGCGCTTGCGGTCGAAAGCACGCAGATCATCGCGCAGGGCGGCGATGCGCTGGCGGCCGAGTGGCGATCGTTGGTCATCGAGCAGTTGCGCGCCGAGCAACTCGGAGAAGCGCGTCGCCGCCGGCAGCATCATGTCCCACGCATCGAGTGCCGAAAGCGGCCCCGGCAGGGTCATGAACATGACTACGCCCGGGGTCGTGAACTGATCCATGCGCGCCAGGTCGAAGACGCCCGGACGCACCATGTTGGCCATGCTGAAAACCGGGCCGAGCTCGGGCTTGGCGTCGACGAGGCGATGGAAGATGCCGAGATCGCCGTGTACGAGGCCAGCCTTTTCGCCGGCCACCAGCAGCTCGGGACCCTGCAGTACATAGCCGTCCTGGGCAACCACATAGAGCGTGACGATGCGCTCGTGCGGCGCGCCTTCGCGCGGCCCGCCGCGCTGGCCGACGCTGCTGCGCACGTCCTCGCGCTCGTCGAGCCCGTCAACCCGCAAGGGCTCGCCCTCGCCGGGCTCCGGCGAATGCTGCCAGGGGGAATCATCGAGCGCAGAAAAATGCGGCGCGGGATCACTCTCCCCCCCGATCTCGAAAACCGGCTCGCGCCGCTCGGAGCCGCCCCGTGACGCTGCTGCGTGGGTGCGTGTGCGCGGCCGCCCGAACCAATAAATGATGCCCATGATCATCAAGCCGATGATCAGGAGGACGATGCGCAACTCAGTCGTGGTCATGGATGGGCGAGCTTTGGATACCAGTGCGGAGAATACGCATGGGCGGCGCGGAAATCGCGCTCACCGGCGTCGTGGGTCCGGACCCTGATCGACGCGTTTCCAGGGTCTCGACGAGAAGCGCCCCGGACGAGGGCCGGGCCCGCGTAAAGCGAGAGCATTGTCTACTTTCAAACCTGTCCGCGCGCGCTGCGCAGACGTTATTATCGACCGCTACTTTGCCCAAGGTGACGGCGTGTCTCTCCTGGATCGGCTCAAGCGCGAAGGCGATCAGCAACGGGCTCAGCAAGAGGCCGTCACGCGCGAGCGCGATTCGCGCGATGCGCTCTACAAGGAAGAGATCGAGCCGCGCATGAAGGCGCTGGTGACCTATCTCGAAGCCCTGGTAGCGACCTTGAACGAGGTCAAGCCGGTGGTCGTGGTGAAAATGCCGATTGCGGGTTACGGCGATCTCGGCGCACAGCCGGTGTGGGATTTCCGCATCGACCATGATCGGCGCTACCGCAACTTCGTAGTCAGCATGGACTGGACGCTGCGGGTGGATCCCGAGCACACCCCGGTCGTACGCGCTGAGGGCGTGACCAAGATCAAGACCCTGACCGCTGCCTTCCACAAGTTCCACCTTGGTGGCGTCAAGGAAGAGAAGCGCAACAAATCCGGAGAGCTGTTGATTGCCAGCTTTCACGCGCGCGGCCATATCAAGGCACGCCTCGAAGCCAAGATCTCGGCCGACGACCCGTTGCTGCGCATGACGCTGTCGAACGTGAGCTGGCTGGGCTCGAGCCAACGCCAGTTCATCTGGCAGCAGATCGACGATGACCTCTCCGATCGCATCGCTCGCTTCATCGTGCGCGAGGATGATTCGCTGTTCACCGAAGAGCTGAACGATTCCCTGCGACAGCAGCTCAAGAAGGAATCTGAGGCGCAGACACTCGCCGCCGAGATCGCGCTCAAGCCACCCGTTCAAAGCGTTTCCGTCATCGAGTCTCCAGTGAGCGTCCCCGCCACCATCGAAACTCAGGCGCCGGGAGACGTCGCCGGCAGCGCGGTCGCCGACATCCTCGCTCAGCTCGATCGGAATGCAATACCGAAGGATGAGCTGACCCGGCTTACCGAGCCTGACGCACCGGACCTGCCCTCTCTCGACGAGCTCAATGCCGCGTTCCGCGCGACGCCGGCCAAACCCCTGGTCGTACTGCCGCTAGGGGTTCCCGGAACGCCGGCCGAGCCCGATGCCGAGCTGACGGTTCCGGAGGTTTTAGTTGAGCGCCGCGCGCCGGCCCTTCCCGCGCACGCAGCCGAACAGACGCCGGTCGCGCCCGTGCCATCGGTCGCGCTGCCGACACCGAGGCCGGCACCTGTACCGACCGTGCCCAGCGCGCCGGTCAGCGCCAACGCACCAATTGCGGTGCAAGCCGTAGTCGAGCCGCCGGCACCGGTGGCAGCCGCGCCGGTCACGCCACCCTCGCCGGTGAACGGTTCGGGCAATCTCGCTGCCGAAGCCTCCGCAGAGCCCACCAAAGTCGCCGCACCTTCGCTCTTCATGTCGCGCATGAGCGAGACGATCAAGCGCTTGCGCGACGACGAGGAAGACGGACACTAGGCGTCGGTTTCTGACCTGTGTGTTCGGACCTGTGCGAACGCTTTCCTGATCCGCTTTCGTGGGTTCGGACCTTGTCCGAACGCTTTCCTTATCCGCTTTGCGTGAGTTCGGACCTGTCCGAACGCTTTCCTGATCCGCTTTGCGTGAGTTCGGACCTTGTCCGAACGCTTACCTTACCCGGCTTGCGTGGGTTCGGACCTTGTCCGAACGCTGTCTCTGTCCCGACTTTGACAGCGCGTCCGGACAAGGTCCGGACTCACGACCGACCGCCCCTCAGATCAGCTTGATCTCGCGCAGGCGCTCGAGCAGGTAGTCGTGTGAGCTGATCGGCTCGGCATAGCGCGAGGGCTGCCCCGCGCTGATGCAGCTCGGCAGTACGTCGATCATGAAATCCGGATTCGGATGCAGGAAGTACGGCACCGAGTAACGCGGCTTGCGCGCGTTCGGGCCACCCGGATTCACCACGCGGTGCGTGGTCGAGGGATACGTGTGGTTGGTCAGGCGCTGGAGCATGTCGCCGATGTTGACCACGATGGAATCGCCCTGGCTGGTGATCGGCAGCCACTCGCCTTCCCGCGTCAACACCTGCAGGCCTTCAGCGCTTGCACCGACCAGCAACGTGATGAAGTTGATGTCCTCGTGCGCGCCAGCGCGGATGTTCGGCACGTTGTCGACCGTGATCGGCGGATAGTGGATCGGCCGCAGGATCGAGTTGCCGAAATTGGTCTTGTCGTCGAAATAGTTTTCAGGCAGATCGATGTGCAGGGCGAGTGCGCGCAGCACGCGCGACCCGAGTTGGTCCAGCGCCGTGTACAGGCCGTAGCCGTATTCCCGGAAGCCTTCGACTTCTGCCGGCCAGAGGTTTTCGGGCATATACTCGGCGTACTTTGAATCCCGCGGGATTTCCCGGCCGATGTGCCAGAACTCCTTCAGATCCGCGTACTTGGAGTCTTTCGCCGTTTCGACCATGTAGGGGGTGAAGCCGCGCGCCCCGCCACCGCCCTTGATGTGGTACTGCATCTTGACGTCTTGCGGCAGGTCGAAGAACTGCTTGAAGCGATCGTAGGAACCATCGATCAGTTCGGTCGGAATGCCGTGCCCGGAGATGCAGCAGAAACCGTACTCGCGATACGCGGCGCCGAGCTCAGCGACGAAGGCATCCCGGTCGCTTTCGTAACGACGGATATCGAGTGTCGGGACACCCATGGACATGCGCTCCTGATACGTTTGCGGATGCGCGGATTGTAGACGAAGGGCGTCTGGCGCGCGGTGGGTCAGACAGAGCACAAGAGCCAGAAAGCGGGGCGCTTTTATCCACAGATTAAGAGCCGATTACGCAGATTAGGAGCCAGCCTTAATCTGCGGAAATCTGCGTAATCTGTGGATAGATGCTCTTGCTCCAAACTCAAGCCGCCGCCGGCAGCTCCGCCGCGACCGCTTCGACCATGGCAGACAGACCGGCCAATTGCGGCTCCAGGTCCGGCAGGGTCTCGGCTTCGACGGTGACCCGCACGAGGGGTTCGGTACCGGACGCGCGCAGGATGACGCGCCCGCGAGAACCCAGCTCAGCCTCCGCTCGCGCCTTGGCTTCCTGCACGCGCGGATCGGCCACCACTTCGCGCGCGCCGTGAGTGATTCGGATATTGCTGGTGCGCTGCGGATAGCGGTGCAGTTCCGAGCTCAGCTTGTCGAGCGACTGGCCCGTCTGTGCAATGACTTCGAGCAGCATCAGCGCAGTGATGAGGCCGTCGCCGGTGCTCGACTTGTTGCAGCAGATCACGTGCCCCGACGCCTCGCCGCCGAGAATGCCGCCGGTTTCCTTGAGGCGCTGGTGCACGTATCGATCGCCCACCTGGGCGCGCTCGAAAGCGATGCCGAGATTGCCGAGCGCACGCTCGATGCCGAGGTTGGTCATAACCGTTCCGACGACCGGGCCGCGCAGGAAGCCCTGTTCCTGCCAATGGCGCGCGAGGATGTACACCGCGTCGTCGCCATCGACCAGGCGACCGGTACGCGTCAGCATCATCAGGCGATCGCCATCGCCATCGAGCGCCAGGCCGAGGTCCGCGCCCGTGCGCGACAGTTCGGCCCGCAGTGCGGTGAGATCGGTAGCGCCGTGGCCCGCGTTGATGTTGAAGCCGTTCGGGCTGACACCGATCGCGGAAACATGGAAGCCGAGCTCCTGGAACAACATCGGCGCAATGCTGTAGGCCGCGCCGTGGGCAGCATCGACCACCAGGTGCATGCCTTCGAGCGCCTCGAGATTGTCGTGCAGGCGCGACTTCAGGAACTCGATGTAGCGGCCGCGCACGCCCGGCAGGCGCATGGCACGTCCCAGGCGACGTGGATCGACGGTGCGGAACGGCTGGTCGATCTCCGCCTCGATCGCCTCCTCGAGCGCGTCGTCCAGCTTTTCCCCAGCCGCTGAGAAAAACTTGATGCCGTTGTCTTCGAACGCATTGTGCGAGGCACTGATGACGATGCCTGCCGAAGCGCGCTGGCTTTTCGTCAGGAAAGCGACGCCCGGTGTCGGCATCGGCCCGAGCAGCACCACTTCCGCGCCAGACGCGGCCAGGCCGGACTCGAGCGCTGCTTCCAGCATGTAGCCGGAAATGCGCGTGTCCTTGCCGATCAGGACGCGCGGGTTCTCGCGATCCCGCCCCAGCACGACCCCCGCGGCGCGACCCAGCCGCAACGCAAACTCCGCGGTAATCGGCCCCTGGCCAACACGCCCACGAATACCATCGGTGCCGAAATACTTGCGCTCGCTCATGCTGGGGTCCGTCCCGGAAACAATCCAGGATTATCGGCCATGGGCGTCTGTTTTCTGCATACGGTCGGGAAGACGGTTCCCGGTTGTTGGTTCGCGGTTGCTGGTGGCGAATGCATAGAAGCATCGATGGCAGCAACCAGGAACCAGCAACCGACAACCAGCAACCGCTTCACTCGTCGTCGAACAGACTTGACGCCAGCTTCGGCGCCGGCGCTGCCTTCGGCTTGGGAAGCAGCGGCTTTAGCGCCTGCCAGATCGACAACGCATCCCGGGTCGCGGCAACGTCGTGGACGCGCACGATGTCGGCACCGTTCTGTACCGCCATGAGCGCCGCGGCAACCGAGCCGTGTACGCGTTGATCGGCTGCGCTCCGACCGGTGAGCGTGCCGATGAAGCGCTTGCGCGAAAGGCCGACCAGCAGCGAGCAGCCCATCGATTTCAGGCGTTCGAGACCAGCCAGCAGTTGGAGGTTGTGTTCGAGGCTCTTGCCAAAGCCGAAGCCGGGGTCGACCAGGATGCGTCTCTTGTCGATGCCGGCGAACTCGCACGCCAGCACGCGCTCGGCCAGGAAGCGCTGCACGTCGGCGACCACGTCCTCGTAGAACGGCTGGTCCTGCATGCTGCGCGGCTCGCCCTGCATGTGCATGAGCACCACGGCGGCGCCACTGTCAGCCGCCGCGTCGAGCGCGCCGGGTGCGCGCAATGCACGCACGTCATTGATCATGCCGGCACCCGCCAGGACCGCGGCACGCATGACCTCGGACTTGCTGGTGTCGATCGAGATCGGCACCGAAATACGCTCGCTCAAGGCGCGGATGACTGGCAGGACCCGGCGCAATTCTTCGTGTTGATCAACCTCGGTCGCCCCAGGCCGCGTCGATTCCCCACCGACATCGACCAGATCCGCGCCCTCCTCCACCAGCCGCAGGCCATGGGCAATGGCAGCCTCCGGATCGAGCCAGCTACCGCCGTCCGAAAACGAATCCGGCGTCACGTTGAGCACCCCAGCAATCAACGGCCGGTCCAGCACCAGCCGCCGTCCGCGGCAGTCAATTTCTCGGTGGAACATGGAGGGGCATCCGTTCGGGTGGGCATGATGATGCCAGGGCGGGGCTCTGCGCAGAGTGGGCAAGCCGCTGTAGCTTGTGGTGGGTCTGCGCTATACGCGGACGCTTGTGGTGGGTCTGCGCTATGCGCGGACGCTGGCCCCCGCTCCCGCACCGCACGCGCCCGCGCGCCGCCCACACCCACCAAAAGCCCGCAGACCCACCAAA
>JANPJV010000308.1:0-23781 GCA_031425695.1 Rhodanobacteraceae bacterium | reverse complement strand
GTCCGTGTCCGGCCGCTCCGCTATGGATCGGTGCGAAAGGGCGTCCGGACAAGGTCCGGACCCACATTGCCTCGACTCGCACCTGACTCGTTTCCCCACATGGAGAATTCGTCATTCTCCCGATGCGCACGCGCGCCCGGGACGGCCGACAATGGGCCATCCATCCAATGGGCGGAACCGTCATGAGCTTTCTGCGCAACTCCGCGTTGTTGCTGGCTGGCCTGCTCGCAGTGAGCGCCGCCGACGCCAGCCGCTACCGCGATCGCCAGCACGCGGAGCTCGTGATGTACGAACGCTACGCGCAGGAACCGGTCGATCGTATCCGCACCTTCTTCGGAATCGACCGCTGGCAGTCGCTGGGTTCCGACAAGCTCGTCATCTGGACCTCGGTGAACCGCGCCTGGTTGCTGACGCTGACCGCACCGTGCAGCGGCATCGAGTTCCAGCACACGATCGGCATCTCGTCGACCAACAGCACCATCCATCGGCGCTTCGACAAAGTGCAGTTCGAGCACCAGCAGTGCTACATCGACGAGATCCGCCCGGTCGATTACAAGACGCTCAAGCGCGAGCGGCGTGAGCGCAACGAGGCGAAGCGGTAGCTAGCGGCTGTGCATACGTGGGTTCGGACCTTGTCCGAACGCTTTTCCATGGCCTGCCTAACAGCGTCCGGACAAGGTCCGGACCCACAAGAGCCAGCGTCCTCAAAAGCAATCGCCCTCAATCCTCCGGCGGCACGTACCCCGCCGGCGCCACCGAGCCATCTCCGAAAAAATACTTTTCCATCTCTTCCTTGAGGAACTGGCGGGTCTTCGGGTCAACCGGCGACAGGCGGTTCTCGTTGATCAGCATGGTCTGGTGGGCGAGCCATTCGGTCCATGCGCGCTGGGAAACGTGCCCGAGCAGGCGCTCGCCCAGCACGCCCGGATACGGTTGGCGCTCGAGGCCCGGCTGGTCAGGACCGTAGCGGACGCAGTGGACTAGGTTCGACACGGCACTCTCCAAATCAGGACGGCAAGGCTTCAATGATGCGCCGCACCGGCTGCGGCAGTCCGAGCGCCAGTGCCTCGGTGCGCGTGAACCAACGGGTATCGCCGTCAGTGACGGCAGCCGGCTCGGTGACAGCTGCGTGGCGCACTTCGATATCCAGCGAATAATGGGTGAACTCATGCCGAAGCTGCGAGTGCAGCTCGAGCGCATCCGCCGTAAGCCCAAGCTCGCGCAGGCTGGACCGCGCACCTTCGACATCATTCGATTCGATGAAGGACCATAGCCCGGCCCAGATACCAACCGGCGCGCGCCGTTGCAGCAGCAGGCGTCCGTGCGCCTGGGTCAGCAGCAGTTGCGTGCACTGGCGCAGCGGCCGCGCACGCCGCGTGCGTGGCGTCGGCAGCAGGGCCTGCTCGCCATGGATGCGCGCCTCGCAGTCGTCCGCCACCGGGCAGATCAGGCACGCCGGATTCGCGCGCGTACAGATGCCAGCGCCGAGATCCATCAAGGCCTGCGTGTAGTCGGCCAGGCGTGTGTCCGGCAGCACGCCTGTCGCGGCCGCCCACAGGCGTGATTGCACGGCCGGGGTGGCCGGATCACCGGCAATCCGCCGATGTCGCGCGAGCACCCGACGCACGTTGCCATCGAGGATCGCGTGGCGTTGCCCATGCGCCTGCGCAAGGATCGCACCCGCGGTCGAGCGCCCGATGCCAGGCAGCAGCGCCAGCGCGTCGAAGTCGTCGGGCAGACGCCCCTGGTGTGCATCCACACAGTGCTGCGCGGCGCGCTGCAGATTGCGAGCGCGAGCGTAGTAGCCCAGCCCCGACCACGCCGCGAGCACGTCGTCGAGCGGCGCCGCCGCCAGGCTCGGGAGATCCGGGAAGCGCTCGATGAAACGCTCGAAATAGCCGATGACGGTGCGAACCTGCGTCTGCTGCAACATGATTTCCGACACCCACACCCGATACGGCTCACGCGGGTGCTGCCAGGGCAATTCATGGCGGCCGTGGAGATCGAACCAGGCGAGCAGGCGGGGGGCGAAAGCGGGGGTCATGAAGCGCCTTGGTAGGTCATGTTGCTCGCGCAGCGAGCTACTTGACGGGGGCCAGCGACACGTCAAGTAGCCCGCTTGCGCGGGCAACATGACCTACGTACGGACCACCACGCACCCCGACCCTCACTCCCGCGCCTCGACCACCTCGTCCGGGAGCAATGCGTCGACGAAATCGAGCGGGTCGAATTCGCGCAGGTCTTCGCGTTTTTCGCCGACGCCAATGAAACGGATCGGCAGCTTGAGCTCCTTGCACAGCGCGAACAGCGTACCGCCCTTGGCGGTGCCGTCGAGCTTGGTGACAACGATGCCGGTCAGGCCCACGGCCTGGTGGAACTGGCGTGCCTGGGAGAGCGCGTTCTGGCCGGTGCCGCCGTCAATCACGAGCAAGGTTTCGTGCGGCGCGGTCGGATCGAGCTTGGCCAATACGCGCTTGACCTTGGCGAGCTCGGCCATCAGGTTGGTTTGCGTGTGCAGGCGCCCGGCGGTGTCGGCGATCAGCACGTCGACATTGCGCGCGGTGGCCGCTTGCAGCGCATCGAAGATCACGGACGCGGAATCCGCGCCGCTGCCCTGCGAGATCACCGGCACCTCGTTGCGCTCGCCCCACATCTTGAGCTGCTCGACTGCGGCGGCACGGAAGGTGTCGCCCGCAGCAAGCATCACTTGGTGTCCGGCGAGCTTGTAGCGCTGCGCGAGCTTCCCGATGGTGGTGGTTTTGCCGGCGCCATTGACGCCCACCGTCAGGATCACGAAGGGTTTCGGCGCGGCGGGGATATGCAGCGGCTTCGCGTACGGCTCGAGCAGCAGCCGCAATTGCTTGCGCATGAAGCGCAGCAGCCCTTGAGCGTCGGCAAACTCGCGCCGACGCATGCGCACACGCATTTCCTCGACCAGCTCGGTACTCGCGAGAACGCCGAAGTCCGACTGGATCAGCGCCGTCTCGAGCTCTTCGAGCAGATCCTCGTCGAGCTTGGGGTTGCGCTTGAACAGCGTGCCGACGCTGGAGGTCAACGCGCGTGCGCTTGCTGCCAGGCGCTCGCGCAGGCTGCGCGGAGCTTCGCCGTCGACGAGGCCCGGCCGCTCGGCAGTCGTTGCCGGAACACTCTCCACCTCGACCGGTATTTCGGCCGGCTTGCCACCAAACGTGATCGGCTCGGTGAGCACGGCGACCAGGCGCTCGCGGAAACTGAGAGCGCGCTCGCTGGTCGATGCCTCTTCCGTGTTGATTTCCGCCGGGACTGATTCAGCCGGGACTCGGGACTCGGGACTCGAAGCTCGATGGGCGCTGGCAGGATGATCGGTACAGCCGGCGGCGCTTCCACCACCACCGGCTCGGCCGGGATGGGATCGACCGGCGTCGGGATCTCGACCACCGGCGGCGGTACCGGCGCCTGCGGGCGCGGGCCGAAATGGATCGGCTCGGTCATCACCGCTACGAAGCGCTCGCGGAAGCTCTTCGGGCGGTCGGCAACCGGGGCATCAGGCGTGGAAGCGCTTTCCGGCGTCGGAGCCGGCGCATCCGTATCCGACTTGGGACGAAACCATTTGGACATATCGTGGTGGGATGTCGAGAATGCGAATCCTCTGATTCTAGGGCCTGTGCATGCGCGCTCCACGTCGAAACTCCAAGGAACCCGCCGGCAAGGCAAAACCAGTCGAAGCGCCCGCACCACGGGCAATCGGCGAGGTGCGCATCATCGGCGGCAATCTCAAGCGCTCGAAAATCAAGATTCTCGACCGCCCGAACCTGCGCCCGACGCCCGACCGCATCCGCGAAACCTTGTTCAACTGGCTGGCGCCAGTAATCGAGGGCGCGCGCGTGCTCGATCTTTGCGCCGGTACCGGCGTACTCGGTCTCGAAGCGCTCTCGCGCGGCGCCGCCTTTGCCCAATGCAACGAGTCGGATGCGCATCTCGCCCGCCAGATCGTGAGCGAAGGAACGCGCCTGAAAGTGGCCGAGCGGCTCTTCGTCAGCGCACGCCGTGCCGAAATGCTGCTCAACGAACCGCCAAGCTCGCGCTTCGATGTGGTGTTCGTCGACCCGCCATACGACGCCGACCTGTGGGCACGACTGCTGTTCCGGCTGCCGCCCTGGCTGGCACCCGGCGCGTACGTGTATCTGGAGCACCCGCGCGAAGTCGCGGCACCCTTCGGCAGCAACTGGAAAGTGCACCGCCACGCGTCTGCGGGACGCATCGAGTTCTATCTCTTGGAGCTCGACACCGCTAGCCTTGAAGATCCCGCACCTGCAGCCGAGCCAGTCCCGTGAGCGCGAACTCCCCGGTGCCTGCTGCGCCGCGCATCGCCGTCTATCCCGGCACCTTCGATCCAATGACCAATGGTCATGTCGACTTGGCCCATCGCGCCGCGCCACTGTTCGATCGCCTGGTGATTGGCATTGCGGAATCACCCGTCAAGAATCCGAATTTCGCGCTGCAGGATCGCATCGACATGGCGCGCGAGGCGCTGGCGGATATTCCCAACATCGAGGTGCGTGGATTCCGCAGCCTCCTCGCGCATTTCGTGACCGAGATCAACGCCAGCGTGATCCTGCGCGGCCTCCGCGCGGTCTCGGATTTCGAGTACGAGTTCCAGCTTGCGAGCATGAATCGACACCTGATTCCCGGGGCGGAGACCATGTTCCTCACGCCGGCCGAGCAGTTCAGCTTCATCTCGAGCTCGCTCGTCCGCGAAGTCGCGCGCCTCGGCGGGGATGTGTCGAGCTTCGTGCCGCCGGCGGTGCAGCGCCGGTTGCGGCCGGGCTGAGGCCGGTCTTAAATTGTTTAGCCTCCGTGAAAGCGCAGGCTGCTAGCATTGCCCATTAATTCCCGTTAAGCCCCGCCAGGAGCTGTCACCATGAGCCGTCGCCTGCTTGCGTCCGTTGCCTTGTGTTTTTCCCTGTTCCTGCTCGGCGCCTGCGAGAAGGAAGTGCCGAAAGCGCCTGAGATCGTCGCGCCGACCAGCGCGTCCGATACTGCGGGCTGGAAAAAGTACCTCACGGTGCTGATCAAGACCTACCTGCCCACGGACAAGAACAGCCGCGCCTACACGATTTTCGCGGAAGCCAACCAGGACGCGGACAAAACCGCGCGGCAGGTCGAGAGCACGCGTAATTTTCTCGCCCGTGGCGTTCTCGAAGGCACCCTGCTGGTCCTGGTTTCACCCGATTCAGCTCTGATCGCGAGCGTCGCCGAGCAGTCTTTCGCAGAGCCGCAAGCCGACAAGCTCAAGGGCTCGAAAGTGCTCTACATCGGCAACTCGGCCGAGCTCGAGCGCATCCGCGCGGCAGTCACGCCGTGGGGACCCGAGTTCGTGTTTCATGAGCTGAAGTAAGCTTTTCCCCTCTCCCGCAACGCGGGAGAGGTATCGAGGGAAGGGGCTGCTTGTCCCTCTCCCCCAACCCTCTCCTGCTCGCGGGAGAGGGGAGCGTCACAACCACCCCATCTCCTCGAGCCCCAATGGCGCTGCTGATCACCGACCAGTGCATCAACTGTGATGTGTGCGAGCCGGCCTGCCCGAATCGCGCGATCTACCAGGGGCCGGTGGTGTACGCGATCGATCCGGCGCGTTGTACCGAGTGCGTCGGTCACTTTGACGAGCCGCAATGCGAAGTGGTTTGCCCGGTCGAGTGCATTTTTGTCGACGCCGCGCACATCGAGACTCGGGAAGAATTGCTGGCCAAGGCGCAGGCGCTGCAACTCGAGGAACCCGCATGAGTGTTGGTGGAATCGGCGCGCGCGTGCGCGTATCCGCAATTTTCCTGTGCCTGCTGGCCGGCAGCGCTCCTGCGGCGGACACGCCCCCGGGCGCCGCCATCGCGAGCGCCAACCGCCAAGCAACTGCGGCCGGCTTCGCGGTCCTCGATCGCGGCGGCAACGCGTTCGATGCGGCCGTCGCGGTCTCGGCGGCGTTGAGCGTGGTCGAGCCGGAAAGCTCCGGGCTTGGCGGTGGTGGCTTCTTCCTCCTCTATCGCGCGAGCGACGGCATGAGCGTGTTCGTCGACGCCCGTGAGCGTGCCCCGCTCGCCGCTTCGCGCGATATGTATCTTGATGCCAACGGCGTGGCGGTGCGCGCGCGCAGCGTCAATGGCGCACTCGCGGCGGCGATCCCCGGGCTGCCCGCGGGTCTTGTGCATGTGTCGAAAACCTACGGCAAGCTCAAGCTCGCCGAAACGCTGGCACCGGCCATCAAGCTCGCCGAGAAAGGCTATCTGTGGTCGCGCAAGAACGAGACCATGCTTGATGCGCGACGCGAGCAACTCGCCCAGTCGAAGGTTGCCTCGGCGCTGTTCATGCCCGAGAACAAACCGCCGGCGGTTGGTACACGCATGCGCAATCCGGCCATCGCAGGTGTGCTGAAAACGCTGGCACGCGAGGGCCATGACGGATTTTACCGTGGCCAAGTGGCAACGCGACTGGTGGCTGGAGTTCGTGCCGCGGGCGGCATCTGGACTGCAGAGGACTTGGCCGCCTATCGCGCCGTCGAACGCGAACCCCTGCGTTTTCGCTATCGCGGCCAGCAGATCCTGACCGCGCCGCCCTCGTCATCCGGCGGCGTCGCCCTGGTCGCACTGCTGAATATCCTTGAGGCATTTCCGCTCACGACCTTCGACCGCGTCCAGCGCCGGCATGTGGAGGTCGAGGCCATGCGCCGGGTGTATCGCGACCGTGCCATTTATCTCGGCGATCCGGATTTCGTCGTGATGCCGCTCGAAATGCTCACACATCCGTTCTACGCGGCCGGGCTGCGGGCCTCGATCCGCCTCGATCGCGCCACGCCGAGCGCGGCATTGCCCGGTATCGATGCGAAGCCAGGTGGCACCGATACCTCGCACTTTTCGATCATCGATGCTGAAGGCAATGTCGTGGCGGTCACGCAAAGCGTGAACCTGCCGTTCGGCTCCGCCTTCGCGGTCGCCGACACCGGCTTCATGCTCAACAATGAGATGGACGATTTTTCCACCAAGCCGGGCGTGCCGAATGCCTACGGCCTGATCGGCGAGGATGCCAATGCGATCGAACCCGGCAAGCGCCCGTTGTCATCGATGACGCCGACCATCCTGCTCGGCGAAAAACGTGTTGCCGCGCTCGGCAGTCCCGGCGGCAGCCGCATCATCACCATGGTGTTCCAGGGCCTCTCTTCGCTGCTCGAAGGCGCATCGGCCGCACAGGCCGTCGCTGCCCCACGCATGCACCATCAGTATCTGCCGGACATCGTCCAGATCGAGCCCGGCGCGCTCGATGCGGCCGAGCTCGACGCGATGAAGGCGCGCGGGTTCACCGTGGTCCCAACGACCGAACCCTGGGGCAATATGCAGATCGTACTCTGGGACAAAGTTGCCAACACCGTCGAAGCCGCATCCGATCCGCGCTGGAAAGACGTCGGTGGCGGCACCAGCCGCAAGACGCAAGCGATCTACCAGTGAAAAACCTACTGCGCAGGCCGATAGCTGCGTTGCTCCGTGCTCGGAAACGCTCCATCCGCGGAGCGCATGCTCATGAACTGCGTGTTCACTCCGCTTCCTGCGCGCGGTGCGGCCTGCTCTCGACCTGCTCACTACGATTTTTAGAATCCGAATGAGGGCCTGGTCACTCGAAGGCAATACCCAGCGCCTCGACGGCGGCGCGATGTTCGGCAATGCGCCGCGCGCGGTCTGGCAGAAGTGGCTGACACCGGATGCTGAGCATCGCGTGCCGCTCGCGTGCCGCGCCCTGCTGGTCGAGCTCGACGACGGCCGAAAGGTCTTGTTCGAAACCGGCATCGGCGCCTTTTTCGAGCCGAAAATGAAGCAGCGCTTCGGCGTGCTCGAGGATGGCCACAAACTGCTCGAGTCGCTCGCCGCAATTGGCCTGGCCCACACCGACATCGACGTCGTCGTTCTTTCGCATCTGCACTTCGACCATGCCGGGGGCCTGCTCGCACCGTATCAGCCAGGTGTAGCTGCGCAACTGCTGTTCCTGAATGCGAGCTTCCTTATTGGGCACGACCACTGGCAGCGTGCGCTCGATCCGCATCCGCGCGACCGCGCCTCCTTCATCCCGGAGCTCAACACGCTGCTGGCGGAGAGCGGTCGGGTCGAACTGGTCGAGCTCGGGGTGCAGAACTCGCTGGTGACGCCAGGGGCGACGCCGGGGTTTTCGCGCACGCTCGGTCGTGCCGTCGGATTCTACGAATCGCACGGGCACACGCCTGGCCTGATGCTCGCTGAAGTCGGCGGGATCGTCTTCTGTGCCGACCTGATCCCAGGCCGCGCCTGGGTGCATTTGCCGATCACCATGGGCTACGACCGCTATCCGGAAATGCTGATCGACGAGAAGCGCCATTTCCTCGACGACAAATTCGCCCGCGGCGTCCGCCTTTTCTATACCCACGACCCCGAGTGCAGCCTTTCCGCAGTTGCACGCGATGCCAATGGCCGCTATTCCAGCTGCGACGAGCTGGTGCGTGTTGAAGCGCTGGTGCTTGAACCTTGATAGAAAGCTGTCACGATCGCTGTGCGATCAAGATGACCTACAGGAGCGTTTATGTCCCGAACCTTGATTTTTGCCGCCCTCTGCGTCGGCCTTGCCGCCGGCTCTGCCGTTTTTGCTCACGAGCCTGGTCATGACCACGGAGGAGCTGTCCCGGAGGCCAAGGTCGATGCCCAAGGACACTCGAGCTTTGGCCAGCCGATGCCCGCCGGCGCCGCGATTTCCGTCGCCGACGCCATCGACAACAGTGACAAGTACGTCGCCGGCCCGCACAAGCTCAGCGGGCGGATCGGAAAGGTTTGCCAGACCGCCGGCTGCTGGATGGTGCTCGGCGAGGGCGAGAAGTCTGCGCGGGTATTTTTCGAGAACGGCGTGGTAATCCCGAAGGACGCGGCTGGCGAGGCCGAGGTCTACGGCACGCTGAGCGTCAAGGTCCTGGATGAAGCCACGCGCAAGCATCTGGCTGAAGATTCAGGGCAAGACCCGTCAAAGGTCGCGGGCGACTCCAAGGAAGTGCGCATCAGCGCCAGCTCGGTCGTGCTGAAGCCGGTGAGCTGATTCGGAGCGCGGTCTTGCTTGTCTGGGTTTGACTTTGTGGGTCCGGACCTTGTCCGGACGCTTTCGCAGGAAATTGGATGGAAAAGCGTCCGGACAAGGTCCGGACCCACGTAAAGCACCGTTAGTGTCCGCCGGGTCGTCCGCCCGCGAACAAGGTCTTCATGGGATTTTGCTAAGTAATTGATTCCACTTGCGGAGCCCCTGGCACGCGAGATGCAAGACGCCCTCGAACAAATCGAAGGCCTCGCCCATGCGTTCCCCGCTGCCCTGGATCCTGCTCGCCGGATTCACCCTGATCGCGCTCACCCTGAGCTGGATCTACATTTTTCCGTTCTGGGTCACCAAGTCCGATCCGAACATGATCGAAGCCGCCTACAGCGCCCTCGAAGCGCTGTTCGCGGGCATGGCCTTCCTGGGCCTGCTCTCGACCATCTGGCTGCAGCGCCAGGACCTCAAGCTGCAACGCCTCGAGCTCGGCCAGACGCGCGAGGAGCTGCGCCGCCAGGCCGTCGCCCAGGAAAAGAGCGAACGCGCACTGCAGGCGCAAGCCGAAGCGCTGCGCGACGAGGCCGAACGCCAGGCGCGTGCCTACCTGCGCATTTCCCTGGTTCCGACCGGCAGCTCGAGCTGGGCACTGGAGATCAGCAACGTCGGACGCACCCCGGCAGATGACGTGCACCTGTCCGTCGATCGCCCGGTGTGGCTCTGGGGCCGCGACGACGAGCTGCGCTTGCTGTCCGAGCTGCCGCTGTTCGCCAAGGGCGGCTTCAACATTCCGCCCGGCTTCACCCTGACCTATGCGCTGCAGGACAGCCGCGTGCTGAGCCACGTCTTCGAGCGCAACGTCGACCAGCCCCAGCAGTTCAGCATCACCGCCAGCTACCGCTCGAACATGGGCCGGCAGATCGAAGAAACCAACCGCTTCTCGATGGAGCTGCTCGAAGAGACCACCGCTGGCGACAAGGACTTCTGGACCCGCCAGGTCGTCCAGGCCCTCCGCGACCTCAAACCCCGGGAGGCGCTGCAGCGCGGCTAATCCGATATAGCAAGAGTTCTTATCCACAGATTTCGCCGATTTACGCAGATTAAGAGCAATGGAGTTGTGGCTTTCAATCTGCGGAAATCTGCGAAATCTGTGGATCAAGTGCTCTTCGCTTGGCCTCTGCCTTGCGCTCTTCTGAACGGGTGGCGTCATGCAGCAGCTCGGCACTTGCATCTTCACCTCGCCGCCGCAAACATGAAAGCGTGGACTGGCATGCGATAGACTCTTCGTCGCCAGTCTCGTTTGCCACCGCAAGGACCGATACCGATGAGCAATGCCATACCCATTCGCGCTGGTGCTTCGACCCAGGCCCTCGCGAATACCGCCACCATCCGCAACGCGTATTTGCTGCTGACCATGATCCTGGGCGTGTCTGCCCTGACGGCGTGGTACGCGATTGCCAGCAATGCCCAGATGATCAATGTCTGGATCTTCCTGGCCTTCATGATCGGCATGCCCTACCTGATCCAGGCGACGCGCAATTCGCCCGCCGGGTTGGTGCTGTCCTTCGCCTATGCCGGTTTGCTCGGCTACTTCCTCGGGCCGATCGTCGGCGTCTATTTCCGCATGGACCCGAACATCCCGGTCTACGCGCTCGCCGCCACCAGCGTCATCTTCTTCTCGCTGTCGGGCTACGCCCTGGTCTCCCGCCGCGAGTTCAACTTCCTCGGCGGCTTCCTGTTCGTCGGTTCGCTGGTGATCCTGGGCGCGATCGTCGCCAACATCTTCCTGCAGATGCCGCTCCTCAGCATCATGATCTCGGCTGCCGCCGTGCTCCTGATCTCCGGCTGCATCCTGTATGAAACGAGCCAGCTGATCCACGATCCGGATGCCAACTACATCGTCATCGCCACCAGCCTGATGGCCAGCATCTGGGTGCTGTTCCTGCACCTCATGCGCCTGTTCGCGTTCTTCAGCGGGGAAGATTGATCTTTGTTGAGCTAAGTCGATAAAAAAGGCCCGCGCAAGCGGGCCTTTTTGTTGGGACTTAGGGGCGCTTTTGGTAGGTCATGTTGCTCGCGAAGCGAGCTACTTGACTCTTTCCGGCAACCCGTCAAGTAGCCCGCTGGCGCGGGCAACATGACCTACGACGGCAAGAGCACCTTCGGCCGCATCACGAAATCATCGCCAGCCCGCCCATGTACGGGCGCAGAACCTCGGGCACCGTGATCGAGCCGTCCTCGTTCTGGTAGTTCTCCATCACCGCGATCAGCGCGCGGCCGACGGCGACACCCGAACCGTTCAGGGTATGCAGGAGCTCGGGCTTGCCGCCGGCGGTGCGCCAGCGGGCCTGCAGGCGGCGTGCCTGGAAGCTCTCGCAGTTGGAGCAGGAACTGATCTCGCGGAAACAACCCTGGCTTGGCAGCCACACTTCAATGTCGAAGGTCTTGGCAGCGGAGAAGCCCATGTCGCCGGTGCACAGCAGCACCGTGCGGAACGGCAGCCCAAGCTTCTTCAATACGTTTTCGGCATGCCCGACCATCTCTTCGTGCTGGGCGTAACTGTCTTCGGCACGCGCGATCTGCACCAGCTCGACCTTCTCGAACTGGTGCTGGCGAATCATGCCGCGGGTATCACGCCCGGCAGCACCAGCTTCGGCGCGGAAGCACAGCGAGTGCGCAGTCATACGCAGCGGCAATTGCTCGGCATCGACGATGGTGTCGCGCACGAGGTTGGTCAGCGAGACTTCCGACGTCGGGATCAGGTACAGGCTCTTGTTGCCCATCGGCAGCTCGAACAGGTCTTCCTGGAATTTCGGCAGCTGGCCGGTGCCGACGAGCGACTCTGGATTGACCAGCACCGGCGCGTTGACTTCAAGATAACCGTGCTCGTTGGTATGAAGGTCGAGCATGAACTGCGCGAGTGCGCGGTGCAGTCGTGCCAGGCCACCACGCAGCACGGTGAAGCGTGAGCCCGAAAGCTTCGCGCCCGCTTCGCCATCCAGCCAGCCGTGGCGCGCGCCGAGCTCGACATGATCCTTCGGCGCGAAACCGAGCTCGCGTGGCGTGCCATGCCGGCGCACCTCCACGTTGTCCTGCTCGTCCTTGCCAACCGGCACGCTCTCGTGCGGGAAGTTCGGCAGCGTCAGCAGGATGGCGGTCAGGCTCTCCTGCAGCTGGCCGAGTTGTTCCTCGGCTTCCTTGAGCCGCTGCGGGATGGCCTGGCTCTGCGCCATCAGGTCGTCGACAGATTCGCCCTTCGACTTGCGCTGGCCGATATATTTGGCCAGGCGATTGCGGCTCGACTGCAGCTCCTGCGTCTCCATCTGCACCTGCTTGCGGCGCGTCTCGAGCGACTCGATCTCGCTGACGGGCAACTCCAGCCCACGGCTGGAACGAAAGCGCTCCGCAGTTGTGGCAAGGTGTTGGCGGAACAGTGCGGCGTCGTGCATCGTTGATCTCAGGGGTCGAAGATGACCGCCGATTATGCGTGACAGCACGCGAGATCAAACTCAGCTGCGGCGCGCGAAGGCGAAGCCGGACCACGCTGCGAGCAATGCCAACAGCAGATTGCCAAGCACATAACCCACAGCAAGCCGACTTTCGCCGCGTTGCCAGAGTGCAAGGGCGTCGAGGCTGAATGCGGAAAACGTCGTCAGGCCACCGAGATAGCCCACCAGGAGCAGCGCATGCCAACCGACGCTGCCCTGCCGCGCACTCGCCCAGGCGAAGAAAATCCCCGCGAGCCCACAGCCAATCACGTTCACCGCCAGGGTTCCCCAAGGTGCCGCCGCACCCAGGCCGCGAACCAGGCCGATGCCGATCCAGAAGCGCGTGAGCGAGCCCAGCGCGCCGCCGCAGGCGACCAGCAGGCTCAACCGTAGCAAGTCCATGATCTCCCCCGTTGGCGGTGGCCGGGTCCTATGCCCCGCACGCAACGATGATCGACTCAGCTGGTCGAAGGCAAGGCGCTTGGCGCTCGCTACTTAGGTCACGTTGCGCCCGCGCGCGATGAGTCATTGCGAGTCCGGCCTTCGGGCGCTACGTGACACCGCGCCCAGCCGTCGTGCAACGAGGAGTCACGTAGCGCCCGAAAGCTGCATCGCGATCATGGAATACGCGCGGGCGCAACGCGACCTACGTCAACTCTGCTCATCCAGCTTGCGCAGATGCTCGAGCTTGTCGCCGATCTTCGCTTCGAGCCCTCGCTGCACCGGGCGGTACCAGCCGGGCTCGGGCATGCCGTCGGGAAGGTAGGTTTCGCCAGCCGCGTAGCCCTCGGGCTCGTCGTGGGCGTAGCGGTATTCGCGGCCGTATCCGAGCTCCTTCATCAGCCGGGTGGGCGCGTTGCGCAGGTGAACGGGGACTTCGCGCGAGCGGTCGTTGCGGATGAAGGCGCGCGCCTCGTTGTAGGCGACGTAGCCGGCGTTGCTCTTCGGCGCGACCGCGAGATAGATCACCGCCTGCGCCAGCGCCAACTCGCCTTCGGGCGATCCGAGTCGCTCGTAGGTACCGGCCGCATCGTTGGCCACCTGGAGTGCGCGCGGGTCGGCCAGGCCAATGTCCTCCCAGGCCATGCGCACGATCCGCCGCGACAGGTATTTCGCGTCGGCGCCGCCATCGAGCATGCGGCACAGCCAATACAAGGCCGCGTCCGGATGCGAGCCACGCACCGATTTGTGCAGTGCCGAAATCTGGTCGTAGAAGTTGTCGCCGCCCTTGTCGAAGCGGCGCGCGTTGAGGCTCAGTGCGGATGCCAAGAACTCGGCGTCGACCTCGACGCGACCAGCCGAGCGTGCGGCGTTGTGAGCCTGTTCCAGCAGGTTGAGCAAGCGCCTGGCATCGCCATCGGCATAACCGACCAGGGTGTCGAGCGCTCCTTCGGCAAAGCTCAGGTTTCCCAGCAGCGGGCGGGCGCGCTCGATCAGCTCGAGCAGCTCAACATTCGAAAGCACTTGCAGAACATGGACTTGCGCCCGCGACAGTAGCGCCGAGTTGACCTCGAAGGAGGGGTTTTCGGTGGTGGCCCCGATGAAGATCACCAGCCCCGACTCGACGAAAGGCAACAAGGCATCCTGCTGGCTCTTGTTGAATCGGTGGATCTCGTCGATGAACAGGATCGTGCGCCGGCCGCGGCTCAGGTTCTCCTCGGCCTGTTGCATGGACGCGCGGATTTCCTTCACGCCGGCGAGCACCGCTGACAGCGCGATGAAGTCGTAGCCAAACGCGCTCGCGCTCATCCGCGCGAGCGTGGTCTTGCCCACGCCCGGCGGGCCCCAAAGGATCATCGAATGCGGTTTGCCAGATTCGAAGGCAATGCGCAGCGGCTTTCCGGGCCCGAGCAGATGCGATTGGCCGATGACTTCCGATAGGCTGGTCGGCCGCATCTGCTCGGCGAGCGGTGGCTGCGGTTTTGGTTTGAACAGGTCATCCATGGCAGCGAGCTTGGGCTATTCGGGGTGGTGGGAGCGTGGTCTGGACGCAGGTGACGTTGCGCCCGCGTGACGCAAGGAGACGCGGTCAATGCTTCGGGCGCTACGTGACACCGCGCACTGTCACGTAGCGCCCGATCCCACGTTTACCCAGTATCGACCGAACGCGGGCGCAACGTGACCTACGTGGAGCGCACCACATCGACACGACGTGACCTACAATGCGCACCCCCCGCAGCACCCTCGAGCTCACGCGCATGGCCGGCAAGTTGTTCATCAAGACCCACGGTTGCCAGATGAACGAGTACGACTCGTCAAAGATGGCGGACGTGCTGGGTGCCGAGCATGGCCTGACGCTGACCGACAACGAGGCGGAAGCCGATGTGATCCTGGTCAACACCTGTGCGATCCGCGAGAAGGCGCAGGAAAAAGTGTTCAGCCAGCTCGGCCGCTGGAAGCAGCTCAAGGCGCTGAACCCGAAGCTGGTGATCGGCGTCGGTGGCTGCGTGGCCAGCCAGGAAGGCGAGAACATCATCAAGCGCGCGCCCTTCGTCGACCTGGTGTTCGGGCCGCAGACCCTGCACCGGCTCCCGCAGATGGTTGATCGTGTCCGCAGCGAGGGCCGGTCGCAAGTCGATATCTCCTTTCCAGAAATCGAGAAGTTCGACCGGATGCCGGAGCCCCGCAGCGACGGGCCGACCGCTTTTGTTTCGATCATGGAAGGCTGCAGCAAGTACTGCTCGTTCTGCGTGGTGCCGTATACGCGCGGCGAAGAGATCAGCCGGCCGTTCGACGACGTGGTCGCAGAAGTCGCGATGCTCGCGGAACAAGGCGTGCGCGAGGTCAACCTGCTCGGGCAGAACGTCAACGCCTATCGTGGCGTGATGCACGATGGCGCGGTGTGTGATCTCGGCCTGCTGATCCAGTACCTGGCGCAGATCGATGGCATCGGCCGCATCCGCTTCACCACCTCGCACCCGCTCGAGTTCAACGACAGCCTGGTGCGCGCGTACGCCGAGTGCGACAAGCTCGCCAACTATTTGCACCTGCCAGTGCAGTCCGGCTCCGATCGCATCCTTTCCGCCATGAAGCGCGGCCACACTGCGATCGAGTACAAGCAGAAGATCCGCAAGCTGCGCGCCGCACGCCCTGGAATCAGCATCTCGACCGACATCATCGTCGGCTTTCCGGGCGAGACCGATGCGGATTTCGAAGGGACCATGAAACTGGTCGAGGACATCGGTTTCGACCAGAGCTTCAGCTTCATCTACAGCCGGCGTCCCGGCACGCCTGCTGCGAGCCTGGTCGATGAAACCCCCGAGCAGGTCAAGAAGGAACGCCTCTATCGCCTGCAGGCACGCATCAACGAGTTCGCCCGCGCGATCAGCCTGGCGATGGTCGGCAGCGTCCAGCGCGTCCTGGTCGAACGCCCCAGCACCAAGAATCCCCGCGAGCTCACCGGCCGCACCGAGAACATGCGCTACGTCAACTTCGCCGGCGACCCCCGCCTCATCGGCCAGTTCGTCGACGTCGTGATCACCGAGGCGATGGCAAATAGTCTGCGCGGACGGGTGGTCGTAGACGCTGCGTCGCCGCTTGCAGTTGCCTAAGGCAAGAGCTCTATCCACAGATTACATGGATGAAAAAGCGGATTTCGCAGATGAAAGCTTGATTGAATGAGATTCGGGGCCACGTCACGCCAGACGCGTTTTCCCCTATCTATCAAAGCTTTAATCCGCTCTTATCCGCTTTTCATCTGTGTAATCTGTGGATAATTCTTTTGCTCTTTTTGATCTCAATGTAGCGCGAGGTAGCAATGCCCAAGGCGATCAAGGCACCACCGTCGAGTGACTTCACGCTGACGCTGGAGCCGCAGGACAATGAGCGGCTGGCGAATCTGTGTGGGCCGTTCGATGAGCATCTGCGCGAGGTAGAGCGGCGGATCGGCGTGCAGATTGCCAATCGTGGGAATCTGTTCCAGATCAGCGGCCCGCCGGCGGCGGTGCGCGATGGCGCGCGCACGTTGCGGGGGATGTATGCAGCCACCGAGAACGAGGTGCTCGACGGCTCGGGCGTGCACCTTTTGATCAAGGAGCTCACCGGAAGCGACGACGCGGGGGAACCCGACGAAAGCACGCAGGAAGTCGTCATCCGGACCAAGCGCGGCGTGGTCCGCGGGCGCGGTGCCAACCAGGCGCGCTATCTCCACGCAATCGCGACCCACGACATCAATTTCGGCGTTGGCCCGGCCGGTACTGGCAAGACCTATCTGGCGGTCGCGATGGCGGTCGAGGCGCTCGAGAGCAACCGTGTGCAGCGGCTGATCCTCGTGCGTCCCGCGGTCGAAGCCGGTGAAAAGCTGGGCTTCCTGCCGGGTGACCTCACCCAGAAGGTAGACCCTTACCTGCGCCCGCTGTACGACGCGCTTTACGAGATGCTCGGCGTCGAGAAAGTGACGCGCATGCTCGAGCGCAACGTCATTGAAGTCGCGCCGCTCGCGTTCATGCGCGGCCGCACGCTCAACGACGCGTTCGTGATCCTCGATGAAGCGCAGAACACGACCATGGAACAGATGAAGATGTTCCTGACGCGTATCGGCTTCGGCACGACGGCGGTGATCACCGGCGACGTCACGCAGATCGACTTGCCGCGCAAGGACCAGTCGGGCCTGCGCCAGGTGATCGATGTGCTGAAGGGCGTCGATGGCATCAGCTTCACCTTTTTCACCAGCCACGACGTCGTGCGCCACCCACTGGTCGCGCGCATCGTCCAGGCGTACGAGCGCTTCGACGAAGCGCAGCTCAGCGGCGGGCGCATCGCCTAGTGAGATCGATTGCCCACGCGGCATGCCGCGTAATCGATCGAACGCCCGGCGGCTATGCCGACGGGCCGGACCAGTTGGCTTGGACGCATGGATAGAAGTTACGGACACATCGCCGTCACCCTCAGCTTCGGGTGCGCGCGCAAGGGACTGCCGGCGGCGGCTAGCTTTCGGCGCTGGGTCGAGGCGGCGCTGCGGATTGCCGACCGTGAAGCTGGCGAGGTCTCGATCCGCATCATCGACGAAGATGAAGGTCGCGCGCTCAATCGCGACTATCGCGGCAAGGACTACCCGACCAATGTGCTGTCCTTCCCGGCGGACCTGCCCGCGGGCTTCGGTTCCGAGCTCCTTGGCGACCTTGCCTTTTGCGCTCCGGTGGTCGCGCGCGAGGCGGTCGAACAAGGCAAGCCGGTGCAGGCCCACTACGCACACCTGACCGTTCACGGCGTGCTGCATCTGCTCGGCTGGGATCATGAGGAGGCGGTGGCCGCGGAAGAGATGGAAGCGCTGGAAGTCGCAGCGCTGGCGCGCCTCGGAATCGCCGATCCCTACTTGTAGGTTGTCCTTGCGTCTGCTCCGCGCCTGCGCGAGTCTTCACGCATGAGCCAGGAAGTCGAAGCCCTTCGTCAACTCGAACACGATGCCCGTGCGCTGCTCAGCGGGTCGTGGGAGATGGATGCCGCCGGTGATATCTGCGAGCGCGCCGAGCAGCTCGCGGAGGCGCTCAGCGACCCGCGACACTCTTCTCTCGCCGAGGCCACGCTTGGTTTTGCCGCCTACATCAGCGCCTTCACCGACTCCCGTGTCGGCCCGCGCGATGCCCGGCGCGTGCAGCTGGAAACCCTGCTCGATGGCATGACCGAACAGATGCAGCGGCTCGAAACTTCGACCGCGTTGGACATCCTTTCTCCACTTGCGCCGATGGTGCCCAACGATCCGGATCCCATCGTCTTCGAGAGCCTGGAGGAGTCAGCGCGTTCGCGTGTGCTGTCCGAGCCCAAGACGTTCGCCGAGCTCAAGGCGCCAAACGCGGCCGACACCATCGTCTTCATCGACCCCACGGGTCGCGATGCCGGCACGCTCGGCATGGCGCTCGAAGACTACGGCTACGTGGTGCAGCCGCTGCTGCGGCTCGATCGGCAGACGGGCCAGTTGCTGAGCCGCACCGAGGTCAAGGCGCTGATCCTGCCGGCAGTCGCGCTCGATGTGTGGGACAAGCTGCTGCAGCTCGACCCTTCGCTCGACCAGGCGCGCCGGCGCATCGGCCTGTTCGTGGTCGCCAAGAGTGATGACGCGCGCCTGCGCCTCAAGGCCGGTCAATCCGGTGCGGACGGTTTCTTCGTGCTGCCGGGTTCGGTCGACGCGCTGGCGACCGAAATCGTCGAGGTGTTGCGAGATCGACTCGATCCGTATCGCGCGCTGATCATCGACGACGACCTGTCGATGACCACCGTGGTGGAATCGGTGTTGCGCCGCTCCGGCCTCGCTACCTGCGTCGTCAACGATCCGCTCGCCGCGTTGCAGGCGCTCGATCATTTCTTACCCGACGTGATCCTGCTCGACCTGCACATGCCGGGATTGACCGGCCTCGAGTTGCTGAGCCTGTTCCGCGCCCACCCGAAAACTGCCTTCACCCCGGTCGTGCTGATCTCTGGTGACGACGACCAGGAACGGCGCTTCCAGACCTTGATAGCCGGTGGCGACGACTACCTGATCAAGCCGCTCCGCCCCAAGCACCTGGTCGCCGCCGTCAACGGCCGCGCCCAGCGATCACGCTGGCTGCGCCGGGCGCTGCGGCATTCGACGACACCGCTGCCGCCAAGGTGATTTCGAATCGAATTCTCCTTCGGAGTATTCGATTCGGGCGCCCACTCTGCCCGCAGGGCAAAAAGTGTCATTTTTGCCCCGCGACTACCGCCCGGCGTTTAACAGTCAATCAGAGCGCTTGTCGTAGGTCATGTTGTCCGCGACAGCGGGCTACTTGACGCAGATGCCGGAGAACGTCAAGTAGCTCGCTCCGCGAGCAACATGACCTACAAAACCACCGGTGGCGCATAAACCCGCCCCGCCGGCTTCGGCCGAAAACATTGCGCGGTGGCGACGAATTCGGGGTCGTCGTTGCGCTCGTCCCAGCCGACGATCGCGCTCAGCGGCAGGGTCGGCAAATCCTTGGGATCAGCGGCGAAGCGGCCATCGCGCAAGCCTTCCGCGGCGACGCGATCGAGCCGCGCACGCCGGGTGACTCGGTCCTGCTTCCAGTAATCGTCGTCAACGATCACCGGCAGCACTTTTGCCGCAAGCAGGTCGTGCGGGCGCAGTTGGCGAATTTCGAACAGCGAATGCCCGAGCACGAAGACGTCCGTGCGCTGCGCCCATTCTTCGCGCACGTCGAACAGCAGCCCAGCCCAGTCGTGCTCGTACATGCGCGCCAGCGGCGCATTTGGCGAGCACGCGAGGATCAACCCGGCCTCGTCGACGTGGGTGATGGCCTGCTGGTGGCGCGTGCGCTGCTTCGGCCCAACCTCCGCCAGGTCCTTGATCTGGCAGGCGTTGATCGCCCGCTTGGCAGCCGGGAAGGCGAGCCACATCAGCGCGCCATAGAAGTCATGCCAGGAGCCCGGCCGCATCGCGATCTCCCCGCGCTCGGCAATCCGCTGCTCGTAGTGGAGGCCGTCTGGTGCGAGTGGATCGATGAGGACGAAGCGGCGATCAGGGCCGACCCGCTCGCGCGCGAACACGTTGACCGCGTCGAGATCGGTCGCCCACTCAGATGCGAAGAGGTCGGCGAATTCGACGAGTTGATCGAAAGGCGGGAGCGTGAGGTCGGGCATTACAAAAGAGCAAGATTTATCCGCAGATTTCGCAGATTTACGCAGATTAAAGCGAAAGGCTTGCGGCGCTTCTAATCTGCGTTAATCAGCTCTTATCTGCGGATAAAAGCTTCTGCCCTTGCTCCGGTGCCTTGTCACCCCACCACCGCGTGCAGATCGTGCTCATCGGCATCGACGACGCTCACATCGATGAAGTCACCCACCTTGTACTGTGGCGACCCCGCGGTCGGGATGACGGCCTTGCGGCGGCCGCGCTTGCCATTCAAGGCAACATAGACCTTGCCGTCGATCTCGGGTGCATCGGCCGCACTGCGCGCGACCAGGACCGACGGGCCGACTTCGTCGATGAGCACGCGCTGGGTGCTGCCGATCTTGCGCTGCAGGCGTGCGGCGCTGATCTGGCCCTGCAGGGTCATGAAGCGTTCCAGGCGTTCCTGCTTGAGCTCTTCCGGGACTGGATCGGGCAGCAGGTTGGCACCCGCGCCACCGACGGGCGAATAGGCAAAAGCGCCGACGCGGTCGAGCTGCGCTTCTTCGAGGAAGGCCAGCAGCTCTTCGAATTCGGCCGCGGTTTCGCCCGGGAAGCCGACGATGAAGGTGCTGCGCAAGGTGATGTCGGGACAGATCTGGCGCCACGCGCGAATGCGCTCGATGTTCTTCTCGCCACTCGCCGGGCGCTTCATCAGCTTCAGGATGCGCGGGTTGCTGTGCTGGAACGGGATGTCGAGGTACGGCAGGACGTGACCCTGTGCCATCAGCGGCACCACCTTGTCGACGTGCGGGTACGGGTAGACGTAGTGCATGCGCACCCAGATGCCGAGCTCGCCGAGCGCCTGCGCGAGGTCGAGGAAACGCGTCTGCCGCGCCTGCCCGCGCCAGTCGCGCGCCGCATATTTCATGTCGACACCATAGGCGCTGATGTCCTGCGAGACCACCAGCAGCTCCTTGACCCCACTCCGAGCGAGCTTTTCGGCCTCGACCAGCACTTCATCGATCGGCCGGCTCACGAGGTCGCCGCGCATCGACGGGATGATGCAGAAGCTGCAGCGGTGATTGCAGCCCTCGGAAATCTTGAGATATGCGTAGTGACGCGGCGTGAGCTTGATGCCCTGTGGCGGCACCAGGTCCATGAATGGATCGTGCTGCGGCGGCTTCTGCTTGTGCACGGCGCGCATCACCGTCTCGTAATCGGCCGGACCAGAGATCGACAGCACATCCGGAAAACGCTCGCGGATCATCTCGGCGCGCGCGCCGAGACAGCCGGTCACGACCACCTTGCCGTTCTCGCTCATCGCTTCGCCGATCGCGTCCAGCGACTCAGCCACGGCCGCATCAATGAAGCCGCAGGTATTGACCACCACGACGTCCGCAGACTTGTAGGTCGGCACGATCTGGTAACCCTCGGAGCGCAACTGGGTGAGGATGCGTTCGGAATCGACCAGCGCCTTCGGACAACCCAGGCTCACGAAACCGATCTTCGGGGCAACAACTGAGGACATCTGGACGCAACCACAGCAGCGGGGCGCGGAGTATAGGCCGGAGGGACTGAACGGGCTCTCATTTGGAGTGCGGCGCTCCGCGCCGCTTTGGATGCATTTGCTGTTGGTGGGTCTGCGCTATGCGCGGACGCTTTTTTGGGCAACCTGCTGGGAAAGAGTCCGCGCGCAGCGCAGACCCACCCACAGCAAAAACGCGCGCAACCATCCCGACCTTCTCAGCGTAATCCGGTAAGAATCTCCACACGCCAACTCGGTGAGGTCCGCCATGCTTCGAGTCCTGTTATTCCTCATCGTCGGCCTCGCCAGCACTCAGGCCTGGTGCGCATCTTCGTCCGTGCAGTGGCTCGACGACGACACCGCCGCCTTCGCCCAGGCGCGCGCCGAGAAGCGCTTCGTGATCCTGTATCTGGAAGCGGTCTGGTGCCACTGGTGCCATGTGATGGACCACCAGACCTATGCGGACAGCGGCGTGCAGGCGGCGCTGGCTGCGCACTATGTGCCACTGCGGATCGATCAGGACGCGCGACCGGATCTCGCCAATCGCTATCGCGACTTCGGCTGGCCGGCGACGATCGTGTTCGCCGCCGACGGCACCGAGATCGTCAAGCGCCGCGGCTATATCCCGGCACCCGGCATGCGCAAGCTGCTGGCCGCGATCGTGTCCGATCCAAGCCCCGAGAGATCGAGCAATCCCGACATCGACTCGGTGACCGCGATCTCGAGCCTGCCGGAAACGATCCGCGCATCGCTGGAGCAACGGCATCGCGCGAGCTATGACCCGCTCCATGGTGGGCTGAAACTCGGGCAGAAATATCTCGATCGCGATGCGGCCGAGTACCAGCTGACGCTCGGGTTGGCCGGGGATGCCGAGGAAATGGCGCGCGGCCGCAAGAGCCTCGATGGCGCCCGCGCGCTGATTGATCCAGTGTGGGGCGGCGCCTATCAGTACTCGACCGGCGGCGATTACCAGCATCCGCATTTTGAAAAGCTCACCACCCTGCAGGGCGAATATCTGCGCCTGTATGCGCTGGGCTTTGCGGCCACGGGCGATGCCGGCTACCGGGCCGCGGCGCAGGATCTCATCCGCTATATCGATGAGTTTCTCGCCAGTCCAGACGGCGGCTACTACGCCAGCCAGGATGCCGACCTGGTACGCGGAGAGCACTCGGCGGAGTACTTCGCGCTCGACGACGCGGGACGGCGGAAGCTTGGAATCCCGCGCGTCGATACTCATCGGTACACACGGGAGACCGCGCTGATTGCTGAAGGCCTGGTGCATTGGCATGAGGCCAGCGGCGATGCCAGCGCGCTCGACAAGGCACTCGCCGCGCTCACCTGGATTCGCCAACAGCGAGCATTGCCCGCGGGTGGCTACCGCCACGACGCCAAGGACGTGGCGGGCCCGTATCTTGGCGACAGTCTGGCCGCCGGCCGCGCCATGCTGGCGCTGTATCGCGCGACCGGTCAGCGCCAATGGATCGAGCATGCCGCTGCCGCCGGTGCTTTCATTGACCGTAACTTCAAGGCGGCGAGCGGCGGCTTCGCCAGCGCCGCTCGCGGCGAGGCGCCCATCGCGCCCGTACCGCAGCTCGACGAGAACATCTCGACCGCGCGCTTTCTCAACCTGCTCGCACGCTTCACCGGCGAGGCGACCCACGCCGTGGCCGCCAAGCACGCACTCAGCTGGCTCGCGCACGAAGACATCGCGCTCTCGCGTCTCAGCGACGCCGGCATCCTGCTCGCCGACCGCGAAATCGGCAGCGAGCCGTTGCACCTCACCGTCATCGGCCCCAAGGAAGACGCCACCACGCGTGCCCTCTTTGACGCCTGCCTGCGCGTCCCGGGCACCTACAAACGTCTCGATTGGTGGGACCGCAGCGAGGGCCCGCTGCCCAACCCCGACATCGCCTACCCCAAGCTCAAACGCCCCGCTGCCTTCGTCTGCACCGCCCAGCGCTGCTCGACGCCGATCTACGAGCCTGGGGATGTGGCGGCGTTCTTGAGTGAGTAGGTCATGTTGTGCGCGAACGCGCACTAAATGACGCTCTTCCGTTCCTACGAGAAAGAGCCGTCAAGTAGCTCGCTTCGCGAGCAACATGACCTACGAAGAGCGTTCGCTTCACGTAGGTCATGTTGTGCGCGAA